>CAYWYD010000034.1:0-25449 GCA_964462425.1 uncultured Thermoplasmata archaeon
GACTGGTTAGGACCCAAGCTTCCCAAGCTTGTAGCCCGGGTTCAAATCCCGGCAACCGCATCTCAACTTTCTAACATCCTCTCCGCTGCTTCAAAATCCGGGTCCAACCCTACGGCTTTTTCAATCGGATCTTTCCACCCCTCTCTTTCCAATCTCTTGAGAACTATACCTTTATTGAACCAACCAACAGGATCCTTTTCATCTATTTCTATAGCTCTTTTGAAGGTCTCTACTGCGGCCTCTAACATATTTTTTTCAAGCTGACAGAAACCGATATTATTTAAAACAACGAGATCGTCGGACTTCAAACTTAGAGCGGTCTCAAATGAATCGAGGGCCTCATCATACCTTTCAAGTTGGAATCGGGAACATCCAAAGTTGTTATGATGTACGAACAAATCATAATCCGCAGCTTTTTCGAGTGATCCTATACTGTCTTCATACCGTCTAGAAAGGTAATAAAACACGCCCAACATGTTCAATATGGCCGGGTGTTTTTCTTTATGATCTAAGGACTCTAGGATATCTATTCCTTTTTCTAGATCTTCAGATTCGACCTCACACCTAACTTTAGCAATGATAAAATCTATTAGATGTTCGGCTTCCAAATCTTGGGCCTTTTTGTAACAATCTATCGCGGAATCGTATTTCTCATCTTTCCTCAGAGTTTCGCCTTTTCTTTCCCAGACCTGTACGAGATTTTCTAAGAATTCCCTTTTCTTTGATACCTCGATTGATTCTACGGCTTTTTCGTATTCTTCTGAATCGAAATAAATTTCTTCAAGATTCATATCCGCCAATACGGAAGGCCTAGCATCTAAAAACATATCTTCGGCGGAACTGAGATCTCCATCAGCATAGAAAGCGCATCCCATCAAATTCAAGGCTTTCCTGTTGTCCACTTTTGGAGCCTGATCGAGTGCATCGCTTTCCTCGTCCATCTTCCAGAGCATCAAAGCTTCGTTTATCTTTCTACGATCCTTACCTCTCCCTTCGTATTCAAATTCGGCTATTTCCTCTTCCCCCGTCTCCTCACTTTCTCTTTGAAGACGATAAACCTTGTTTTCGAGCTCCTTCTTATCCTCCCTCATCTTTTTTAATTTTTCATCTCTCCCTTTCAATTTATATTTTAAAAATTTGATCATCTTATCTTTCTTTTCCACTTTTTTCTCCAATTCTTCTTTCTCTTCAACCTCCTTCTCCAGGGATCGTAATTTTTCTTGTAGATCTTTCTTTTCCACTTTCAACTGGTCTATCTCCTCCTTTTTTTCTAGCACCTTACTTTTTAGGCTTTCTCTCTCTCCCGCCAACTCTTTTATCTCCTGTTCTTTCTCCTCTATCGTAGTTTCGATCTCCTCTTTTTCGATCTCTTTTCCTTCCATCTCTTGAACTTTATCTTTCAGTTCGTCTTTCTTCTTCTTGAGTTCCTCGATCCTTCTCTTTTTCTCCTCTAGCTCACTTTTGAATTCACTCTGTTTGCCGCTCAGCTCTTTCACTTTCTCTCCTTTCTTCTCGATTTCTTCTTCTATGCGTTTTTCTTTCTTTTGTTTCTCTTTTTTCGTTTTTTCCAGCTCTTCTGAAAGCTCTGCTATTTCCTTCTTTCTATCCTCAAGAGCGCTCTCTAACTCCTCTTTTTTCTTCCGAAGTTCCTTCAATTGCTTCTCGTTATCCTCGATCTCCAGCTCAAATTTTCCTTCGCCTTTCGGTTTCAATCTTATTTTATCATCTTCTTCCTTTTTCT
This sequence comes from uncultured Thermoplasmata archaeon, assembly GCA_964462425.1. Lineage (GTDB taxonomy): Archaea > Thermoplasmatota > Thermoplasmata > Halarchaeoplasmatales > Halarchaeoplasmataceae > Natronoplasma. Next base: position 1,742 of record CAYWYD010000034.1, read on the forward strand.
CCAACCCGATCTCTTCCTCTATATCTTCCGACGTTATACTCGGACGGCCGTTCTCCACGACCGCTTGATCATCCGTTTTTCCCAGTTTTTCTTGGAGTATGAATTGTAGTTCCTGAGCCCTTTCGTGATTGGGATCTAGCTGAAGGGTTCTCTGGATAGAGTCCCATGCCTCTTTTGGTCTTTCGAGTTGTTCTAAATATGCTCCTTTAATGTAATGATATTCTGCTTTTTTCGGACTAGAATCGATCAATTTTTCGGAGACGGTGAGAGCCTGTTCGAGTTTTTCCAGTTTCTCAAATACTAGAGCTTTGTTCAACAAGGCCTGTTCGAAATCGGGTTGGATCGACAGAGCGTTATTGATAGATTCAAGAGCCTCTTTGTACTCTTCTTTTCTCAGGTGACAGAGGCCTTTATTGTTCCAAGCCTTCGCATCTTTAGGTTCGACCTCCAATATCCTTTCAAAACATAGAACGGCTTCCTCATACATCTCCAATTCGAATAAGGTTCTTCCCTTACCCCTCCAAGCTTCGAGATGGTCTTCATCATAATCTAAGGCCTTATCGTAGATCTCTAATGCTCTCTCCTTTTTTCCTCTCTCATAATATGATTTGGCGAGGAAGTTCCATGCGTCGGGATTTTCTGGATCCAGATCTAGAGAATCTTGAAAAGCTTCTACGGCTTCTTCTAAACTGTTTTTTTCGAAGAATATCTTTCCTTTCTTGAAGAACGCGAGAGCTGGATTATTGCCTTCAGAGATGGCCTCCTCATAAGATTCTAGAGCCTTCTTATAATCTCCTTTCGAAAGGTACCGGTCTCCTTTCTCGATCAGCTCGCCTTCGACTCTTTTTTCTTTTTCCATAGACTCTCTTTTTATATCTGATAGAAGGCCGAATTTATCAAGCAAACGGTAAAATTTGTCCCCTCCGGCTAGCTCGATCCTCTGATTTCCCTCTTTCTTGGAGTCTAGTGATCTTGTGGTTAGCAATAATCCTTTATTCTTTAGCGAGAGTTTATCCTCTAAGCTTTCTAATTCTCCTGAGATCTCATCTCCTGACCGAGTACATTTGATCACATAATCTTCCGCCCTCTCTTCTTTTTCTATCGACCCTTCGGCTAGGATATCCCCAGAAAAAGATTTAACGTCGGAGAGACTAAAACCCATATTTTCAAGGAGGTCTATACAGACTTTTTCGAATTTCTTCCGACTCATCCTCTCTAGGGCTTTCAAACACTCTTTTCGCTCGATCAACCTGTCACCTTTTATATCCATTATAATTACGCAAGTATTAATAAATTATGTTGACTTTTCCTCTTTCCTTGCGATGACATCATCCCATCCGACCATGTGTTCTTGAGAACCTGGGTGTTCTAGAGCGAAGGAGGCTCTAGCGGAGCCGATTCGGCAGCCCTCTTCTATGGAGCAATCTCTGTATAAGGCCGCGTAGAAGCCTGCTCTAAAAGCGTCGCCGGCGCCGGTTGCTTCGACGAAGTTTTTTGGTTCGTAGGCTGGGATATGCATATTTTCACTCTCGAGATACAATTCACTTCCCTTACCCCCCTTAGTAACCAATGTCATCTTCAGATCGAACTGTTCAAGAATTGCCTCTACTGAATCTACACTGAGGTAGCTCAGAGCAACATCTTTTTCTTTAGAGTTGCAGAAAAAACAGTCGCTCAACTGGAGGAGATCTTTGAAGATCGGTGGTTCATACATATATTCTAATTCTTGTGCCGGGTCGAAAACCACCATCTTTCCGTCTAAATCGACAGCTTCATACACCTTTTTGTAATAGCCCGGCTTCCCTGTGCCGATATGTAAGACATCAGATCCAGCTATAATTTCTGTTGGGGGATCGAATTTTGGAGCTTCTTTCATCACACCCTGATCTATTATTGTTATCTCATTACCCTCGGCATCGTTTACTATCCAGCAGCGTGGAGTATCGAATCCAGTCATCTCTTTTAAGCCTTGTAAAGATACTCCTGAGTTTTTCAGCGCATTATGATAATCGTCAGGGAAATCGTCTCCTACAAAAGATGCGAGAGAAACCTCTACGTCCATCTCGGCGGAGGCTCGAGCAATATTGGCTGCCGTGCCCCCATATCTCGTAGTCTTTTTATCCACGGCTATTGAAGAATCATTTTCTGGCAACTTTGGGACCCGGAGTAAGACGTCAAGTGCGGTATGGCCGAAGACAGTTAGATAAGCATCCATAGAATGTAAAAACAATAGAAAAGTAAAAAGGTTTTGATCGTGAGAACAGACCCACGATTATTTACTCTAATTCGATCTCGTCAACGGTAACCTCTTCGACTTCAGGAGTCTCGTCAACATCTTCTATGTCTTCGTCCTCTTCGATCTCTTCTTCGATTTCTTCATCGACCTCGACGTCTCGATCTACCACTTCGCCGAAAGCGAGGGTTCGTAGCACTCTAGTGATCTCTATCTCTACTTCGTCGCCGACGTCCGTCTCGGGAACAAAGACTACGAAGTTCTCTACCTTAGCGACTCCGTCTCCTTCCTTCCCAATATCTTCTATTTTAACCTTGTACGTTTCCCCTTCTTCGACAGGGGGAGAAACTCCTACATCTTCACTCATTTACTTACACCTCATTTATTTTATTTACTGCACATTTATTATTAATGTGCATCTAATCCAAGATGATAGGGATATTTATCTTTTATCCCTTTGGCGTGTTTTTAAAGCCTTCTGAACACTTTTTCCGTTGAATCCACACCGTATACACCCTTTCCTCCCATGATGTCTTGGTACGTTCTCGAGCCCGTGTCGTCACCCGTGTAATCTCTTTCCGCAATATTTCTTGGATCGATCAGTATAACCTCTTTCTCGTACTTTCTAACGCATTCTTCTACGGCTTCTATATTCTTTCTATTTCCCTCTCCAACCGGGAAATCCGTCACGATCAGGATATCAGAATCTTTGATCATCTGGAGGTTTTTCTCGTGCGCTCTTTCCGAAATCGAGGAGAAAGGAGCTTCAGTGACCGTTTCTATGTCCAAGAAATCGGCTTTCTCGAAGTCCGAATCCATAACGTTGAGGACTCCGGCTGTGACTTCATATCCTTCTTCGACTAGGTCCCTGAGAAGAGTGTTTGCGGAACCCCCGCCGCAGATCACATGTACTGTTTTTTCTTTACTCTTGGAGGAGACATGCTTATCCACCGGTGAGACGTAAAGGCTTCCGTCTTTCGGATGCTCGTGAACTTCCGCTTCGATGCCGTAAACGGCTCTCAGGTGTGACTCTGTCAAAACTTCTTCTGGTCTGCCGAATGCATGTTTCTTCCCCTCATCTAAAAGTAGTATCTTCTCGCAGTATCGAGCGGCGAGATTCAAGTTGTGATGTACTGAAATAACGCTCAGGTTTTCTTTCTCATTCTTTTCTTTGATGGTGTCCATGACTTCCTTCTTGTGGCCGATATCGAGATGAGATGTTGCTTCGTCTAACAACAGCAGCTCGGGCTCTTGAGTTAGAGCTCTCGCGACAATCACTCTCTGCATCTCTCCACCGGAGAGTTCGTTGATTTTCCTGTTCTTAAAGGGGTAGGTGTTAGTGGTTTTCATGGCCTTTTCAGCAATTTTTTGATCTTTTTTATCGTAGTTTTCGAATCTCCCTAAATATGGACTCCTACCCATCAACACGACCTCTTCAACGCTGTACGGAAAACTGATGTAGGTATCTTGGGGGACCACGGCGACATATCTTGCGATCTGTTTTCTTGAAAGGCTAGTAATATCTTTAGCTTTCAGTTTCACGGCTCCCTTCCACGGTTCTAAGACTTTGGTGATACACTTTATTAGGGTGCTTTTTCCCGAGCCGTTGGGACCTACGATCCCTACAAATTCGCCTTTCTTCATAGCAAGGTTTAAATCTTTTAATACAGGGTTTTTTTCCGTGTAACCCGCGATTACCTCTTTGAGCCGCATAATCACCATCCTGTATCACCCCGATTCCTGATCAACAGGTATATGAAAAAGGGCGCTCCAAAGAGACCCGTGATGACCCCGACCCAGATCTCACCGCTCAACCTCGATGTGGCGTCACACAAGATCAAAAAACACGCTCCTAGAAGGGCAGAGATTGGGATCAATTTCCTGTGGTCCGGCCCGACGAGCAGTCTAGATGCATGAGGGATTATGAGTCCAACGAAACCGATAACGCCTGTGAAAGAGATTACGACTGCGGCGAGAAGGCTTGAAGTGATCAGCTGGATGATTTTCGTTTTTTCAACCTCGATACCGAGTTGCTTTGCAGAGGTCTCACCGGTCTGTATCACGTTGAGATCCCTGGAATAGGCATAAACCGCGGCCGAGCCCAAAAGCATCACGGGCAGACTCACCCGTATCTCGTTCCAGACCGTTCCGCTCAGAGAGCCCCAAGTCCATGCAACGATACTCATCCTCTCCGCCGGATCGCTGTAAAAGAGTATCAGGCTTGTCAGGGCGCTCATCAAGAAATTCATAGCTAGACCCGCGAGCAGGAGTGTAGATATATCTGTACGTCCTCGCACCCTTCCCAAGAAGAAAACTGTGAGCATCGTGGTCATGGCAAATATAAAAGCGATCAGAGGCAGGAGGTACCAGGGAAAATTTAAAAAGATGCCTACTGCCGCTCCGAAGGCGCCTCCCGCAGAAACACCAAGAATGAACGGCGAGGCCATCGGATTTTTGAATACTCCCTGCATCGAGGAGCCCGACACGGATAAAGAGATACCGGCGATTAAACCGAGTAAAACTCTAGGCAATCGGATCTTCAGGATGATGATCGAATTTGGACCAGGATGTCTTTGGAAAAAATCTCCTAGGAAAGGAATTCTAGATAGCAGAATCTCTAATATGTTCTTGAAGGGTATACTCACGGACCCTAGTGATAGTGACATAATCACCGTGAGCAATGTCAGGCTGATGAGCGCAACCAATGACTTCTTGAAATGCCTTTTCAAAGGGTGAGACATGTCTCCTCCTCAATATTGTAGCTCCTATACTTTAAGGCCTTTTTCCTGATATGGAGTCGACCAGCTTTCTAACATGTCTGTTTCAGCGTATAAGATTTCTACAGTTTTATTTCCTTCTAAGATATCGACCAAGGACTCCTGAGCATCTACAACCCTAGGTCCGGGTCTAGACATCACATCACCGTTGACAAAATAGATCTGATCTTTTTTCACGGCTGTGATATTCTGCCAGGAATCTTTTTCGGTGTATTCTTTCACGTCCGATTCAAGATAGCCAGGAGCTATTATCACTTCTGGATCTTTAGAAATTATCTCTTCCTCGGAGATGGTGGACCAGCCTTCTTTGTCGGAAGCTATGTTATCGGCTCCAGCGTTAGTCAGAAGAGTGTTCTGGAAAGTTCCTTCTCCCGGAGTGTTTATCCCCTGATAGATCCCGGAGATGTAGAGGGTATCGATCCGTTCCTCCTCCTGTAGATCTCTAGTATCTTCTGTGATGTTGTTCATCTCATTCCTCAAATCATGCGCTTTCTCTTCGCCTCTTTCTTTTACGCCGCACATCTTTCCTAACATTTTCAGGTCGGAGTAAACGTCTTCGAGTGTATTCCCGCCGGTGACGAAGGTCTTCAGGTCGTACTCTTCTGCTTCGCCTTCAAACATTTGGGTTACACCCTTCGTGATAACCACCACGTCCGGCTCGAGTTCTACGCTCTTCTCGTAGTCGACTTCCAAAGAATCTCCAACTTTCGGTAATTCTGTAGCCTCTTTAGGATAATTACTATAATCGTCCACACCGACGACTCTATCGCCGACTTCGAGGTGAAAGAGCAGTTCTGTATTCGAAGGCATGAACGAGACTATCCTCTCAGGAGGTTCTTCGAACCCTATCTCTTCGCCGGTAGCATCTTCTACAACATAGCTTTCCTCCTCGTCACTGGATACGCCTAAGTCCACAGTACCAGTCAGCGGTCCGAGTACGGCGCCGCTCACCAATATCACGGCTATGAGTCCTCCGATCAAGATGTATACATTTTTACTATTCATTTTACCGTTCTCCAATTCACTTTAGAAAACTAAAGAAAATTTTACTATTTATAGTTTGCCCGAACCACGATATCTTCTCCAACGAGGAAAATGTAAATATCGGTAAAGAATAGCAATAGTTGAACAGTGGTCACTGCGGGGTAAATATCCATGGCTGATGTAGAGAAGATCGGACTCGAAGACGTGCTCGATATGAGGAAGAATCCTTCAACCATGGCCGAGGATCTCTCCGAAAAAGAGAGGATACAGCTGCTGCGGAACGAAGGTAGCGATGTCCAGAAGAAAGGCTTGGAATCCATCTTCGGCGGCAACAAGTGGAAACCTCAGAAGGAAAGAGAGAGGATGTGGGCAGAAAAGCTGGACGAGGGGAAAAAACCGGTCAGAGAGCTGATCAGATCTCATCTGAGGGAAAAAGGGATGGAAGTTCCATCGCCATTCGAACAGGCGTCGAATAGAGTGGATAAAGGAAGAGGGGAAGAAGGGAAAAGTGAAAATAAAGATAAAGAAGAAGGTAAAGAAGAAAAGGAAGTTAAAAAACAGTCTAAAGCTGAAGGAGAGGGAAGATCAAATGTAGAGCCGGACGAAAAAGGCAGGACGACGCTCGATCAATTCGGCTAATAGGATTCGTAGACGCCCATGTGAAATCTTCCTGGCGCATCGAATTTTTCTAGAACCTTCGAGTTCTTGCCCCCGAGATCCTTCACCATCACTCTCTTCCATAAGTCCTGGGTCCATCGATAGCCCTTCTTTTCTATCTCTTCTTTATATGCCGGGTTCACGTAGGAAAGAACCACGTGATTTTTTTCCGCTCGACTTTCTAGGCCGTCTAAGATGTGAGGTAAAAAACCCTCCTCGGCTCCTATCTCCTTGACCGAAAGTTTGTTTCGGGATGAGTCGAACATGGTGTATCCGATTCTTTCTCCATCTTTGTAAGCAATTTTGACATCTTCGTTTTCCGGCCATCCTCTGGTCTTCGCCATCTCCCAAAAACACTTCTCTCTGACCACTAGCCCAGTTAGATTTTCAATGGACCTCATGTAGACTGATCGGACGTATCCGGGGTCTTTTTCCGCTTCAAAGCGCACATCGGATCCGATATCTTCTCTTTTCTTGAAGGCCTTAGGAGGTACATATATGTCTTCGTATCCCAACTTTTGGTATAAGCTGTGTGCGACGCTGGAGGCGGAGGTCATCAGGAAAGAGTACTCAACCTTTTTCTTTAAAATATCGTGGGCTTCTTCCATCAGTTTTTTAGCAACGCCGCTCCTAGAGGCGGAAGGCCGAGAGCAGACGTTCCTTATACCGCCGACTTCTATGACCTCATCATTTTTCGTTCTAGCTTTGGGATATAGTAGGCCAACCACTCCCAGGACTTCATCGCCTTCGACCGCGTAAAGCTCACCGCCCCAATCGGACAGCCTTCTATCGGCTTTGATCATCTGATTTAAACGTTCTTTTGTGTGGGTATGCTCGAAACAGGCAAGGGAGAGCTCGGTAAGCTCGCTATCACTGATTTCGCGGTAATCCACTATTTCCATGGACAGGAAAGGAGAAAGCCATTTCATAGTATTTTCGCCTTTTTCCTCACTCAGGCGATCTCGAGGTTAGGGTGAGCGAACGATAAGGATATGGGAAGATAGCCGAGAATCTCGTCACCTTGTTCCGATAAAATCGATATGAAAAATCTTAGAAATCCTACCTTAAAGAGGCGGACCTAGTTTTGGTTTGAGTTCCAGATGTCATAGACTTCCTGCATCCCATATTCGGTAAGACCTAGACCTTCTAGATCGTCCGGTGATTGTAGGTATCCGTAACCGGCCGCGTATCCGTTGACTCTCGCGACCGCTGTAGAATTGATAAAATCTTCAACCTCGGGATAGATCTCTTTATAACCTTCTTCAAGAGTTTCATGTCGTTCGAGACGGTAGCTCTGGTGATGCTCTTCAGCCAGTATAAATTCTCCGAGGGGATGCAGTTCCCTGTGCTGCCCGGTCTCAGAGATCATATCGTAGAGTTCCATATAAGACACTTTTTCCGTATCATAATCAACTTGGAGCGCCTCTCTCGTGATGCCCGAATCGCCGGAGGTCGAATTTTTGACCTCCCAATAACCGACTCTCGTTCGGATAACTCCGTCTGCGACTCCTACTCGAGCGTCCGGCCCCCAAAAACACCATACGCCGAAAGTCACAGTTCTCAAATCGTCTGGTGATTCTCTGTCTTTTTCGGGTATTTCACCTGTTAGGAGATCTTCTGTTGTTTTCGTGTCTTTCGTATCTGACCCTCTGTAAAGCCCGACAATCGAAAAGACCAATATCACGGCGATGAGCGCGCTCAATAATATACGCCTGTGTTGCGAGTTTTTCTCCATCAAAATATAATATCGTTATACCCTCGCTTTATACTTTTGGTTTGAATCGTGGTATTATCGAACATATCTCCCTTTGGCTCTACTCACTTAGAGTCACGGCATAAGTTTGACTGACAGCACTTCTGTTCTGGTCGTAGGATGAAACCTTGAAGAGCAAAACGCCGGAGTAAGACGACGGCGTTTCTCTATCGCTTCCAGGAGGCCTAGCAGATATTGTAGCTCGGTACTCTCCGTTCTCTCCCTCGCTTTCTGGATGGATCATCCCTCCTCCAGTACCTCCTCCACACCCGCTTCCGATGAAGGCGTCGTACCTGTAAGCGTACATCTGGTGGAGATTCACTTCGGTTTCTTCCTCCGTCCCGTTTATAACCACCGATATCTCTTTTTCCTCTTTCAACCCCATGTATTCAGGTATGTTCGAGACGTTTTCCACGGATAGTCCGCCATTTTCGGAGGAACTTGCCTCGCCGCCTATCCTCACGGTAAATCCTTCCCACTCGATATCGTCTTTATTGTCCCCCGAGACCATTATCCAGATCTCTGTTCCATTTTCATAAGGTCCGAGATACTTGACATATTCTCCATCCTGACGTTCGTCCCATATGGTCCCGCCGCCCGACCCCCCTCTACCGAGGATGGTGCTATATCGATAACTGGGTTCCCCTCCACCCAACCAAGAACCGCCTTCGGTTTCCACGCCTAATCGTAATTTTTTTCCCCTTTCAGAATCGATCATTTCGTAAGATACGTCGGTGATCTCCGCCGGTTCGCCGGTAAGAACGAAATGATAGAAGACAGACCCTAGAATGAGAGCAGCGGCGAGAAGGGCCGCCACTACGACGATCATCGTCTTTTTTTCGCTATCTATATCTTTTTTCATATTTTATCAAACCCTATCTGCAATATCGTTGGTTATCTATCTCGCTTCACCGCTCGATCCCCTCTCTCGCCTCGATACCTTCCTGATAGGGATGCTTGATCTCTTTCATCTCGGTCACTAGGTCGGCTTTTTCTATCACCTCGTCTGGTGCTTTCCTGCCGGTGAATACCAATTCCACTCTTTTAGGCCTCTCGGATATCAATTCGATGAGCGATTCTAGAGAAAGAAGGTCGAAGTGATGAGCTACGCATATCTCGTCGGCTATGATCACGTCGTAATCTCCCGATTTCATCTTTGTTTTTATCTCCCGTAATCCTTCCTGAGCTTTCCTCACCTTTTCCTCGGAAGGTTCACCTTCGACCTGGAAAGTCCCTTCTCCAAACCGTTCGACCTCAATTTTGTCCTCTAGTTTCTCTAATGCGATATGCTCCCCGTAGTCCCCGGTTTTCATGAACTGTCCGATATAGACATCTAGCTCTCTACCTGCGGCCCTGACAGCTAAACCAATAGCTGCCGTGGTCTTCCCTTTTCCGTCGCCGGTGTAAACCTGGACCAACCCTTCTTCCAATCTTCCCGTCAAGTCCTCACCTTCTATCTGCAACGTTGAATCGATCTTTAATTACGTTAACTGCATTTTAAAACTTTACGTTCGAGGTAGAGAGCATCGAATTTCACCCGATTTTTGACTTCAATATTCACCAAAATAGGCTTGTCGATAGTCAAAGCTTGGAGGGCATGGTAGAACAATCAGTCCGCTCAAGGATGGCTGAGATGGAAGAAGAGCCCGAAGAGGGCTGGGAGAATTGGAGAGAGAATGTTACGGAAAAAATGCTAGGGAGAATTGTCCTTGAAACTCCTTGGGGAATACAGCAAGATAATGGAATCTACGGATGGAATCAATGGTATGGTGCTCTTGTCATCGAGCCCTTGGGTTATTTTGCCTCAGAGCCATTGAGTGAAGACCAGATCGACACCTATAACGAGGATAGAGAGAAATACTTCGAAGAACAGATGAAAGGAGAGGAGTCTAAAGAGGATGATACGGGACTTATCTTGATCTCTATCATAATAGTATTGCTAGTAGTTATATTATTGATGGGGAAAAGAAGGTGAAAAAAGTACAGCCTCGGGGCGCCGCCTCTGCTCTCATTAATCCCTTGGTAAACGAAATGAATCCTTAGATAGGGTCGACTTTAATTTTTAACGAACAAGATAGGAATCTTGGGTAAAATCTAAATGTCTAGCTACCCATAACTGAAAACATGAGCTACCGCGAGGACGAACTAGATCTCCGCTTACTCCGCTTCCTTCTTTCGGGTGACGGAGTCCACGTCAACGTCAGCGAGTTGTCGAGAGAGTTGGATATACATTGGGCCACGGCGAAGAAGAAGCTCCAATCTCTGTATGACCAGGACCTACTTACACCACCCTTCTACCCCTTCGTTCAGCTCTTTGAAGAATACCCTCTGCTGGTGCTCGTGAAGGCTGACATGCCTAGGACCCAGGGCGTGAGAAACTTTTACAGGGACGACTCACATATATTCGCGGCATTCTCCTGCATGGAGGGCTTTTACAACACTTTCCTGATCGAATTTTTTGAAGGTTTAGAGGACTATCATTCATGGCGCAGTAAGATCGTCGAGGAAAACAAGATCCCCGATAGAGGGGAGAGGACACCGGCCCAGTCGGAATTTTTCAGCAACAGGCTGACCTTCAAATACGAACCCACATGTTTCATCCACAAGATGGTGGATGAATTCGAAAAGAAAGGCTTCGTGGAATTGAACGGCCAAAAGATCGAGGCTGATACGTTCCGCATACTGGAGAAAGTCATGAAGGGCGAAGGCATCCGGACCAATTATTCCTACATCGGGCGGGAGATCGGAGCTAACAGAAAAACGGTGAAGAGAAGGATCGATTCTCTTTTGAGTGAAAACATTATTGAGGATCCTAAATGCTATTTCCCGAATCTTTTGATTCCTCCGGGCTACAACTTGATAGTGACCATGATAGAAGCGACATCGGGCAGAGATGAAGTGAAGGAGTTTCTTAAAAGGGACGATAACGTGCCTAGAGCTGTTGAAACCAGCACGGAAAGGTACAATTTTCTGGTCTTTTCGGCCTTCGAGAGCATAGAGGAATTCTTTGAATGGGGCGAAAGGCTGAATTCCGAGTTCCCAGAACAGATCGGTGCCATCTCCAAAACTATATTGTCTTCCAGGATGATGCATATACTCGACCCGCAGAAAGTCTCGCTGGGTTTCATCGAGAGGAGGTTATGGGAGATCAAGTGATGAAAGGTTGAGTCAGATCAGGACACATTTCGACCATGGGTTTTAAAAGCAAATGATATCCTTTTTAACATCCTCAAAAGATGGGGCATCATATAGTTTAGTATGTTCCATATTCTTCACTTTCTACACCCAAATCTGTAAAGTGGTTTTTTATATCACCCCCGTTCTCTAACAGAACACTTAAAAGGTGGAAACATGGCAGAAGAAGGCTATAACCCGTATAAGATGGCCCAGGAACAGTTCGACAGGATAGCTGAAAAGTTAGATCTCGACGAGGGGTTGAAAGATCTGCTGAGGGAGCCGAAAAGAGAATATCGATTCAATCTTCCCGTGAAGATGGACGACGGAAGTACCGAAGTGTTCAACGCTTTCAGGGTCCAGCACAACGACGCGCTAGGCCCGTGTAAAGGCGGCATCAGGTTCCATCCAGAAGAAACGGTAGATACCGTGAGAGCTCTAGCGATGTGGATGACATGGAAGACCGCAGTCGCGGACATACCTCTCGGCGGGGGAAAAGGAGGCGTGATCTGTGATCCCCACGATCTCTCAGACAGGGAGCAGGAAAATATATGCAGGGAATACATCAAGGCGATAAACAAGGATATAGGACCGCTCCAGGACGTTCCCGCCCCGGACGTTATGACCAGTCCCCAGCACATGCTGTGGATGATGGACGAATATGAGAACATACAGGGAGAAAAGTATCCCGGCGTGATTACCGGAAAACCGCAGGACATGGGAGGTTCTAAAGGTAGAACGGAAGCCACCGGCTACGGTTTGGTTTATCAGCTGAGAGAACTTCTAAAAGAACTCGATAGAGATCCAAAAGATACAGTGGCTTCGATCCAAGGTTTCGGGAACGTGGCGCAGTATGCCGCCGAATTGTTCATCGAGTACGGCGGGACCGTGGTGTCGGTATCCTGCTGGGACCAGGAGGATCAGAAGCCTTACAGTTACTACAAAGAAGACGGCATCGACCTTGAAGAACTGAGAGGGATAACCGACCGCTTCGGATCCATAGATAAAATGAAGGCGGAAGAGAAAGGTTACGAGCAACTGCCCGGAGAAGATTGGTTGAAGCATGAAGTCGACGTTCTTATACCCGCTGCTTTAGAAAACGCCATATCGGAAGACAACGTTAAGGACATCCCCTCGGCGGTGGATATAATAATCTCTGGGGCCAACGGACCTATCACTCCGGAAGCGGATAATATGTTGGAAGACAGGGACATGATAGTTGTTCCCGATTTCCTGGCGAACGCTGGCGGCGTGGTCTGCAGCTACTTCGAACAGGTCCAGAGCAACCAAAACTATTACTGGCCCAAAGACGAGGTTCTAGGGAAACTGGACAACAGCATGACCGACGCCTTCTACGAGGTGTGGGATCTGGCTCAGAAGAGGGATGTCAGGATGAGAGACGCGGCCTATATGATCGCTATTCAGAGGGTCGCCGAGGCCTGCGAAGCTAGAGGATGGGTATAAGCAAAAATCGACAGAGAGATATATGGAAGAGAAGTTCAAAAAGATCGAGGAGGCCGTCCAAAAGGCCACGGGTAAATCTGTTGATCTAGGTGATTTAGAAACCCCTTCCGGTATACCTGAGGCATCACTTGTAAGTGATGTCCTCCTTTTTTCCACTTCTTACGATTATTTCCTTGTACAGGAGGAGGGCCGCCTCGACTCGCTTTTAGAAGATAGGTTTTCAGTGGGAGACGTGAGGCAGCCCCCGAAGGTGGATCACGTCGAGACGCGAGAACAGTGTAGAGAGACGTTGAAAGAACGGGATATCGACCTGCTTATCATCTTTGACAAACCCATGGAGACATCTTTTGAAGGATTTTTGTCGGAGATGGAAGAAGAATATGGAGAACTACCGATAGTGTGGATAAGTAACGATGGAACTGAATCTTTGGACCGGATGGATCTATCCAATTTGGAGGAGATATTCACCTGGAACGGAGACGGCGAGATAATACTGACCATAATACAGTATATCGAAGACGAGATCTGTTTTTCGAAAGGTGATTTCGACGAGCACGCGCGAGCCATACTGCTCGTCGAAGATTCGAGGCAGTATTACTCCACTTACCTGACCCATATCTATGATAGTATATGGTCATATATGGATAGGATAATTCACGAGGGTCTTACGAAGGAAAAGAGGGTCGAACGGTATAGGAGAAGACCATTCGTCATCCACGCCGAAGACGTGGAAGAAGGGCGAGAGATATATGAAGAGTTAGAACGGGACTTATTATGCGTTATAACGGACAACCGCCTCGAGAAGAACGACCAAGTGAGAGAAAACGCGGGTCTGGAATTTGCTGAGGAGATCAAAGAGGATCGGCCCGACCTTCCCGTGTTACTCCAGTCCTCGTCTCAAATAGAAGAGGATATGAAAAACAAGGATATCGAGTACGTGAACAAGAAGGCTCCGGATCTGAATCAAAGGCTGATCGAATTCGTCGATCAGAGATTTATCCCGACGGAACTAGCTATTAAAGGAAATGATCATCTTGGTGGAAAAAGTATCGAAACTATACGGGAGTTCGAAGACGAGATAAAACATCTCGATGATGATGAGTTGTATGAACTCGTGAGAGAATCGGAATTGATCAACTGGCTGATAAACTTGACCGAGTTCGAGATCGCAGAGAACATCGAGACCATCGCTAAGAGCGGAGTCTCTAGTAGAAGAGTGAAGGAGGAAGTTTTGGATGCCCTCGAAGAGCACAGGTATTCCTCCTACAGTACGGCCGTGACGGACTTCAGGAGAGAAACTGACGATCTTGAAAGCAGGATCAACCGTATAGGCGACGGCGCACTCGGTGGAAAAGCTCGAGGTCTAGCTTTCATCTCCAAACTCTTTTCGAGATTCCTCAACGAGGAGCTTTTCGAAGATCTGAATATCACGGTTCCAAGAACCATAGTTCTCACCTCGGACGTTTTCGACAAATTTTTGGATGAGAACGAGATGATGGATACATCCCTGTTGAAGAGGTCCGATGAACGCATCTCCTCTAAATTTATCGAGGGAAGTCTACCGGCGACGGTAATAGGTGATATACGTGCCTTCATCAGGAACACGAGAAATCCTCTGATCGTGCGTTCGTCCGGTTTACTAGAGGATTCGATGACCCGTCCTTTCGCGGGAGTTTATTCCTCGATGTTCCTGCCCAACGAATCCTGGGAGACCAGCCTCAGGTTCAGGGAGGTATGTGATGCCATAAAGCACGTTTACGCCTCCACGTTCTTCGAAAACGCCAGGAACTATCTGAGATCGACTCCCAAAAACATAGGTGACGAAAAGATGTCCGTCATACTTCAGGAAGTGGTCGGCAAAAAACACGGGAAGTACTTTTACCCAACTATTTCAGGGGTGGCTAAATCCTACAATCATTATCCTGCCAAAGGTTGTGATCCAGAAGACGGCATAGTTTATCTGGCTTTAGGCCTAGGAAAAGAGATAGTCGAAGGCGGCCGGTCATACTTCTTCTGCCCCGAATGTCCTAAATCTCCGATGTTCGGCACCCCTAAGGACTTCATCCCGCATTCACAGACCGAGTTTTACGCTCTCGACCTTGAATCGGTGTACAGGAGAGTTGAAAAAGATGAAGAGACGTCACTAGCGAAACTCGATATAAAGAAGGCGGAAGAACATGGGATCCTCGACAAAATTGCTTCGACTTACTCCCCGAGAGACGACCGTCTTTATCCTGGAATAAACAGAGAAGGTTCTATAGTGGTGGACTTCGCCCCTATAATAAATCACGACGCTATACCACTGGCTGATGCGATGAAACTTCTCCTCGAAGTTTCCGAAATAGCCTTGGGTTATCCGGTGGAGATAGAATTTGCCGTTGAATTCGATGAAGACGGGAACTCGGCGGAACTCGTGGTCCTTCAGATAAGGAATATGGTATCCAAAGACATGTTCCTGGATATCGATATAGAGAGATGTGACGAAGAGAAGCTGGTCTGCCGCAGCGATAAAGTTCTAGGGAGCGGTATGATCAGCGAGATAGAAGATGTTATCTATACGAAACCGGATCAGTTCAAGATGAAGAACAGTGAAAGGGCCGCGGAAAGGATAAGCGAGATGAACAAAAAACTCATGGAAGAGGATAAAGAATACATATTGATAGGTCCGGGCAGGTGGGGGACGACGGATCCATGGATGGGGATCCCTGTAAAGTGGGGTGATATCGCCGGGGCTAAAGTGATAGTGGAGACTCCAGCCGAAGGTCGAGCAATAGAGCCGTCTCAGGGGTCGCATTTCTTCCACGACATGATCTCGTCAGAGACCTGTTACCTGGTTATCGATGATGACGAGGCTTTAGATATGGAATGGTTGGAAAAGCAGCATGTAGAGGAGGATATGGAGGACATCAAGCACGTCCGTCTCGAAGAACCGGTAGAGGTCAGGATAGATGGAAAGGAGGGGAAAGGTGTGATAATGAAAAAAGTACAAAAAGGAGCGGAGACGAATGATGATAATTGAGCAACTCAAGGATTATAAGCAGAAAGATGTAGAGGTCGGAAAAGATGGTTGATGAGAAGAGTATTGGGTCCTACTCCGATGAAGGTGAAGGCGAGCAGCTCATCCCCTCCGAGAGGGAAGAGATAGACGAGTTGGAAGAGCGCGTTAAAGAGCTGAATTGCTTTTACAGGATATCAGAGATCGTGAACGACGATTCTTTGTCCTTGGATGAAGCTCTTCAAGAGATAGTGGAGGTGCTTCCACCGTCCTGGCAGTACGAAGATATAACTTCCGCTAGGATAAAGCTTGGAGGGAAAGAATATACCGCTAACGAGTTCGAAGAGACAGAATGGATGCAGAGGAGCGAGATCAGGGCGAAGGGGAAAAAGCTAGGAACGATAGAGGTCGCCTATCATGAAGAGAAGCCGGAGATGGACGAAGGGCCGTTTTTGAAAGAAGAAAGGAAATTGATAGATACCCTCGCGGACCTTCTGGGACGTTTCGTCCAGGAGAAGACCTCGATCGCGGAAGATCAAGAAGAACCCGAAGCTCCAACACAGAGACAGGACTGGGAGGTCATCATAGATCTCCTGATGAAGACGGACCCTAGAACCCTTCTTCGGATGACGAGGAAGATGGTCTATCATCTTTACAGGCACGAGAACGAGAGGATACAAGCTCTTCTAGATGACGTGTGCCCTATAGATAACGGTACTGGTGCTCCAAAGTGGTGCGGGATCAACATGCCGAATCCGAAACAGGACCTAGACTCTCTAAAAACGGTGCAAGAACAGGTGTTCAAAGTCGCGAAGGAGCACATGGAGCCTGAAGAGATCTCCGATCTTTTCCACAGGTGGTTGAAAGAAGATAAAGCTAGACCGCTTCTGCTCGCCTCTCAGAAAAGGGGCATCCCTTTAGTGGAGATAACTGAAGAACTGAACCGCTTTTTTAGAAAACCAGAATCGGAGAAGGCTCTAGCTGAAGAAGATCAGATGAGTATCCGCACTCAACTGATACAGCGTTTTTTCACGGATAGACTGGATTTCGTGAACGTGGCTAAAGAATACATCAAAGTGGAGGATTACGAGCCCCTGGTGAAAAATATCGTCGGTCCCGCGAGAGGGGCGGGCAAACTCGGCGGTAAGGCCTCTGGAGCCTACTTAGCTCAAAAGATACTGCAGGAGGAACTCGATGACGAAATCACCGAGACTATATCCTGCCCGAAAACTTGGTACATCACCTCGGATACGATGATAGACTTGATCCACTATAACGATCTAGACGAACTGATCCACGTTAAGTACTTGGACCCAGAGGAGATAAGACAGGAGGAGCCCTTTTTAGAGCAGTTGATGAAGAACGCCACCTACCCGTCTGAGATAACGGAAGGTCTTAGAAAGATACTGAGAGATATAGGAGACAATCCCATAATCGTCAGATCATCCAGCCTCTTAGAGGATAACTTCGGTGCGGCCTTCTCCGGTAAGTACAAGAGCCTTTTCTTGCCCAATAAAGGTAGCGAGAAGGAAAGATTGAAGGACTTGAAGAATGCCATAGCTGAAATTTACGCCTCTACGTTCTCTGCCGACCCCATCGAATATCGAAAAGAAAGAGGCTTACTGAATTTCAGTGAGGAGATGGGTATAATGGTACAGGAAGTAGTTGGAACCGAGGTGGGAGACTATTATCTCCCCACCTATGGAGGCGTTGCTTTCAGCAAGAACGAATTCCGATGGTCTCCAAGGATAGGAAGAGACGACGGGGTCGTGCGAATAGTACCCGGTCTAGCGACCAGAGCCGTCGACAGGATAGGCGACGATTATCCTATCTTAGCGTCACCGAACAGACCGGATTTAAGAGTGAATTCTACCGTCGAAGAACGCGTAAAGTATTCGCCGCGCTACATGGACGTGATAAATCTCGAAGAGGAAAGACTCGAAACTGTAGACGCTGTAGAATTTTTCAAAGAACATCCGAACGAATATCCCGGACTGCAGCAGGTCGTCTCTCTGTATGAAAATGGAAATCTGAAGACTCCTTCCGGACTGATTCTGCATCCCGAAAGGGAAGATATGGTGGTGACCTTTTCCAAATTATTCGACAAGACCGACTTTTTGGGAAAGATAAACAAGATCCTTAACGTGCTCGAGGAAAAGATCGGTTATCCGGTCGATGTAGAATTCGCATCGGACGGAGAGAAATTGTACATAGTCCAGTGCAGACCCCAGAGCCAGAGTTTAGACCAGGAAAGAGTGAAGATCCCTGTAGACGTTAAGGATAACAGGAAACTTTTCTCCGCGAACAGGTACGTAACTACAGGAAATCTTGAGAATATCGAGTATATAGTATATGTTGTTCCAGAAGAGTACACTTCCCTGGAAAGCAGGGAAAGGATGCAGGAAGTGGCTCAAGTTGTGGGAGAACTCAACAAGAAACTGCCGAAGGAAAAATTCATCCTGATGGGGCCCGGGCGGTGGGGCAGTCGAGGTGATATCAAGCTGGGGGTCCCGGTCAAGTACAGGGATATCCACAGGACTGCACTTCTTGTAGAGGTTGCGAAAGAGAGAGGCGGTTATGAGCCTGAATTATCTTTTGGAACCCACTTCTTCCAGGACCTCGTGGAATCCGGCATCAAGTATTTGCCGCTATATCCTGAAGAGGAGCACAACATCTGGAAAGAAGAGATGTTCTTCAGGTCGGAAAATAGGTTGACGAACTTTTTACCGGACTATGAAGATTACGATGACGTCGTGAGAGTGATCGATGTGGGAGACATAAGCAGAGGCGGGACCCTCACCGTGACCATGGACGGCGAAGCCAACCGCGCTTTGGCCTATCTAGAACCATCGGATCATTGGCAGTGGCGTATGAAAAAAGTCGAACAGATGGGGAGGGAATTAGATTCTGAGCTTTATGGGGTGAAGAAGCTGTACGTAGTCGGGAGCACGAAGGAAGCTACCGCGGGACCTGAAAGCGACATAGATCTGATAGTGCATTTCGAAGGAGACGAAGAAAAGAAAGATAAGCTGAAGAACTTCTTCGATAGATGGGACCAGAGACTTATCCAGGAGAACGAACGGAGAGTAGGAAAACGCCTCGATACGATCCTCGACGTGCACTTCATCACGGATGAAGACCTGGAGAAGGAAACGTCTTGGGCCTCTCATATAACTTCGAGGCATAAATCTGCTCGAGAGATACCTCTCGATGAGAACGATTGAACTTAGCTTTCTACATCTATCACGGTTCTAGCGGCGTTCTCCGGTTCCCCGGTATCGAATTGGACAAGGGCTAATTTTTTTCCGGAATGAACTCCGCTGAAGGAAAAGGTGCTTCCTATCTTTTCTCTCCAATTTCCTGTGATCTCCACCGTTTCATGGACATGGCCGTGGAGTGTTATTAACGGTTGTACCTCCTCGATGAACCTCTTTACGGCGATGCTGCCCACGTGAACGTCCATCGGTGCGTGATCCACCTTCTTGCCGTCGAGGTCCGCTCTGTCGAGGCCGGTTTCGTAGGGTGGTGTGTGAAAGAGGTATATGGTCTTTTCTGGAGGTGAGTTATTTGACAGCTTTTTTAAGTCATCTTCTATCGTGGTATGTTTTTCTTCGTATTCGGAGATCTCTACAGTCCTTGTACCTTTTTCAGGAGATACTGCCCCAACCCCTACAAATCTAGAGACGTCGTAGCGTTCCCAATCCTTCAATCGGAAGGGGGTCGGAGGCACGAAACTGTATCCGCTCACGTAAAGTCCGTCGAAGGTTTCGGTTCCATCGTGGATATAGTGGAGAAGACCTTCGTCGTCCATCTTTTTTAGCTGTTTTTCATAGATCCTCGGATCGTCATTACCCATGATTACGAAGATGTTCACCTTCTTATCTAGTGAATCCTTTATTTCCTGCAGATTCTTGGTTAAAAAACCTTCCAAGAATCTCTCGGGATCGTATCTCCTATTTATCCCCGAGGGTAGTATGTCGCCTCCGATGAAGACTCCGTCTGGAGCCTCTTCTTTGATCGTTTCAAAGAATCTCTCGTACTTCTTTTTATCTCCGTGAAGATCCGATGTGAATATGCAGTTCAGAGCGGACACCGACCAATCATCATCAATTATCATGTTTTACTTTTACTTTACTGTCCTCGACCAGCAATTTTAAATCATTCTGCATTGTTCCTATATAGAATGGGTAAAAAAAAGAAAAAGATACACCAACTCTTAATTCGAAATACTTAAATCGTAAAGGGAAAATCACCACCCACTCAGTTAAAAGAATAATAAAATGGAGCATGATATGATGGCTTTGGATAAAGTGTATGAGCAGGTCGTAGAGAGAAATCCCGGCGAGGAAGAATTCCATCAGGCCGTAGAGGAAGTTCTAGATTCTATAGAACCGGCGATGGAAAAACATCCGGAGTTCGCGGACGCCAAGATAGTTGAAAGGTTGGTCGAACCGGAAAGGCAGATCATCTTCCGAGTGCCGTGGAAAGACGATAACGGAGAGGTCCATGTCAATAGAGGATTCAGGGTCCAATTCAACAGCGCCATAGGCCCCTATAAAGGCGGTATAAGGTTCCATCCATCGGTTTACATCGGGATAATAAAGTTCCTTGGCTTCGAGCAGATTTTCAAGAATTCTCTGACAGGGATAGCCATGGGCGGAGGCAAAGGCGGCTCCGATTTCAACCCTAAAGGGAGATCCGACGATGAAATAATGCGCTTCTGCCAGAACTTTATGAACGAACTTTACAGGCACATCGGACCTGACACCGACGTTCCCGCTGGCGATATCGGGGTCGGAGGAAGAGAAGTAGGATACATGTTCGGCCAGTACAAGAAACTGAAGAATAGATTCGAAGGTGTTTTGACCGGTAAATCCCCGGAATGGGGCGGCTCTTTGGTAAGGCCGGAAGCTACTGGATACGGCCTAGTTTATCTCACCAAAGAGATGCTAAAGAGCGCAAACGAGGATCTTAAAGGCAAAGAGGTTTTGATCTCCGGTTCCGGAAACGTAGCTCAATACGCCCTAGAAAAGTGCAACGAGCTGGGAGCTAAAGTCGTCACCCTATCGGATTCCGACGGCGTTATTTATGATCCAGAAGGCATATCCGGCGAGAAGAAAGATTACGTTTTTGACCTCAAACAGGTAAGACGAGGAAGGATCAGAGAGTATGCGGAGGAATACGACGTAGAATATGTAGAAGGCGGTAACCCGTGGGGCTTCGACGCCGATATAGCTCTACCCAGCGCTACACAGAATGAGATTCAAGAGGAAGATGCCCAGAAGTTAGCGGACAATAACATCATGGCGGTAGGAGAAGGAGCCAACATGCCTTCGACGCCCGATGCTATAGAGATATACCAGCAGAACGATATGTTATACGGACCGGCCAAGGCAGCGAACGCCGGCGGCGTCGCGGTATCCGGGCTCGAGATGGCTCAGAACTCTCAGAGAGAGAGCTGGAGCTTCGAAAAGGTCGACAACAAGCTCCAGGGCATAATGCAGAACATCCACGAGACCTGTTACAAGACGTCGAAAAAGTACGGCGACGAAGGTAACCTTATGTTGGGCGCGAACATAGGCGGTTTCGTCAAGGTCGCGAAAGCGATGCTGGATCAGGGCGTTATCTGAAAAGCGTTAACACCTTCGTAAAAAGTGAAAACCCTTTCCTAATCCTTCTTTCTATTATATATCGAGCAGAACCTGATTAATATTTCTTCGTCTTTTGATTAAAAGTTCTCGTTCTTTATGATATTGACGGCAAAATCACAGACCTACAGAACACGCTAGGGAGAGAATGATCGTATTTCCACAGCTTATTTGGGGGCTAAGATATCTATTATCACCTATATACTGCTATCAAGATTTTTAAATTTATTCATCTATATCTATCCTTATCTTGTTCCTAGAGATCGTGACCTCTGCCGAGAGGTCCGACGGTTCCAAGTAGCCTTCGAAGAATATCTTCAAGTACACACCCATCTCCGGGATCATCGGGATTATAGTGAATTTTGTATCGGACTCTACGATGAGCCTGTAGAGGTTGGTCCTTTCGAGCCGCTCCAGGCATTTTATAGGTTCAGAGATCCCGATAGCACAATAGTCTTGGTAAAAATTTCCGCCTATCCTTTTGATCTCCTCTCGCAGTTTATCAGAGGGCTCTCCTATTTCCTCTAAGAACGCTTGGAAGATGCCGATGTCGAAAAGTAGGTTGTCCGGTCGAAGCCGGAGATCGAGTATGGTTTCGAGCTCTTCAGGAGTTAAGTCCTCTTTGTCAAGGATTATATCGTGGTATTCTAGAGCTCTTCGGATCACTTCGGATTTAGACGTCCTAAGCTCGGATTCTAAGTCATCCAGTCTCTCTAAACTCTCCGGGTCCAAATTCACTGTGATCCTTTCATTTTTCCCATCCGATTTGGAAGACATCTTTATATCACAGGTATTCTACCCTCAACTCTCGGTCCTATATATTCCCTTTCCCTCCTTACTAATAAATATATAATAGATACGAACAAAAAAGAAAAGAATGTTAGGCCAGAGGCCCAAAGAACTTACCGTTTTCAGTCTTCTAGATATTCCATTATATTCTGGGCGGCGTTCCTTCCGTCTCCCATAGCCAAGATCACGGTCGCGGCGCCGGAGACCGCATCTCCACCTGCGAAAACCCCCTCTTTCGTCGTCATCCTGGTCTCGTCGTCGATTATTATACCGCCCCAATCTTTTACGTCGACGCCTTCAGCGTTCTCGTAGAAGACCTTGTTGGGTTCCTGCCCTATAGCGATGACCACCGAATCGAAGTCTCTTTTATGTTCGGTATCCTCCAGGATCTTGGGACTGGGTCGACCGCTTTCATCGGGCTCTTCAAGCGTGCATTCGAAAAGTTCTATACCCTTAACCCATCCGTCTTCGTCCCCTATGATCCTCCTTGGATTACAGAGAGTATCGAAAGTTACGCCCTCTTGTTTAGCGTGTTCGATCTCCTCGTCTCTCGCAGGGGACCATTCCGTCGTTCTCCTGTAAAGGATATGGCTGTCCGCCCCCATCCGTAGAGCGCATCTAGCCGCGTCCATCGCCACGTTGCCGGCTCCTATCACGCCGACTTTTTCCATGTCTGTTATCGGGGTATCGTACTCTGGAAACTTGTATGCCTTCATCAGATTTATCCGGGTCAGGAACTCGTTCGCGGAATACACACCTTTCAGATCTTCGCCTTCTAAGCCTAAAAATCTCGGGGAACCCGCACCTGTAGCGACGTATATGGCGTCGAACTCCTCTTCCAGTTCTTCTAATTCTATGTTTTGGCCGACTATCCTGTTGAGTTTGATCTCCACGTCGAACTCATCTAGATATTCGAGTTCGTGATCTATGACCTCGTTGGGCAGCCTAAATTCGGGTATGCCGTATTTCAAAACGCCGCCGGGTTCGTGCAGCGCCTCGTACATCGTCACCTCATATCCGTTCTGACCCAGCAGAGCGGCACAGGTGACGCCGCTGGGTCCGGTACCGACTATTGCGACGCTCAGATCCTTTTTCTCGTCGATCTCAGGCGGTTCTTCCAGATCGTTCTCCCTTGCATAATCGGCGACGAATCTTTCCAATTTACCTATATTTATGGGGTCTCCCATGTTCCCCATGACGCAGACTTCCTCGCACTGCTCTTCCTGCGGGCATA
>CAYWYD010000035.1:0-22726 GCA_964462425.1 uncultured Thermoplasmata archaeon
TATCTGCATAACTTATATTTGCATGGTCGATGAAAGAATTTGTCTCATCCGCGGAAGAGTGGAAATATATACCTCCCCAATCTCCTCGTGAAGGATCATCTGGAACGCCCGGTTTCGTTGCATTACTGGTGAATGTTATCTCTCCTGAAGACCCATCCGCCTGTAATGTGCCGTTGATGTAAAGGGTAGGATCAGGATCAGGCGTAGAGGTGTGGCTGAAGTATATCTCGGTTCCCGGGTCTATAGTCAGAGTAGCTCCAGCTTGAACATAGACATCACTTGTGACGTTGATCGTACCGCTCCAAGTGGGGGTCCCACTGATAGGTCCCGATTTCCCCGTTAAAGAATAATCACCGCTTTCCAATTCTACTGATTCTGTTCTCTCGACAGACTTCTCCCCTTCTTCTATCTCTTTAAAGTCAAATATTTCATCTCTCTCAAATTTCTCTCTAAAGTCATCTTCGTTGACCTCATATCCTTCCGACTCCCTAATATTACTACCACGCTTCTCGGGTGAGATACCAGGTGGTTTCTCTCTTACTTTTTCTGGGAGACCCTCAGGCGGTTCTGAATCCATTTCTAGTTGAGAGTCCAGCGGGCTTTTCTGCTTTTGGATCTTTTCTGAAGGCGCCCTTTCTTCGTTGTCGGTCGGGCTCAATTCTTCTTCTCCCTCAACGGAAGATTTATCTTCCTGCATTTCGTCATCCACTGTCTCATCTTCGTCCCCTATAGCGTTCCCTGAAAACGCTGCTGTTAATCCTCCGATTACCAATGCAGATACTATCACGAAAGTTACTACTCTATTCCATTTCATATTCTACCATCCGCTAATAGGTATGATAAAATCTTATTTAAATTATTGGTGACATAAATACGCGGAAAACTTATATACCGATAATCCGGCTTTAAATATTTGATATTATCCAGGATTCTCTGATATGGTGCTTTACTAACGATAGAATAAATAGAATAGGTACCTTCGGAACCCCACCTAACTTTACCCGCCGGTAACCGGGGGCATGATAGCCACCTCGTCACCTTCCTCGAGAGGATGTTCCATGTCGGCTCTCTCCTTGTTCACCGAGACCAAAAGTATATCTCTCATCTCTTCTAACTCCGGATTCTCTTCTATCAGTCTCTCTAGAAGATCTTCTACCTTTGTTCTTCTTTCCACCTGTATCTCCATATCCTTCTGCCCGACGGCCTGACGGGCCATGGCAAAGAACTTCACCAGTACCTCTACTTTCTCCGTCATGTAAAACCTCATTTCAGCCCGAATTTATATAAACTTTGCCTTGAGATGGAAGGAAATTCCACTCATACGTAAGTTTTTTATGGGACCTAAAGCTATCATAGGTTGCTCGTTCAGGGCCAGTAGATGGTTCAGGAATCACAGATTCCTGATATCTACGTACCCCAAAACTCATGGTTACTCGTTCAGGGCCAGTAGATGGTTTCGGAGCAAAGCTCCAAATATCTACTTGGGCCTTCACTGGCAAAAAAACTCGTTCAGGGCCAGTAGATCAGTTGGCAGATCGCCACCTTGGCAACGAGAGATGATCTCTCCGCCGGAATGGTGGAGGCCAGGGGTTCAAATCCCCTCTGGTCCACTAACAAATCTTCGATTTTTAGTGGGCATGGAGAATGCGTGAGCATTCTTCAGAGTCCACTTTTTCACAAAAAGTGGTAAGTTAGAATCTTTGATTCTGACGAGTCCACTAACAAATCTTCGATTTTTAGTGGGCATGGAGAATGCGTGAGCATTCTTCAGAGTCCACTTTTTCACAAAAAGTGGCAAGTTAGAATCTTTGATTCTTTTTTCAAATAGGTACGATAGTCCCTTCGAGCTCAGGTTTAACTGGGCTGTTCTTTTTCACATACTTTCTCAAAGCATCCACGGCGTCGATATCCAACTCTCTCCTGTTCTTCCCGTATGTAGCCGGAATCCCCTGTGTCGTTACAAAACAAGCCTCGTAAGTTTCATTCCTCTCCAGCCTCTTGTCTCCGACAAAAAATTCCTGGATCCTGTACCCTTCGGGATTCTCCACCTTGAAATATACGTTGATGCCGTAGCACCTTTTCACGTATCCACCCATCTGTTCGTACGGATCTGGTGCAAAAGTGTTCTCTAGGTTCTCTTCCATCATATCCCAAAGTTCCTGACCGGTTATCTTACATCTTGAGATCGGAGGATTTGTAGGCACGATGTTCCACAGGTCCTCCATGCTTATCTTTCCCGGAGGTACAGGAGAACCGTAGCGCCAACCATTGGAGAACGAAAGTGAAGCTCCACTCGCATCGATCATCGCTTTCAATAGAAGATTGTCCATGGTAGACTCCATCACTCTATCTCTAGCTAGGCCTATCTCGGTCTCTCCCACCACTTCACCGAGCATCTCTTCATGAGGAGCTTTCGCTTCGTTAATCATTTTCTGAGTACGATCGTCAGGTTCTATAGATCGGCTGATCTCTGCAAGTTCGTGTTCATATCCCTTTATATCTCCATCTTCTATGTTCAAATCCAATCGCCCAATGAACGAACCGTGGCAGCCGGACTGGATAACCACCGTGTCGTTCACTTCCACCGCCTGGTAAACTCTGTTGTGGGTGTGGCCGCTCACCATAACGTCTATACCGTCGACTTCTCTAGCTAATTTCAATTCCTGGGGATAACCTAGATGAGCTAAGACCACGAGCAGGTCGACGTCCTTCTCCTCTTTCAACTCTTGAATATATCCGGGTAACTCTTCATCACCGAGAGTCAGATAAATACCTTCGCTGAAATGGTCCGGCATTGTCTTATCCACGATCGTATTCGCTATCCCGATTATACCGACTTTCACTCCATCTTTATCCACTACCTTATAGGGATCGAAGACCAACTCATCGGTATCTTCATAAAAACAGTTGATAGCCAGGAGAGGATACTCCAGATCTTCGGCGTAATCGATAAGACGTTCCGGCCCATAGGCGAAGTCCCAGTGGGCTGTCCAAGCGTCGAATCCTATCTCGTTCAATATCGGTTTCATCACCTCTCCTTCGCTCTGGACAACGGGGTAAGTTCCGTGGATAGTGTCTCCGTTATCTAGAGCTATAACACCCCTAGAATCCTCTCCTCTCACTCTATCGAGATAGCTCGTTATCCTGGCGTATCCGCCCACTTCCCTGTACTCCTGTTCCCCGTCCTCCCAGAAATATTCGTCGTGGAGATCTAAGTAACCGTGACTGTCGTTCATCTGTAAAATAACCAAATCTTTTTCAGCTCCCATCATCCAACCTCCTATATCTTGATGTAACTCCAACCTTCTTCCTGTTTCTTCACGAGTTCACTCACACCCGCCGAAACCAATTCCGCTTCATCCAACAGGTCTTTCTCGCCGATCTCAAAACCCTCGAGACTGTTAGAACAGACCTTGAGATCGACACCTTTCTCGGCGAGATATTCTAGCCTGTGTTTATGCTCGCTCTCTTTTTTCATGACCTTCACCCCTGTTCCGTTCATGAGGAGTTCTGCCTGGACGTTCTCTTCGCCGAGATCGTTTATCAGATTATTGATGTTGCTTACAGCTATCAGCGCATCATCTTCTTCGTGAAGATGGAATACGACTCTATTACCCATTCTAACCCTCGCACCCCTAAACTCCTAGCGAGTACAAATAGATTATCCTCGAATGTTATTCGCTCAAAACTTTGACCATGACCTTCCTATGCCTGCCGCCGTCTAATTCAACGAAAAGTATCTTCTGCCAAGTTCCTAAACCCAACTCTCCGTCTTCGATAGGTATATGCACTGAGGGCTGTATCAAGCTGGCCAAAATATGTGCGTGGGCGTTCTGTTCTCCGGATCTTTCGGGATGCTTCGCGTTGTGTTCGTAGTCATTTTTGAGAGGGACCAGTCTCTTGTAAGTGTTCAGGAGATCCTCCCACAGTTCACGATCGTTCTCCTGTATGGTCACGACGGCGGTGGTATGAAGACTGAAGACGGTCAAAAGACCCTCGTCTACATCTTCTATACACCTTTTGATCTTGCTGGTGATATCTAGGACCTGGAATTGTCTATCCGTGCGCACGTCTATCTTCTTCATTTTTTCTCCTCAAGCAGGAATAAAGATAAGAGATAAAAATTTTTTCTCTTTTTATCATTCTAACTCTTCTTTCACAAGCTCCTCGGCCTTCTTCAGCGCTTTTTCCCTGCCTTCGGCCCTGCTCCCTCCGCCTTGAGCCGTCTTCGGCGAGCCTCCACCGCCGCCGTTTATCTCTCTAGCGGCTTCATTCAAAACCTCGATCATGTTGATATCGAGATCGCCGCTGCGTGAGAACACGAGGTTGACGTTCTCTCCTTCAGAAGCCAACAAGACCACTCTGCCGTCTTCCGAAGTTATCCTTTCAGCCGTGGACACCATGCTTTTACTGTCCATGTCGACCACGTCGGAGACTACCTCCACACCTTCCACGTCCTCCCCCGGGAGTAGTTCTTCGACCAAAGCTATGGACCTGTATTCCTTCAACTCCTCTATCTTTTTGCCGCGCTCCTTCCACTCCTCGAAGAACCTCTTAGCGGTGCTCGGAAGGTCTTCCAGAGCAACACTGAACGTTTCCCTAGTCCGATCCAATATATCTTCCTGCCGCTGCATCTGCTCGATGGTCGCCATCCCGGCGGAATAAGTCAACCGCTCCACACCGTCCTGTATACGCTGGGTGTTCAATACCTTGATCGCGCCGACTTCCGCCGTACTTTCCACGTGAGTGCCGCCGCAGGCCTGCGCGTCATAATCTTCAACATCTGAGATGTGAACCACTCTAATGACATCGCTTTCAGGTACGCCGCCCTGATAGAGGCGGAAACCGAATCTTTCTTCGGCCTCGTCTCTGCTCAACTCTTCTTTTTTCACTGGGATGTCCTCGAGTACTATCCGGTTAGCTATCTTCTCTATCTCTCTGATCTCCTCACGGCTTATCCTCTTGTAGTGAGAGAGATCTAACCTGGCGCTGTCCACGCCTTTCTGGGCGCCACTCTGCCAGACGTGTGCACCCAAAACTTCTCTCGCGGCGCTCATGATGATGTGCGTAGCGGAATGATGCCGCGTGAGATCCATCCTTCTCTCCCAGTCTATCTTCCCCTCGACAGTCTCTCCTTCGGCGATCTTCCCCTCTATCTCGTGTATTATCAAGCCGTCCTCTTTTCGCACGTGTTTAACAGGATGACTCGCCTCGTCAGTGATCAAGACCCCGTGGTCCGAGGGCTGGCCTCCGCCTTCCGGATAAAACAATGTCTGATCCAAGATGACTTCTCCATCTTTGGAATGTAAAACGACCCCGTCGAATGTTCTCGCTCTCGGACTTTGATAGTAGATAGGTTTCGTCTCGGGGATATCGAGGTCTTTCAGCTCGCTGACCTCTTCTTCTTCCTTCTCCTCGCTCTCAGCCTTCTCGTGTCGTTCCGCTAACATCGCGTTGAAATTGTCCGGGATATCTATCTCAATCCCGAAATCCTTTGAAAGCTCCTTGACGATCGTCGGATGTATCCCGTGGGTGTCGTAAAATTCTATCAACTTTTCCACCGACAGCTCTTCTTCGTCTAGATCTTCGAGCTCTCGTTTCACCATCCTTTTTCCCTTTTCGACTGTGGATCGGTACTTCTCTATCTCCTTCTCCAGCATATCGAATACCAACTCTTCACTACCCATATCTATTATATCAGCGTGGATATCCATCTGTTTTTTTACCAGTTCTGAAAGCGACAAAGAGGGGTCGAGCGTGTCTATCTGTCTCAGCGTCCGCCTGATCATCATCCTTACCAGGTAACCCTCGGCGACGTTCGAAGGTACGATGCCGTCGGAAAGCATCAAGGCGACCGCGTAACTGTGATCCGCTAAAGTATAGACCGATTTCAACTTCGAGAGTCTTTCCACTACCTCCGCCCTATCCATTTCCACCCCATGTCCGGACAGGCGTTCCATCAGCTCGTCTATCAGCCCTTCGTCTTCGAAATCTTTCTCTGAGGTTCCGGCGAGATTGGTGTACTCGTGCAGCATCTTCCTGTAGCTCTCCTCTTCAAGAGGATGGTCTATATCTATAGAGTCAACGATAAACTCTATCATATCGGGGTAGACCGAATCGTAGATGGTGGGAGATCCCTCGGTCATCCAGGCCAACCGCTCCAATCCATAGCCGGTATCTACAACGTTCAGGTCTAGAGGTGAATAAAGGTCGCCGTCGAGTTCTACCTCTCCCTCTAGATCCTTTTCCATGTTCATGAAGACTAAAGTAGCTACTTCGAGTCCCTGGACGTTCACCTCTAAAGACGGACCGGCGTTGCCTCCGCCTATCCAGGGGTATTCCTTATAAGCGACGAGTTCTTCGGGCACGCCCATCTTTTTCAACATCTCGTGGCAGTATTCGACGGTCTCTTCCTTCCAATAAACGGGGTTCTCGGCAGAATTGAACGAATGATGGCCCAACATCTCGAAGGCGGTCTGGTGCTTGCCAGTTCTACCCACCTCGTCCACGTCGGGCAGCCTGATACAGGGCTGGGAGACCACCAAAGGATTCGCGGGAGGAGGAACTTGACCTGAAGTCACATGAGGTTGAAAATCATAGATGCTAGCATGGACGAGTAAAACATCGTCTCTCCATCTAGCCACGACGGGATATCTTTCCAAAGGTGTATGATCGCTCTGGTCGAAAAAGTCGACGAAGAAGTCCCGCATCTCCTTGACGGAGAAAGTCCTCTCCGTCGCCGGGTCACCGATAAAGTCGAACTCGGTACACGGCGCATCTTGACAGGTCTCCATGTCCTCGTTCAACGTCCAAAAGTGAGATCCGCACTCGCGGCATTTCTTTCTGACGAAGCCGTTCTCTTCGAAGTAGTCCAGCCTGTATTCTTCTTCGAACATGATGTATAATCGATTCAAATCCGGATAAATAAAATGTTCGGCCGGGAGTGATCTTCTTTCGAATCGTCAGTACGAAATCATAAACGTATAATAGCCCTCCTCCGGATTTATTGTACTGATGGACCTGAAAGGTGAAAGGATACTGATCTTATCGATCATAATCGTCCTGATATCTTCATGGTTCGTCGGTAACCTTATGGATTTTAGAAGGGAGGGTGCCGAAGAACCTTTGTTCTCCGGTGTACCCGTCAACATCTTCCTGGGAAGCGTGGTGATCTTGATCCTGCTTTCGTTGCTGTACTTTTCCTTCCTTTACTTCCGCTTCGAAGGAGATAAAAGGACGATACTCAGCGGACTCCTGCTGTTTGGTTTTTGGATATTCACGTTCCTCGGGGGTCTTCTATTCGTGATCTATGGGTTCTGGCCTTTCATCCTACAACTCGACCTTCGAGTCCCTCTCAAGGGAGACTCCTCTACGATACCGTTTTTCACCGATGTCGGCTTCATCCTCCTTCTCGGCCTTATCGCACTCTTGTTCCTTTACCTGATATTCGCAAAGATAACTAAAGAAAAAGGAAGGAAAGGTGATATGGACGCCCTCGACCTCGACGGCCTCGAGAAAACCATAGAGGAGGAAAAAGACGAGAAAGAGGTTATAGAGGACTCTTTGTCTTCGACATTGGATAGAGCTATCGTGGATATCGACGAAGGGGAAGACGTACGCACCACTATCATAAGATGCTACCGAGAGATGAGTAGATTTTTAGAGAGGATGGGAGCGAAAAATGAAGTTTCCATGACACCGAGAGAATTCCAAAATATCATCATCGAAGAGATGCCCGGCGCCGAGAACATGATCTCGGAGATCACGTTTCTCTTCGAAGAGGCTAGATACAGTCCACACGAGCTGGGGGAAAAGGAGAGAGACAAAGTCCTACAGCACTTAAAAGAACTGAAGGAGGGTATAGGATGACGCCTTCGGAGGAAGACGTGACCGTTGAAAGGCTGGTTTTGAAGCCGGGCTGGCTCGAAAGGTCCGGGCCAAGGAAGGGAGGTATTTTCGGGAAGTATATCGTTTTCATTATGGTGAGCGCCGGTCTATCCATCTTCCTCCTTTTCACGGCCGGAAACCTCCAGCGATTCATAGGGATAACTTTACTCGTTTGGATCAGCTTCTCTATAATCTATGCGGCGGGGAAGAACACGAAGGGAATCTCCACTTGGAGAAGAACTAGCCGGTATGACGGAGTCGAAAATCTGCCTTTGAAGAGAGATTCAGAAACGATGGAAAGAGCTTTGAACGGTTTAGAATTGAGCCAAACCATCGTGGAGAAACGACTAAGAAAAACTCTCATAGAAAAGATAAAGGACGAAAAAGATCTCTCGATGAAGGAGATGAATGAACTGTTAAAACAGCCTTCTAAACTTGAAAAGATCGTGGATAACGAAAGACTCAACGACTACTTACTCAACAGCAAAAGGATGAAAGACGTGATCCGATCGGAGAACTCGAATGACCTTTCAGAGGAAGAAGGAAAAGACAGGTCGTTCAAAAAGAGGATCGAAGAAGTGATCGAAAAGATATCGAGTTGGGAGGGGAGATGAAAAGATGAAATCGCGGACCAGTTTTGTCCTGTTGGTCATGACGATCTCCTCGCTCGTCCTCGGCGTCATACTCGACAGCTGGGTCTTTTTGGTAGTGGCGATAGCGAACTTTTCGATGCTGGCCGTGGGAAACAGAGGCGCCATAAAAATGGACGTGAGATTAGAGGTGAAAAGAACGTCTAAAGAGATCAGCATATACGAGGGTGACGAGGTCTGGATAGAATTGTCTCTTAAAAATTGGGGGAAAACTTTGACCTACCTCGAAGTGTACGATTCGCTGCCCTCCGACGTCAAAGTGGTCGAGGGGTCCAACCACCAGATATTGAAACTGGAGGAGGATGAGAAGAAGACCATCAGATACAAGATAGCTTGTCCCTTCCGCGGAGATATAGAGATCGGGCCGGTAAGACTCAGGTACAGGGACCCTTTCAACTTTCACGTGGAAGAATGGACGAGCGACGAACCGATGAATCTCTTCGTTTTACCGGATCTAGAAGAGATGGAAAACGTGAACGTCAGACCCCTATACACCAGAAGTTGGCTGGGGAATATCAAGTCCCGATCCATGGGTATCGGCAGTGAGTTCTTTTCGCTGAGAGAATACCTGCCGGAAGACGAGATGAAGAAGATAAATTGGAAAGCTACGGCCCGATTTCTCGAACCCATGGCCAACGAGTTCGTCGGCGAGAGGATGGGCGACGTGATCATCGTCGTAGACGGCCACAGGTTGAGCAATATAGGAAGCGTAGAAAAAAATACTCTCAACGCCACGGTCCGAGCCGCGGGAACGTTGGCTTCTTCTATCCTCGCGGACAGGAACAGGGTCGGTATGATAGTCCTCGGCGATTACCTCAGCTGGCTCTACCCCGACTCCGGAAGAGAGCACTTTTACAAATTGATGGAAAAATTGAGCGGGGTGGAGGAAGGCGGGCTGTGGGAATTGAAAGACACGAGATGGATCCTGAAGCGGTTCTTCCCGAACCGGAGTATGATCATCTTTATCTCTCCGCTGCTATCCGAAGAAGTGAGCGAAACCATAGTCGATATCTGCATGAAGGAATACAACGTCATGGTGATATCTCCCGATCCGCTGGAAATACAGAAGGATGTCATGGATGAGTATAACGTGTTAGCGGAGGAGGTTTCTCAACTGGAGAGGGAAATAACTCTAGAAAAATTATGGCAGTACAGCATGGTCGTAGACTGGGATCCGAACGAACCTCTCATGGGATCTTTGGAGGAGGTGATAAGATACTGGAAGAAAAGCTGAGTGACAACGAAGATAAGATATTCCTCTCCACCGCGGTACTGGTGACAGTTATTTCCGCCTCGCTCTCAATTTACGACGTCACCTTATGGTGGCTTCCAACCGTCGGCGGCATCTTGTCCATCGTAGGTTTAACACGCGGGAAAAACCTCAGTATCGACCTTGGTCTCTTGATATCGTCATCCACTTTCTTCTATTTCATCCACGATCTTCCGCTCACATATGGAAACCTTTTCTTCATCCTGGCGATGTTCTTCCTCTATTTCGGTCTATGGTCGTTCATGAGGCGGGCGGTGTTGATCGAAGAGATAGAGGACGATCTAGAGGGGATAAAAGAAAGGAATTTTCTTATCGAATATAAAGAAGACTCCGCCTTATATTTGTTAGTCGGGCTGTTATTAGGATCAGTCGTGGCATCGATAGGGAGTTTGATAGCGATCTACAGTTTCGTAGGTCCCTTTCCTACAAGGATGATCATTTTCTTGGTGATATTCTTCGGGTTTGGATTCATCTCTGCCGTTTATATAGTGGTCTTTTTTCTGCCGAAGTATTTCACGCTAAAAGAGTCTAGTTGAGGAAAACAGCTTTATCCTATCATCTAAATCCATCGTAAAGAGAGAAACCTAACTCCATTAGACTCCTTACCTAACGAGAAGGCCCTGCAACG
The DNA here is from genome assembly GCA_964462425.1 of uncultured Thermoplasmata archaeon. Lineage (GTDB taxonomy): Archaea > Thermoplasmatota > Thermoplasmata > Halarchaeoplasmatales > Halarchaeoplasmataceae > Natronoplasma. The sequence goes on from CAYWYD010000035.1 coordinate 10,436, forward strand.
GGGCAAAACATTTTATATAAGGGGTTATTGATTGTGATACTGTAATTATCTCCAAATGGAGTGTGTATTAATGGAATCAATCGTTGACGAGGCTCTCTCCCAAACTGAAAGCGGAGAATCAGAAGGGAAAGAGTTAGAGGAAAAGGAACCACAGGACTTGTCCACCGCAAATGAAGAGTTGAAAGATGTCCTTTCAGACTTAAAAACGGATATCAAGATAGTCGGTATCGGAGGCGCCGGATGCAATACGGCCGAACGAATCTCGGACGAAGGTATCCAGGGTGCCGAATTGATCTCCGCCAACACCGACGCCCAGCATCTATTGACCGTTCATTCCCAAAGAAAGGTATTGCTAGGTAGACGGAAGACGAAAGGTTTAGGTGCCGGTGCAAGGCCTGAAATCGGCCAAGAAGCTACGGAAGAGGCGAAAGAAAAGCTAGAGGACACTCTAGAAGGTAGTGACCTGGTCTTCGTGACATGCGGATTGGGAGGAGGAACCGGAACAGGCGGTGCCCCCACTGTAGCGGAGATCGCTAAGAAAGAAGGAGCACTGACCGTGGCGGTATGTACAACACCCTTCAAAGCTGAAGGGTCCTCTCGTATGGAAAACGCCGAATGGGGACTAGCAAGATTGAAAAAAGTCGCCGATACTGTCATAACCATCCCGAACGATAAATTGTTAGAGTTATGCCCACGTCTTTCACTCAATAAAGCTTTCAAAGTGGCCGACGAAGTCCTTATGAGATCGATCAAAGGTATGACCGAGCTGGTGACCAAACCCGGTCTGGTCAACCTGGACTTCAATGATTTGAAGACGGTCATGGAAGGTGCTGGAGTCGCTATGATCGGTATGGGCGAATCCGATTCCGAGAACAGAGCTGAAGAAGCGATAGATGAGGCGATCAATTCACCTCTGCTCGAAGTGGATATAAGCAATGCCAATGCGGCACTCATCAACGTGGTAGGCGGAAACGACATGACCATCTCTGAAGCCGAGACGGTAGCTAAGATGGTCGAGAGCAAGATCGGAAAAGATGCGAGGATAATCTGGGGCGCTTCGGTAGAACCAACGCAAGAGAAGACGCTTAGAGTCATGGTCGTGATCACTGGAGTCGAGTCTAACCAGATCTTCGGCGGCTCGGTTTCGACCGAAAAGGAAGAGATACAAACGGTAGCATGAGGGGGAAATCATGGATATAATCGAGGAATCCTGGCGAGTTCAGGACAAAATCGAAGAGAAGGCCGGCAAGATCGGTAAGGGTAAATTCGGCCGGATCTTGAAGATGGCTAGAAAGCCCGATCAAGAGGAGTATAAAAAGACACTCATGATAGTGTCCGGTGGTATATTACTTATAGGTGCACTAGGTTTCCTGATTATGTGGCTCTGGGATAATGTTCCCAGTTATTTTATGATGGGAGGGTTCTAAGGTGATAATATGGGGCTACTAGACGATTTTACTGAAGATGAAATCGCCGAGAAAGAAGAGGAAGAGGCGATCGAAAAAGAAGAAAAGAAAGAGGAAAAAGGCATATTTTTAAAGTGCGAACCGAACAAAAAATCCATACCAACTCGAGAGAAGGTAAGATATAAGATAAAGCTGATAAATTCGTCTCCCTCTGTCCAAGAAATCGACCTGGAAATCCATATCCTGTACAGCTCAAGCGAAGAAGAACCTATACCCTGGATAATCAAACTGTTCGATAAAGAAAAAATATCCGATCCGAACGACTCTTTCCAAAAAACTATGGAGGTCAAAGGAGGGGAAGAAAAGATAATACCGGTCGAAGTCAACGCTCCTGAGGGAGCGTCTTATGGAGATAAAGCAGAGGTGATAATCGATGCATCATCTAGTGAGGATGTGATGTTATCCGACTCGTTGACTCTGATAACAACCGCTAGACCGGCGGTAGTAGCTATGAAGACTCAGATCAACCAGGAAAAGAACGTTGCAGATTACATCGCATCCTGGGCGGAAGATAAAGATATGGGAGTTTTCTCGATTTTGGTTCCCAAACCGGTAAGAGGTTATGTTTTCGTAGAAGCTATGAACCCGACCATGGTCGACGAGATAACCGATGGGACGAGAAAGGCGAAGGGGATAATCGAAGGTGAGACCAGCATCGAGGAGATAGAGCATTTCCTAGCGCCTAAATTAGCTGTAGAAGGGATCGCTGAAGGCGATATAGTGGAACTTTCCGCGGGTCCCTTCAAAGGTGAGAAGGCTAGAGTAGCTCAGATAGACGAAGACAACGACGAGATCACCGTAGAACTGTTCGAAGCTACGGTTCCGATACCCGTCACCGTGAGAGGAGATCACGTTAGAGTTTTAGAAAAAGAAGATTGAATTTAACATAGAGATGATAAGATGGCTACTGAAACGATCGAAGCTTTGATAGATGGTGGAGAAGCGAGCGCAGGCCCTCCTTTAGGTCCGGAACTTGGACCGCTTGGAGTCGACATAATGGAGATAGTCAACGCGATAAACGATAAAACCGACAAATTTAAAGGGATGAAAGTCCCGATCAAACTCACCGTAGATACAGAATCCGGCGACTTCGATATAGAGGTCGGAACACCGCCTACTTCCGCATTGATCCTAGAAAAAGTCGGTATCGAAAAGGGCAGTGGAAGTCCGCTTACGAGCAAAGCGGGAGATCTTACCATGGAAGAGGCTAAAGAGATCGCCGAGATGAAGGAAGAGGACCTCCTAGGGAAAAATTTGAAGGAAAAGACCAAAGAGATCCTCGGCACATGCGTGTCCATGGGCATCACTGTAGATGAAAAAGAGCCAAACGAAGTTCAAAAACTGATAGACGAAGGAGAATACGATTCCGTTTTTGGATAGATTCACAGTTTTACTTTCCTGGCCTTCTCTCTTTCTATCAAAACTCGAGCTATGTTTTCTTGAAGGGTAACGACGTCCTCTTTGCTCAACTCATAGTTGCTATCCATATCCACAAAAGGGGGTATATCTTCGAGGATGTAAACTAATACTTCTTCGTGAGCCTTCATCTCGGCTTCTAGTCCTTTTCCCTTTTCAGTAGGTTTTTTTTTCGCCTCGGTAGAAGTAGTTTCCTCCTCTTTCTCAACTTCACTCTCCTTTTCCTCGGTTGCCTTCCCTTCCTCGGTCTTCTCCGTTCCTTCCGGTTTTTCCTCCTCATGTTTTACCTCCCCCTTGGTTTTCCGCTTGTACTCCCCGTAGAACATCAGATCCTTCAATTCTTTCAATAGACTGGAGATGTCATCCAAAAGTTCCAATTCCCTATCTAACAGATTTTCCGTGTTCACCTCTTCCCCAAGAGAGCGGTGATACGCTGCGAGAACTATCTTCTTCTGCCGCTCTTTGAAGAAGTGGTCCGCGATCTTGAGGACCCTTTCATACTGTTTTTGGACCATCCTCTCTCTTTTATTCTTTGGGGGGGTCTCGATATCTTTAGTTTTCTCCTCCAATTCTTGGATATACCCTCTCAACCTTTGATAAAAATTCTCGGGCAAGGCGCAGGGTTGAGTCGTATCTTTCTCTCTCTCCCAAACATCTATAACGTCATCATAACCGAGGTCGTCGTCAGCCATCGTAAATCCCAAAGTAGGCTCTTATTTGTTTTTTTGGAAGCGGACGCTTAGGAATCAATATGCGAAGATAGCTCCACATTCAGGACACTCCTCCTCGCTCTCGTCCACCTCTTCACCGCAGTAGGAGCAGACCATCTTTTTCCGGGTGTCCATCTCGATGTCGAGGAGTTCCTCCTCGCAGAGGATGCATTTGAACTCGTTGGGAACGAACCCTCCACAGAAAGGACATTCGATCAGCTCTTCGATATAGCCTTCCTTTCGATCTTCTTCTGCCATCGGAACAGGATAGATATAAAGATATTAATCCTTTTTCCTCTCTAAAACCTTCACTTCGCCCCACTTTCCCGTAGAGATCTGTTTTCCGTACCCTTTATCCTGTACGTACCCATTAGCTACTCTAATATTCATTCCAGTTTCAAACTCATCTTCGATCCTTTCGGTCTCTTCGTTCCAAAACACAACTTTTATCGAGCCGGTCCCGTCGTCGATGCGTACGTTCCTGACACTGCCCTGTCCGTTCTCGTTTTCGAAGGTCCTTAGAGTTCCAAGATCGACGATCTCGCCCTCGACGGTGCACTCGTCTTCCGGTTCAACGTCCTTTATCTCATCGATAGCCTCTTCGTTCCTGTCCTCCTCAGCCACGATCATATAAGCTAAGGCTTCTTCGTCGAAAAAATCGTGATACTCCTCTTTCTTCTTCTGTATCTTCTCTTCGAATTCGTCTCTTGAATAAAGATCAGAGACCATCTCGTACAGCTCGTCTACGGTGGGCATAGTCCGGGTCAAGAAAAAATAGAGAGGATTAAAATGTGTCGGTGGTCACAGCATCTCTGATATCCTGTCTAGTACCTCCAAGTTGCTCAGAAGGTCTGAAGAGACCGTCGATTTCAATTCTCTCTCACGCCCGAAGAGATCCTTCACAGTACCCTGCTTCTCGACGGAACTTCGGATCGGTATCGTCATGTCCGGGATATCATCCATAGCTTCACTTTTCTTCCCGGACAAGTGGATAACTCTCTTATCTTCGATCTGTTCCAACGGTATGTTTTCGTCACCGAAGACTAGTACTGTCTCGCTTTTCACGTCGGCTTTAGTTATGCCCGTCTCGGAGAGACCGTAGGCGTTAGCTCCCGGCTGTACCACGATCTTATCGTTCAAACCGTCAGCTTCCGAAGGTGTTACAACGGCGATACCGCCGTCGAGATCTTTCAAAGAGTCGATCATTGTAGTGCCGTTATCTTCAGCTCTTTTCACGAACATCTTCAATATCGGAGCGGTCTCGTAGACTTCGTCATCGACGTACAATCTATCCGTCGCGAGAAGATCGTCGAGACTACAGGTAGATGTCTCGTCTGCCACGTTTGAAGTCAAGCTTGCGTCCAATTCATCAGCTAAGCTTTCAAGCCTCTCGGCCTCTTCCATGGTTATCGAGGCACCTACAACGATGTCTAGATCGGCGTTTTCGATCATCCTTTCCAGTTCTTTCCAATCGTCGTCTGACGGGGGAACTCTCTCTTCAAACCCGGCGGTCTCGAATTTCCCTATGTCGCAAAGGTGACCTTCATAGACAGTATCTTCAGCGGGCTTGAACATGACCGGCCTACCGTTTACGGTGTGGACTTCCACGGGACAGGTCAATCCACATCCGGTACAGAATGTTTTTCCAGCAATCTCAGCTTCGTGAGGGCCCGGTTTCCTGTCTCGAAGGACTTCTTCGAACGCACCCGTAGGACAGGCATCGGCTAAATCGCCGATGAGTTTGCTGTCTACTTCACCGAGAGGTTCTCCGAAGGCCGGTTCTACCACGGTCTCGAAGCCCCTGTTGGCGAATTGTACAACTCCTTCGCCGTGTACTTCCTCCGTAGTCCTCACGCAGGAACCGCACTGTACACATTTCCCGGGTTCCATGACCACGTAGGGATGTGAATCGTCGATATCTCTGTCGAACTTGAATCCCTCGTAGGCGTGCTGATCCGCGTCGTAGAGATCGGCATAATCTCTCAGTTTGCAGTCGAAGCGATCCAAACAGCCGCACTCCAAGCACCTTTCGGCTTCAGCTCGCGCCTTTATTTCCTCGAAACCGAGTTCTATCCTGTCGAAGTCGTTGACCCTATCCCTTGGGGCTCTAGTAGTCATCTCCTTTCTCGTTTCCTTGTTATAATCCAACAGATCCTCTTCCGTGACTTCAGCGGTGTGGAAATAACCGAAAGGTTCGGTATAATCATCGGGTACTTCGTGTTTTTCTATCTCATCTTCAAGATAAGCGTGAAGAGCGTAGGCCGCCTCTCTCGCCATGCCGGTACACTCAACTATAGAGGAAGGTCCGAGATTTGCATCTCCAGCGGTGAAGACGTCCTCGTAGTTGGTCTGGAACTTGGAATTTTTCGCGAGGGTATAATCTTCTACCTCTAGGCCTTCTTCCTCTAACAACTCCTGGTTCGGCTGCTGGCCTATCGCGAGTATCACGGAATCGCTCTCTATCTCCACGGTTTCATCCACTTCTATCGGCTTGGGTCTTCCGGACTCGTCGGGTTCGCCCAACTCCATGGCGGAACACGTCACCTTTTCAACGCACTCTTGATCTTCTTCACCACAGACTTCTTTTGGACTCACTAGGAACTCGAAGTTCACTCCTTCTTCTTTAGCCTCGTCGATCTCGTCCTGGTGCGCGGGCGCCTGCTCTTCTGTTCTTCGGTAAGCTATTGTCACATCCTTTCCGATCCTTTTCGCGGTCCTCGCCACGTCTATGGCGGTATTTCCGCATCCCACGACCACGACTTTTTCGCCCAGGTCGAGGTCTTTTCCCAAAGTATGATCTATCAGGAAGTCGATGCCGCCTATGACGCCGCTGAGATCGACGCCGTCTATCGGGATCATCCAGGATTCCCAGGCCCCAGTGCCCATGAAGACCGCGTCGTGCTTCTCTCTCAATTCCTCTAACGAGACGTCTTCGCCCAATTCTGTATCAGTTTCAACTTCTATCCCCAGGTCTAGTATCCAATCTATCTCTTTATCCAATAAGTCATTTGGTAAACGGTATTTAGGTATGCCGTAACGCATCATACCGCCGAGTTCCGGCATCATGTCGTAGATCTTGACGTCGTGACCTTCCAACCTTAAGAAGTATGCGGCGGTCAGTCCGGCCGGACCTCCGCCGACGATCCCGACGCTCTTGTCCGTTTCTTCCTCTATCTCCGGTACCCAAGGATCTTCGATGTCTTCTTCGGCTGCGAACATCTTTTGCTGTCTTATCGCGATCGGATCTTCTACCATCTCTCTTCTACATTCCTCTTCGCAGGGGGCGAAACACGCCATGCCTAGACTTAATGCGAGAGGTGTCTTCTCTTTGATCAGTTCGACCGCCTCGCTAGGCCTTCCATTAGCTATGTGGGCTAGATAACCCTGCACGTCCAAACTTGCTGGACACTCGACGGAACACGGGGCGACACAATCTCCCGTATGTTCCGACAATAATAGTTCGAGAGCCATTTTCCGACCCTCATAAATCTCTTCCTTTTCCGTCTCTATCTCCATACCGTCCTGTACAGGAGTGTCGCAGGAAGTGGTGACCTCGGTGCCTCTGTCAGTGGTAACCTCAACAAGACAAACTCTACATCCGCCGAAGGGTTCCTCTATCTGTTCTATCTCGCACAGCGTAGGTATGAATACATCGTTCTCTCTGCATACGTCTAAAACATTCTTTCCCGGTTCAGTCTCATATTCCTTTCCATCTATAGTTACGGTAATTTTATCGGACATCTATTTCACCTCCACCGCGTCTACGGGGCAGACTTCTTGACACGCCCCGCACTTTATACACACTTCCTGGTCGATCTCGTGCACTTCTTGAGATTCGCCCGTGATAGCGTCTTCGGGGCATTCTTCTAAACAGGTCCCGCAGCCTACGCATTCATCGCTTATAGTGTAAGTGATCAACTCTCTGCACACCCCCGCGGGGCACGTTTCTTCCTCGAGATGGGCTTCATACTCGTCCTCGAAGTATCGTAAAGTCGTCAAAACCGGATTCGGAGCGGTCTGACCGAGTCCACAGAGCGAGTGCTTCTTTATCTTGTCCGCCATCTCTTTCAACTTTTCGATATCTTCTTCAGTACCTCTACCTTCCGAGAACTCTTCGAGCATCTCCAGCAGCCTTTTAGTGCCTACCCTGCAGAATGTACACTTCCCACAGGACTCCTCCTGCGTGAAGTCCAAAAAGTACTGAGCCACGTTGACCATGCAGTCGTCCTCGTCCATGACCACCATACCGCCGGAACCCATGATGGCGCCGGCTTCGGTCAACGTTTCGTAGTCTACCGGCGTATCGAGATGTTTACTGGGCAAACAGCCGCCGGAAGGTCCGCCTAACTGAACAGCTTTGAATTCCTTCTCGTCGGCTATACCGCCGCCAATATCGAATATGACTTCTCTCAGTGTAGTTCCGATAGGAACTTCGACCAGGCCTCCTCTCTTGATCTTTCCCGCCAAAGCGAAGACCTTCGTTCCTCCGCTCTCTTCAGTACCTATGGAGGCGAACTCCTCGGCTCCGTTCCTCAATATCCAGGGTACGTTGGCCCAAGTTTCCACGTTATTTATGTTGGTGGGTTTTTCGAAGAGACCTTCCTGTGCGGGGAACGGCGGCCTAGGCCTGGGCATGCCTCTTTCACCTTCGATCGAATGCATCAGAGCCGTCTCTTCACCACATACGAAGGCGCCGGCTCCTTCTTTGACCTCTATATCGAAGGAAAAACCACTACCCAAGATATCTTCGCCGAGGAAACCTTTTTTCCTGGCTTTCTCGATGGCGATGTTCAACCTTTTTAGAGCTATAGGGTATTCAGCTCGACAGTAGATGTAACCTTTGCTGGCCCCTGTAGCGTAGGCACCTATGATCATCCCTTCCAAAACGGCGTGAGGATCGCCTTCTAGAACGGATCGATCCATGAAAGCGCCGGGATCGCCCTCGTCGGCGTTACAGATCAAGTATTTTTCGTCGCTCTCCGCGTTCTTGGCGAACCCCCATTTCACTCCAGTGGGAAAACCGGCACCGCCTCTTCCACGGAGATTGCTCTCCTTTATAGTTTCTATTATCTCTTCCGGCTCCATATCTAAAGCTTTCTTTAAACCCTCATAACCGTCCTTCTCGATGTATTCCTCTATACTCTCGGGATCTATCTTACCACTGTTTCGAAGAACGGTCTTGTGCTGCTTTGAAAAGTAGTCGTATTCTTCAGAAGGAGAAGTGATCAGTTTTTCTTCGTAGGGAACTTCCTGGACAAGATGTTTTTCAACCAGTTCATCCACGTCGTCCGCTTCGAGGTTCCCGTAGGTGTAAGTCCCATCATCGGCTTCGATCTCGACGATAGGTTCGTTGTGGCACATGCCTATACAGCCGACCTTCTTCAGTTCGACGTCCGATCCTTTTTTGTCCAACTTCTCTTCTAAAAGCTGATATATCTCTTTGGCACCTGCAGCTATCCCGCAGGAGGCGTAGCCGACTTTTACGTTCGTCATGCGGTTCCCTCCCGATATTCATCGATAATTTCTTTCACTTTCTCCCGCGTCAAATCCCCGTGAGCGGTATCGTCCACCATCATCACGGGTGCGAGGCTGCAGCAGCCTAAACAGGCGACTCTTTCCAGCGTGAACGTTCCGTCCTCGGTGGTCTCGCCGGTCTCGATATCGAGCTCGTTTTCGACCGCTTCACCTATCTTATCCGCGCCTTTGACGTGGCAAGCGGTTCCCTGACAAACTCTTATCATGTGGTCGCCTAGCGGCTCAAATCTGAACTGCGCGTAAAAAGTCGCGACGCCGTAAACTTTGCTCTCCGGCAATCCTAAATATCCCGCTATATCCTCGATGACCTCTCTAGGGAGGTAGCCGTACTGTTCCTGGCTCTCCTGCAGTATCGGTATCAGAGAGTCCGGTTCAGGAGCATACTCTTCCAAAATATCTTCTATCTCTCTCTCCGGTGCGACGACCTCGGCTTCGGCCGGCATCTCGATTTCATATTGACATTCTGGACAAGTCGCATAATATTCCGCTTCGCCTTGATAATCCCACTCATATCCGCAATTCTCACATTCTAGTTTCATGGTAAAACCCTTTACAATCTTTGATTCATCTAGTCAGAATAAGTCCAATCCGCCTTCTCTAAGGTCTCTTCGACTTGATCATACGCTCTAAGATCCTTTTTCATCCTCGCCGCTTTGTCCTTTATTTTCCTCTTCAAAGCGTTGAACTCCTCCTGATCGTACTTCTTGCATACCTCTTTAGCTTGTTCAGCATCTTCACATCTCTCCAGTTCTTGGAGAAAGGTCTCTTCTTTTTCGTCGAAACGAGTGCTTTCCTCGTCAGGAGTGACGACCTTCGCTCGGGCGGGTATCTCCACCTTTCGACCGTCTTTTTCCTTATTCTCGGAGACGACTTCTGCATGGGCGGGGATCTTCACCTTGTACTGGCAGTTAGGGCAGGTGGCGTAATAATCGCTCTCGCCCTGGTAGTCCCACTCATATCCGCAGCTTTGGCATTCCAGTTCCATCATCTCACCTTTTCACATATCCGGGTATTCCCAGTTCATATTCTCTAGGGTCTCTTCGACCCTCTCGTAGCGCCTCAAATCTTCCCGGATGCGGTTCGCTTTCTCCTTGACCTTCTTCCTCATGGAGTTGAACTCTTCCTGGTCGTACTTCTTGAAGACCTCGGTCATATCATCCGGGCCTTCACACGCGGCCAGCTCTTTGAGGAAACGGTTCTCTTCCTCGTTCAGTCTGCTCATCTCTATCTCGGAAGAGACCACTTCGGCCTCGGCGGTGATCTCCACTTTGTAGTGGCAGTTAGGGCAGGTGGCGTAATAATCGCTCTTGCCCTGGTAGTCCCACTCATATCCGCAACTTTCGCATTCCAATTCCATTTTAACTACCTACTACCTACTACTATAGCTTTTTATTTAAAGTATTTTATGAAAAATGATGCACGATAAAAAGACGGGAATAACAGAGCATACTTTATCATAAAAAATATAATCGATGAACACCCTAGATATGTCGTGAAGATAGAGAAGAGATACGTAGGGATGCCAGACGAGATTTCGGAAGAAGATTTCGAACTCGCTGTTTACGAGGACAAAGAATGTACCGTAGAGGTAGAAAACATAGATTTCGGTCCTATGGAGCCGGGGGAAGAAAAAATCAGATTGTACTGGATAAAAAACATCGGTGAAGCATATCTGCATAAAGTCTATGTCGGGATGGGGATAATAAAGCCGGAGGGATGGGAGACTAGAACCGATAGTTACTTAGTAGGGTCGCTGGATGCAGGCGAAAAAAGCTCCGCGGCTTTCCGTTTGAAAGTATCTCCAGACACGGACACGGGGAACTACTCAGGTTCCATTCCGGTCACCGTCTACGGCCCGGAGAGTGTCGTGTAGAATTTTAGGTCCGTTAATCTTTTTTAAACATGTTTAAAAAATCTTCAAATCTCTTCATAAAGAATAATCTTCGGGTAAACTTTTTATAAACCAGGTATTTTCTCGATTGAGGTCAATAGCATGCACGAGATAACTGAAAAAGAAAGGCTCAACGAAGAGATGACCAGGATCGAGGTCGAAGCGCCCTTGGTCGCTGATAAGATCAAACCCGGACAGTTCATAGTTATCAGGATGCACGAGAAAGGGGAAAGAGTCCCCTTGACATTTTACAAGAAAGATAAAGAAAAAGGTACGGTCCAAATGATCTTCCAAAAGGTAGGGAAAAGTACCCATGAGTTGGATACGTACGAGGAAGGAGACGAGTTGTTAGATATAGTAGGCCCGATGGGTACAGCCGCGGATATCAAAGATTACGGCACAGTGGTGTGCATAGGCGGTGGAGTAGGAACACCAGAGGTCTTTCCGGTCGCTAAAGCTTTGAGGAACGCGGGAAACAAAGTCATAGTTATCTCCGGTTTCAGAACCGAAGATTTAGTGGTGTGTGAGAGCGATTTCGATAAGGACTGCGCGAATGAGATATACATAACCACGGACGACGGAACCTATGGAAGAGAAGGCTTTACCAGCGACGTTCTCGAAGAACTGATCGATGACGAGGACACTTCTCTCGACCTAGTTCATGCGGTCGGTCCTCCCATAATGATGAAGGTCATAGCCGATATAACCGAGGAGCACGATATAGATACTAGAGTGAGTCTGAACTCCATAATGCTAGACGCTACCGGCATGTGCGGCTCCTGCCGGGTCGAGGTCGGAGGAGAGATGAAGTTGGCTTGTGTAGACGGGCCGGAATTCGACGCTCACGAAGTCAATTTCGAAGAACTCATGCAGAGGATAACCATGTTCGAGGAGCAGGAAGAAGAAGCGATGGAAAGATGGGAAGAAGAACACGGGGGGTGCTGTCAATGAGTCCAGATGAAGAAAGAGTACCGGTTCCCGAGAGAGGGCCGGAAGAGAGGAACGACGACTTCGACGAAGTTCCTTTAGGATATTCTCCAGAACAGGCCATGGAGGAAGCGGAAAGATGTCTCCAGTGTGCCAAGAGTCCGTGTGTGGGCGGGTGCCCGGTCGAGATCGATATACCGAAGTTTGTTGAAGCTGTAGCTGAAGGGAACTTCAAGGAAGCTCTCGAGATCATGAAGGAGTTCAACGCCATCCCGGCCATAACGGGAAGAGTATGCCCGCAGGAAGAGCAGTGCGAGGAAGTCTGCGTCATGGGGAACATGGGAGA
>CAYWYD010000036.1:0-21907 GCA_964462425.1 uncultured Thermoplasmata archaeon
CGATAGCCCGGGGCGGATTCGAACCGCCGTAACAGGCTCCAAAAGCCTGTATGATTGACCACTACACCACCGGGCTGTTGCGAAGCAAGAGTGCGGTGGTAAGTAGGAATCTTTGATTCCTGCGCACCACCGGGCTAGTATGGAGACAATAGTAAATAGAGATCTATTCCTTGATAGACCTAACTAATTTTTCGATCTTATCGACATCTAAAGCTTCTTCCAACACGGTGCCGGTCACGATGACATCTGCTCCGGCTTCCTTTAGCTTTACCGCCTTCTCAGGCTCTCTGATACCTCCTCCAATGATCAATGGTATATCAACATTTTCATCGCACATCTCTACCATCTCCGTCGGGGCCGGTTCTGGTGCTCCCGAGCCCGCTTCTATATAGAATAGCTCCATCCCTAGATATTGAGCCGCTAAGGCAAAGTTCATCACTTTTTCTGGATCATCTCTTGGTATCAAATCAGCATTTCCGACATCACCCACGGCCATGCCGGGTTCTATGATCACATAACCCATAGAGAGGGGCTGAATATCCATCATTTTGACTAGAGGGGCACCTTTCACTTGTTGGCCGATCACTTTATCTAGATCTTTAGAATTCAACATGCTCATGAAGTAGATGGCGTCGAAGTGAGAAGATAGGTGGCCAGCTTCAGTAGGAAAATGGATGATAGGGATATCTACACGTTCTTTCATCGCTTCGACGGTGTGGTCCAATTTCTTTTTAGTTATACCGGTAGATCCTCCGACCATCACCGCATCGCTATCTATCTCTTCCAAAGTCATAGCTAATTCGGCCGATTTCTCTGGACTCTGTTCATCCGGATCTATAAGACCCATGTGAAGTGTTTCTTCGTCCATCTTTTTGAGCAAGTAATTCAGAACGTCCATGTTATACTATACCTCCGATCAGGAAAGCCAGTAAAGCTATCACCATAGCCAATTTCATAAATTTTTGCGATCTCTCCGCTACGTTGATTAAAGAGAGGGAGTATATAAATATTATATCTGCAGCGATGACCACTAACAGGTATGATAATGGGAGAAGCTCTAGTATATATGGTAAAGGGGATAGGATCACTGCAAAGATCACGAAAGCGGCGGCTGTTCTTTTAGCTATCTTTTTACCTACCCGCATCGGGAACGTGTTTCTATCACGATCGCCTTTTATGTCCTGAATATCCTTTACGATCTCCCTGCCAACGCTGGAAAGAAAGGCCACAACACCCATTATGATTGGAAGATAAAATCTCCCGTAGATCGATCCTCCAAAGATAAAGACCATCCCGGTCAATACTGAGATACTGATATTTCCAACGAATCCTTTCTCTTTAAAACTCAATTCGTACCCTGCCAACAAGATTATGGCCAAAACCACGATAATTTGAGGCCAGTGGAAGGGGAGTAAAAATGCCATAACTGTTGCCGTACTGAACAGCATCGCTGAAAGTAGAAGAGCATTCCTGGGCCTGATTTCCCCCGAGGGGATAGGTCGCTCAGGATGATTTATTTTATCGACTTCCCTGTCCATATAGTCATTGAGTATATTTCCTCCTCCCGTGTAAAAGAAAACGATCGCCATGCCTATCGCTGTCAATAAAAACGCTTCAGTAGACTCCATATCTATACCGAAGAGACTGATCCTCACTATAAGGATGGACATCGAGGATATCAGACAATTTATCGGTCTCATCATCTTTATGACCGGATCCATGCTGGAAAATGGAGTTAAGAAATGTCTTTTATACTTTTGGCACTTTTTAGTACCGCAGAACAGTAAGACTTTAATAGAAAACGTCATTTTGGTATTCCCAACTGCCCTGGTAGTGTAGTGGCCCATCATGTGGCCCTGTCGAGGCTGCGACGCGGGTTCAAATCCCGTCCGGGGCGCTTTTTCTATCTTTCAAACTCCAGTTCTTCAAACTGTATCTCGCTTTCACAATATCCACACTTTATCTTCTCTTTCAATTCGAACCGGTAGAGGATCTTGGAACATTCGGGACATCTTACCTCTTCGTCTTCCACGCTGACCATCTCCGGTTCCTCCAATTTGATCTTGCCGATGTCGCAGTTTGGACAGTAAACTTCTTTCAGCGACCGTTCAGGGTCTACGATGAATCGATCCACCTTACCACAATCCGGGCAGGTATGTTCTTTTCTCGTCAATAACATGTATTATCCAAACATTACGACCTTCTATAAAGGTTTAAAGATTGTCGGGCGTTTTTCTACCGACCGCTACATAACCGGTATGGCCCAACATGTCGAAAGATGGTCTAACGCCTCTCTCTTTTACCACCATGTCTCGTTCTAAACTTTCGAAGGATTTTATATCGATGTACCCATGATCTTTCATCTCTTTGACGGTTTTCTCTAACTGATCGGTCGAAGGTATATAGGCTCCAAAAAAGCCGCCGTCTCTCAAAGAGGTGTCAGCCATTCCAACAGCTTTCCACGGATCTGGTATATCCACAACAAAGGCATCGGCGTCTCTCTCATCGACGTCTTTCTTCACGTCTCCGTGGACCACTTCCCAGTCCTCGGCTAATCCCAATTTTTCCATGTTCGATCTAGCGATCTTCATGAAGTCCTTTCTCAACTCGTAGGTCACTAATTCACCGGTCGGAAAAACACTATCTGCTATAACCGCACTCAACATACCCGATCCCGCCCCACCTTCGACCACCTTCTTTCCGGACGATATGTCACAGTAATGAGCGATCTTGACCCCGACTCTAGGCAGTATCATCTGAGCTTCTCTTTTGAAGAATTCCGGAGCGTCCTTCAGTGCTGGCTGTAGCACTCGGTATTCAGATCTCCCTAAGCTCACTTTACTCCCCCACTTCTTTCCGATGAATCTCTCAGTATCGACGATACCTATATCAGAGATGTTTTTGGTCTCTCCGTCGAGAGCCACCAAAACGATATCATCTTTTTTCCATAGAACTGCTTTATCTCCTTTTTCTATCATCGTAAGTAGTCAAAATAGAAGAGTTAGGAAGTTATATAATTTTATGAAAGAATCCGATCGAGGTAAAAACTCCATAAAAGATAAGTATTCTCTCCTCATTCTTATAATATGGAAGATATAGACGGGAAGGTCGGGATCATACTGATCATAACCAGCGCGATACTTTTACTCATAGCAGTTTTTGTATTGTTGAATTTCTTCTTCAATCTAGGATACGCACAGGGGTTTTCAGAGCTGATCTTAGAAAAACCAGAAGATCCATCCTCTAGGGTTGATGAGATGATCGGTGTTGGGAATATGATAGCCTCAAGTATGCTTTTTTTAGTGATGATCGTCATAGGTTTTAGTTTCCTTAAAAGGGGTTTCGACTTGATGTGATAGCGGAGATTATTCACTGGGATCTAATAGTAATATAATCCGTAACCGAATATGAGCGTTAGGATGATCACTCCAACCAAGCTTATCAAACTCCCATATCTTATCATATCTTTTATGTCTATCTCGTCAGTTCCGTAGGCGATAGCGTTAGGTGGAGTGCTGACCGGGAGAGCCATAGCCATAGAACAGGCGAGTGCGATGGAAACCATCACAGATATCTCAGACTCCAAATCCATCCCGATACCGAGCATTATAGGCGCCATCATAGCCGCGGTTGCGGTATTGCTCATGAAAGTAGAAAGTATTACACCGATCGCGGCAAAAACTAAAATCACAATCACTAAGCCCATCGCCTCGTATGGAATAAGATCTACTATGGTCGTGTCCAACTCGGTAAGGGACATCGCATTGCCTAGGGAGAGACCACCACCCATCAAAAGCAGGACGTTCCAGTTAAGATCTGCTAGATCCTCCTTGTTTAAAATACCCGAGGCGAAGAAAGCTATTGCCGGTATTAGAGCGATCACTCCAGAATGTTGAAAAAGATCTCCTATCGGTTCCCAAGAGGAGAGTAACCACAACCCCACTGTTATAGCGAAGATCGTCACCACGAACTTTTGTATCTTAGAAAGACCCTCTGTGGTCTTCTTCTCATCAAAATCTATCTCTAAAACATCTATAGAAGGTTTGAACGCCAGATAAAGAAGTACGAAGATAAAAATCAGCATTATGAGGGTAAGAGGGATAGCTATGATCATCCAATCTAGAAACGTAAGTTCAAATCCAGCCCCGGCTAATTCCTCCATAATTATCGCATTCGGAGGGGTTCCGATAGGAGTTCCCATACCTCCGACATTCGCCGCAAAAGGGATACCCAATATTATAGCTTTCTTGAATTTTTCTCCTTTGGGGATCTGAGTATAGATCGGTAAGGCTAAAGCCACCATCAGAGCCGTTGTTGCGGTATTCGACATCCACATCGATAAAAAAGCTGTGACCCCCATCAGCGCGAGCATGATATTCTTAGGAGATTTTCCCGCTCTTCTCAGCATCTCTTTAGCTATCTTGACATCGAGATTGTATTTATGGAGCCCCGCTGCGAGTACGAAACCACCAAGAAAAAGGGCTATAATAGGACTGAAAAAGGGAGCTAACGCTTCCGCGGCTAAACTTTCCCCTTTGGGGACGACGTTATCGGAGATAAATAATATTTGTGAGAGAACGATCACCAAGGATGTTGCGTAAAGCGGTATAGCCTCGGTGATCCATAGAGTAGCGGCTAAGAGCAAAATCCCGAAGGCGGCCCTCATATCTTGATCGAGACCTATAGGTTCTAAAACTCCAAGCAGATCAAAATATGCGGAGGTGAATAAAATAATACCGAGGATTATTATCGCGATCCTCCGCTTATGCTTCCAGATTATTTTTTCCAATGAACTCCCAGGAAGCTCTTGCCCCATGATTTATCCTCACTATTTGCCCCCCTAACTTACGGGGTTATTTATACTTTATTTCGATCTAAGGAAGTTGAAATCGATCCGCTGGAGACCGATCTAGATTCGAAATAGCAAATTCAATCCGGATCCTCCTCCAACACATCTACGATCATTTCTGCGGCCTTACCGCCCCCATATGGACATCCGTCGGGATGCCAATCATTTTGATGGAAATTTTCTATTTCCTCTAATATTTTTTCCTTTCTTGTACCGACCACCGTAGCGTATCCGGATTCTACCGCTTCTAGACGTTCAGTCGATCTTCTCAACACGAAGACCTTTTTCCTGATGTTGGGAGCAGTAGCTTCTTCTTGTATACCCCCAGAATCGGTCATTATGAATTCACACCGCTTCATCAGCACCAAGAATTCCAGGTAACCCTGGGGAGGGATCAGATGCATATCATCTAACGCTTCCAACCTATCTAGATTTCCGTACTCCTCGAACATCTTTTCGGCTCTAGGATGGATCGGATATATTATGGGCACGTCTATACTTTCAAAAGCTTCGATGAAATCATCCTGAACCTCCGGATCATCCACGTTCTCCGCTCTATGAGCGGTAAGCAGCGCAAATCTTTCTGGAACGTCAAAAGACAGGCTCGCCTTTCTTTCGGCTATCTCCATGTTCTGAATACAGGCATCTATGACAGTATTTCCGGTAACGTATATCTCGCCCCAAACATTTTCATTCTCGAGGATCTCTTTATTTTCCTCAGTAGGAGCAAATAACAGGTTAGAGGAGTGGTCGGTCAACCTTCGATTGTATTCCTCGGGCATACGGTAATCATAACTCCTCAGCCCGGCTTCGACGTGACCGACATCTAAATCCAACTTTATACCCGCTAGAGCTCCCGCTAAAACGGTGTTGGTATCACCTTGAACAAGTACCGAATCCACATCGAGTTCCAAAAACGCTTTTTCTAGCTCTATCAGTGCGTTACCGGTCTGTTCGGCTTGGCTACCGGAGCCCACCCCCAAAAAACGATCTGGTTCTGAAATCTCAAGCTGTTTGAAAAAAATACCGGAAACTTCCTCATCGTAGTGCTGGCCGGTGTGGATGATACTGTATTCAGACCCACGGTGTTCCAATTCCCTGATCACCGGGCTCATCTTGATGATCTCGGGCCTTGTCCCGACCACGACCCCCACACTCATCTCTGGTTATTCTCCTTTCTTCTCTCGAGTTCGAGTTCATCCGCTTCTTTCAGCGATTCAAAGGTGCCTATATCGAATCTCTTTCCGTCGAATTTGTAACCATAAAATTCGTTACCATCTTTTCTCATCATCTCGATGGAATCGGTCAGCCATATCTCTCCTTTCTTCCCGGGTTCGGTCTCGTTTATGTAGGAAAATACTTTGGAATTCAGTATCATCAATCCGGCTATATTCAGCCAGTGATCGTTTACTTTGTACGGTTGAGCCTCTTCAAGCGTGGGTTTTTCCTTCATTCCGTGGATCTCCTGGTTCTCATCGATATCCACGACACCGAATCTCGTGGGATCGTCGACCGGATGAAGAACCAAGGTGCCTCCACCATCCTTCTTCTTGTGGAAATTCACGATCTCTTCCATGGTCTCGTAGGGCGTAAAATAATTGTCACCGTACATCACCGCAAAATCTTCGTCCTCTCCTATGAAATCTTCCCCCAGTGAGACAGCATGAGCGGTACCTTTCGGCTCTTCCTGCATACGATAATAGATCTTCAAACCTAGTCTTTCCCCTGATCCGAGGTAATCGATCAGAGCATGCTTTTTCCTGCCGACTATCAATAGAACATCCTCTATACCTCCTGCCTTTAACACCTTCAAAACGTGCTCTATAGCAGGGTTCTTCCCGACCCTTATTATCTCTTTCGGGATGGCATTCGTTATAGGTTGGAGTCTAGTGCCCTCGCCTGCTGCCAAAACGATAGCCTTCTTGACCAAATTATCACTCGGATAACTACATCATCTAGGCTTTTATATATTTTTAGATTCACCGATTTTTTTATTCAAATTCGGGTTCCAGCTTGATCTCTGATTTCATGCTCTTCGATATCAAGCAGTTCTTCTTCGCCAGTTCTAGAGCTCTTCTCACCTTTTCTTCGTCATCCTCGCTTTTCAGCCTTATGCGGGGACACAGGTAGAGCGTGGTTATCATATCTCCTTCATCAGTATCCTCCAAAATCCCTTTAGTTTCGAGTTCAAAATCTTCAAGCTCGATCCTCATCTTTTCCAGAGTGGATTTGAGTGTGATCGAGTAGCACATAGCTAGGGAACCCACGAAGGCGTCTTCTGGATTCATCACACCTTCTTTTCCGCCGAATTCCAAAGGCTTGTGAAAATCACAGGAAAAACCGCAGTCCATGCTGATCCTTCCGTGTTCGTCTTCTTCCTCACTCCAACTTACATTCGAGACATATTCGTGTGACATGGTTTTGTAAATTTTGTAAATTGACTGCAAAAATATAAATCTTACTATTATTCCGCCAAATTTAGTCCCTAGGATGAAAAACTTTCCACCGTCCTAGCGATCACTCCTTGTGCTCTTATCTAAATCTCACAATGATACCGACGAAAAACTTATAAAGACCCTACAGATAGTAAACCCAATTCGCAGGAGGTGAAATCGTATGGAAGGAACTGTCAAGTTCTTCAATGACATGAAGAACTATGGTTTCATAGAGCCCGAAGAAGGTGACGAGGACCTATTCGTTCACCGCAGTGGTATGGAATGTAATACCCTGGAAGAAGGCGATAAAGTAAGTTTCGAAACCGAAGAAGGAGAAAAAGGACCCAGAGCTATCAACGTCGAAAAAATAGAGTAAAGATACTTCCTCCTTTGAGGTCGTCAAAAATCATTAGGATTTAAAAATCCCATTTCTTTTACTTGACATATCCAGCATATCTTGCATTTCATTTCTCGAATTCGATGTTGTTACAAAATTTTTCCATCATATCGTTGAGTTTACGTTTCGTTTCCTCCATATTTTCGTTGAGCTCAGCGGCCTGAGCCAATGTCCTTGCAACTTGGATATGTTTTTCTTTATCAGCCCCATCTTTACCCTCAATTTCAACCTTTCTATTCATCTCATCACCTCCTTTTCCTTTTCCAATAATTAATACCCGTTTGGACGGTAATAAGTGTTACGTTTTTGGAGGTCATATATGAAAGAGAGCAAATAGAAAGTAAAAAGGAGAAAAAGTAAGAAAAAGGTTTCGGTCTTCCTTCCGGGATCTTGCTTACTTCAACTTCTCTAGTTCTCCCTCGTGCAGTTCTAGATGATCGTTTTCGATCTCCGCGAGGGCTTCGAAAAACTCTTCGACCCGAGATTCTTCGGCCTCTTCAGCGAACTTTCTGTAGTGCTTTATAGCTCTAGACTCTCTCGCATGCGCATCCTTCAGGTTCTCTGTGAACTCTTCTGCACACTTATCGATACGCCTATCGATATCCGGCTCTTCGATTTCGAGGAACAAGCAGATGGCTTCAGCGTGCTCCGATTCCACCTTGGCGAGCCTCTTGAACATCCCCTCGGCTTTAGGTCCTTCCGCGTTGTTGTAAGCGCAGTAATAAAATGTAGCGTTATCGACTTCCAGTTCTAAAGCTTCTTCGAGATTTTCTTTCGACGTCTCGCTCAACTCCACGTCCGGAACCTCGTACTCCTCTCCCGGTTTCAGGAATTCTTCATCAGCTCCGCAGTATGGACAGTCCTTCGGTTTCTCCTCACCCAGATATGTTTCACCGCATATCCAACATCTAAATACTTTCAACATGTTTTCAACTCCGAAATGTGAAGAAAGGGAAAGTATATACTTTTTGTGATTCGTGGTTTTTAGACATCCTCTTCACTCATCCTCCATGCCGATGTCCACTTTTTTCAGCCTGTTGGAATTGGTCACCACGTTGATACTTGAAAATGACATCGCCGCCATCCCCATCAGCGGGTGGAGAAAGCCGACGAAAGCTATCGGTATAGCGATAACGTTGTAGAAGAACGCCCAGACCAGGTTCTGCTTGATCTTCCTGAAAGTGGCGTGAGAAAGTTTGACCGCTTTAACCACCGCGGAAAGATCACCTTCCACTAGAACAATATCGCCGCTCTCTATCGCGATGTCAGTTCCAGTACCTATAGCGATCCCGACGTCCGCCTGCTCCAACGCTGGAGCGTCGTTGATACCGTCTCCGGCCATCGCCACGAGTTGACCTTTGTCCTGTAACTCCCTCACTTCTTCCACTTTCTCGTCTGGCATCACTTCCGCGAGCACTCTATCGATCCCCACTTGGTCGGCTATAGCTCTAGCGGTCTGTTCGTTATCTCCAGTCAACATGACCGGTTCAAGGCCCTCCTCTTTCAATGCTTTTATCGCACGTTTCGAGTCCTCCTTCAGCTGGTCCGCTATGCCTATGATGCCCAAAACTTCTCCTTCGACCGCGACGTAAACCGAAGTCTTAGCTTCGTTCTGAAGTTTCTCGAATTCTTCTCCGTAACTCTTTTCGATTCCATACTCCTTCAAAAGACCGGGTGTTCCAACGAGCACCTCTTTCCCGTCTATCTCGGCTTTGATCCCCTGACCGGTCACCGATTCAAAACCGTCGGGATCTTTCAGCTCCAGTCCTTTATCCTTCGCCTTTTTAACTATCGCCTCTCCGAGAGGATGTTCGGAACGCTGTTCCGCTGAAGCCGCATAGAGTAGAATATCATCTTTAGAGTCGCCTATCAGGTCGGTGACTCCGGGCTCTCCTTTCGTTATGGTTCCGGTCTTGTCCAGCACTATCGTCTTGATGTCTTTCATCAGTTGTATCGACTCTCCTCTCCTGATAAGAACGCCGTTCTGGGCGCCTTTACCGCTGCCGACCATCAGGGCTGTAGGTGTAGCCAATCCCAATGCGCAGGGACAGGCGATAACCAAAGTTGCTATTGCTGCATAGAGCGCCAAGGAGAGAGCTGTCAGTTCCGGATTCACCCATGGTAAATAGGCGTCGGCCCATGAGA
Organism: uncultured Thermoplasmata archaeon; assembly: GCA_964462425.1. Taxonomy (GTDB): domain Archaea; phylum Thermoplasmatota; class Thermoplasmata; order Halarchaeoplasmatales; family Halarchaeoplasmataceae; genus Natronoplasma. The sequence goes on from CAYWYD010000036.1 coordinate 9,827, forward strand.
TTATAGAATGGAAAGTTTCAGGCAAAACCATCCAGGCTACGAAAGCCGAAAGAGCTATCGTGATCACCGCTGGAACAAAATACGAAGTGATCCTATCGGCGTAAGCTTGAATCGGTACTCTAGAACCCTGCGCTTCTTCGACCATCTTGATGACCTGTGAAAGGAACGTATCTTTACCCACCTTGGTGGCTTCGACCTTTATCGAACCCTTCTTGTTGATGGTAGCTCCAATCACTTCGTCGCCCTCTTTTTTCTTAACGGGCATAGATTCGCCAGTAGCTATCGACTCGTCGACGGAGCTCTCGCCCTCAAGAACTTTGCCGTCGGTAGGTATCTTTTCACCTGGTTTAACGATCATCTTGTCACCGATCTGTATCTTGTCTACGGGGATCTCCCGCTCTTCACCATCTCTTATCACTCTAGCGGTTTTAGCTTCCAACGTCATCAATTTCTTTATCGCCTGAGAAGCCTTGCCTTTGGCCTTGTTTTCGATATACCTACCTATCAAGTGGAAAGCGACTATCATCCCCGCGATCCCACCATAGTTCAGTATCTTAAACCCAAAGTTGTAATAATTTAGGATCGCGATTATCCCGGTCGAATAAGCCGCCATGGATCCTAACATGATCAAGGTGTCCATGTTCGGCGAAAGCTTGACGAGTGAACGAGCGCCGGAATACATAGTCTCTCGCCCGACGTAGAAAAGGACCGGCGAAGCGAGAGCCACGAGCGCGAAATCGTAATAAGGTCTCTGAAGGAGTGTGTATCCGGCGTAATTAGAGATGATGATAGCCATCATGGGTATAACGAATGACCACGCGATGAAGACCTTCCGCTTGGCGGTCTTCACCTTCTCTAGATCTTTTTCGACTTTGTCCTTCTCCTCGTAATCTTTTTCGAGCCAGGGATCTGGGACGGAATAACCAGTGTTCTCCACCGCTCTTACGAAATCGCTCCTGTGAACTTTACCCGGGATGTAGTTAATTGTCGCTTTTTCAGTGGTCAAATTCACATTTACAGAAATAACCCCGTCGAGTTTCTCTAATGCTTTCTGATTCGCCTGGCTGCACGAGGCGCAGGTCATACCCTCTATCGGCATATCGACCTTCTCACCTTCCGCCACGGAATAACCAGCGTCCTCGACAGCATTAGATATGTCATCCATACCCACTTCAGAAGAATCGTATTTAACTGACGCGCGCTCACTCGCGTAACTCACGTTTTTCTTCTCCACACCCTCCACCTTATCTAAAGATTTCTCTATCGCTTGAGCGCAGCTGGCACAGTGCATCCCTTCTATAGGGACCTCTTTTTTCTGACTTTCGTCTTTTTCTTGATCCTTTTCTTCTTCACTCATAATCATTACCTCCCAATATTATATGAAAAGGGTTTTGACCCTAATCGAGGTATTCTTCAGGGTCTTCCTCGAACAGGGTCTTGCATCCAGGGGCACAGAAGTAATAAGTCTTACCTTCATACTCGGTCTTGAATTGTGCCTCCTCTTCATCTACCTCCATACCACGAACAAAGTTGAGTGAAGCGAGACTTTGTGAGTTAGGGGGATCCAATTCCCCGAAACATACGGACTCTTTTGCCATGATAACACCGTTATTACATACTCATGCTTATAAAAGATATTTGTGGTATACGAATGTAAAGTATAGTACATCTAAAACTTACAAACATAAAATTTAAATCAGCGAGTGAAGATTCCCGATACATGAAACTCGACGAAACCGAGATGAAAATACTTATAGAACTGGAGAAAGACGGCAGACTTTCCCGGAGGATGCTGGGAGACAGGATCAACGTGAGCACTCCGACTGTAAGTTCCAAGATCGAAAAACTGGAGAACATGGGCATCATCGAGGGTTTCAGTGTCGAGATCGACTACCGGAAGTTGGGATTTCAGAAATACTTTTTCAAGATCGAGACCGAGGTGAAAACGGAGGAAGAGATAAAAGAGGCCTTCGCTGAATTCGAACGTTTCAGAAAGATAGAAAAACTCGAAGGCTCCGGGTACCTCATAACGCTCTTCATCAACGAGTTCAGCCAACTCGACAAAGCTACGGAGTACCTTGAAAAGGAAGACGGGATCAAGATCCAGGAAGTGTGGAGGACGCAGGACCAAGAATCGAAAGGTCCTAAGATCCCTCTAGACGAGAACGTACCTTTAGATATCGCCTGCTATTACTGCAACAAGCCTATCAAAGCGGAGCCGAAAAAATGGAAAAAAGACGGGAAGGAACACTACTTCTGCTGTTCATCCTGTGAAGAGCTATATGAAGAGAAATATGAGAGATTGCAACAGAGAAAAAAAGAGATGAAAGGGAAAGGATAAAGATCGACAAACATCAAAAGATATTGGAGGCCTTGTCTAGAGGTTTCTATATAGGACGATTTACCACCCCGACTGATACCTAGATAATTACATAGGTGGTCAAATTATGGCAGACGAAGAAGAAATTTTCGCTATCAACCAAAAAATACCTATATAGGGGGGCATTATTGAACCAACTAGATTACATAGGTGGTTAAATTATGGCAGAAGATGAAGAAGCTAAGATAGAATCAAGGTTAGAAGGCGAAGATATCTACTCGCCTCCTGAAGAATTTAAGAAGCAGGCGAATGTTAACGATCCGGAGATATACAAGTACGCTGAAGAGAACTACGAGGAATTCTGGGCAGACAAGGCAGAGAGATTGGACTGGTACGAAAAATGGGATGAAGTCCTTAAATGGGATGCACCCCATGCCGAGTGGTTCGTGAACGGTAAATTGAACGCGAGTTACAACTGCATTGATAGGCATGTAGAGAACGGTGATGGAGATAAGACCGCGATAATATGGGAAGGTGAACCCCTAGATGAAACCAAAAAGTACACCTTTTCCGAGCTGCAGGACGAAGTGTCCAAGTTCGCTAACGCTTTGAAAGATATGGGCGTAGAAAAGGGAGACATAGTAACTTTTTACCTTCCTATGGTCCCTGAACTAGCGATAGGGGTCTTGGCCTGCGCTAGGATAGGTGCTCCTCACAGCGTTGTATTCGGCGGCTTTTCACCCTCGGCTCTCAACGAGAGGATAAACGACGCTGAATCTAAAGTTCTAGTGACAGCCGACGGCTATTACAGGAGAGGCGGCGAAATAGAGATGTGGGAAAAAGCTGAAGAAGGGATAGAAGATACACCTTCTTTAGAAAAAGTCATCTGTGTAGACAGACTCAATAGAGACGACATTGACCTGGACGGAGATGAAGAAGTTTACTATCATGACGTGGTAGAGGATCAGCCCACAGAGTGCGAACCAGAAAAGATGGATGCAGAGGACATGCTCTTCTTGATGTACACCAGCGGAACGACCGGCAAACCGAAAGGTGTAGTGCACACTACAGGAGGATACCTGACCGGTGTATCTGCTACACACAATTGGGTATTCGATATCAAGGACGATGACGTGTACTGGTGTACCGCAGATATAGGATGGATCACCGGCCACAGCTACATAGTTTATGGACCTCTAGCGAACGGCTGCACGAGTTTGATGTATGAAGGTACGCCTGATTATCCTGATAAAGATCGTTTCTGGCAGATAGTGGAAAAACACGAGGTCAGTAAATTCTACACCGCGCCCACGGCGATAAGGATGTTCATGAAGTGGGGCGAAGAGTATCCAGAAAAGCACGATCTTTCAACTCTAAAGGTCCTCGGAAGTGTCGGGGAACCGATCAATCCGAAAGCGTGGAAATGGTACCACAAAAATATCGGCGGCGGTGAATGTCCGATCGTCGACACGTGGTGGCAGACCGAAACAGGCATGATGTTGATCACACCTCTGCCGGGAATAACCGACCTAAAGCCCGGAAGTGCGACTAAACCCTTCCCTGGTCTCAAAGCCGATGTACTCGACGAAGATGGCAACAGTGTAGCAAGGAATGAAGGCGGTTACCTGGTCGTCAAAAGACCATGGCCCGCAATGTTGAGAACGCTCTACCAAGAACCTGAAAGGTACGTGGAAACCTACTGGTCCGAATATGACGAAGAGACTTACTTCGCGGGAGACGGCGCTAGAATAGACGAAGACGATTACTTCTGGGTCGTCGGACGACTCGACGATGTTTTGAACGTCGCTGGACATAGGCTCAGTACGATGGAGATGGAGAGCGCCCTTGTCGATCATCCAGCCGTAGCGGAAGCGGCGGTAGTTGGAAAACCAGACGAGATGAAAGGACAGGTCCCCGTAGGTTACGTTATACTCGACTCGGGTCATGAACCATCCGATGAACTCGCAGAAGAATTGAGAGGCCATGTCGGGGAGATCATAGGACCTATAGGTAAACCCCACGCTGTCAGATTCAGCGAGGATCTACCAAAAACGCGCTCCGGCAAAATCATGAGGAGGATCCTCAAGAAGCTGGAGAAAGGCGAATCCGCCGGAGATACCTCGACACTGAGAAACCCAGACATTGTCCAGGAACTCAAAGAGAAAGTCCAAGAGTAAAACCTTTCCCAAACTCTTTTTCTTTTTTTGATTTTTCTATTCCTCTAAACTACACTCCAAAGTGTAGACCATCCCGAGCATATTTTTCTCGATAGTTTTTACTGTAAAGGGTTTTGAAAGTTCTCTTTTGATCTCTCTATCCATATGTGTCCTGCCGAATATCTTTGCGGAAATCATCATCGGATAGAAAAAAGGCTTCGCATAGTTATCGTCCGGAGATCCCGTATCTAGTACTATCATCTTCCCTCCAGGCTTTAATATTCTCGCACATTCAGAGGCGGCTTTATCAACATTTGGTACGGTGGTGAAGGTGAAGGTCGCTATTATCTTATCAAAATGATCCGATGGAAATTTAGAGTTCTCGATATCGTCATAGACAACTTTGGTCGCCACATCAGTAGAAGCCTGCTTCACTTTTTTGAGGGCCTTTTCGATCATACCTTCGCTTATATCCGAACCTATGACCGAACCACCCTCCTTCTTTCTGATTATCCAGGGTAAGATCTCTCCCGTCCCGGTTCCAACATCGAGCACCTTATCTCCGTCGGAAGGATTAAGATAATTCACCGCATTCTTCTTCCATGTTTTTTGAAAATTGGAGAGCACCGGAAAATTATCTACAGCATCGTAAAAAGGGGTCCAAAGGTCGTACCTGCTCGATACCTTTTCTTTCTCTTTTCCCATTTGCATTATCAAAAGGTACAATCGATTATTTATAGGTTGTCTTTTCAGATCAACCAGGGCGCCACAATTCCGAAGGTGAGATTTTGATAGACGAGAAAATAGGTGATCATGTAACCTGATATCACGCCTGAATTCAAAAGAGGTAGACCGGCGTGAGCTTTGCCTTTCAATACGAAGTGCTGAAGCACCAGCATGCCGCAGACAGCCCCTAACACACTCCCTACAGCCACCAGGTAGGGTCCATAATGGCCGGCTACCATCTTCGGAGTGAGATAAAGGCTGGCAGATACGGGCAGTATACCCGGGATGATGATATCTCCCAGACCCATGAACATGGCTTCTCTCTCCTTTCCTTTCTTTCTCTTTTTCACGACATTTTCGTCTTTAGAATAGGAATAGTTTTTCTTCTCCGGAACGACCATCATCACCGGTAATTTGAAATCCATCACGCCCGAAGCTAGATCGAGCATGTGTTCGGTCTTGTAGACCGAGATGAAATCGTAGACAGCTAAAGCGATAAGCAGGATGAAAACGGGCAAGATGCCGAAGGTCATGCCGAAAATTCCGGCTATACCCGCCCCCATGATCAACGCTATACCGTCGACCACATACCACTCCGGCTTTTTGTACATGAAGTAAGTCAGAGTTAAAGAAAGAAACACAGCTGTAGGAAAGGCCCAATCGAACTGTAAAATCTCGTATATCGAGCTACCCGCTACCCAAAGGACGGGATAGAAGACATAAAATAAAGTCAAACCCACCACGCCTGTGATCAGATACTGAAGGATGTTACCTTTTCCGTATTTGAAGAGAAGTAACATACCTCCCGTGAAAAGGAGTATGAAACCAATGTATATCAACGGGTTGACGGGATTATTTACGTCTTCGCCGAAGGCTTGATACTGCTGAGGATAGGTTTGAACTACATTTAAAGCTAACATGTGGGTGATAATCAGCATGCAGACGATGGCTACCGCCGGGACGTGTTTTTGCTTTATCTTTATCATGTTTTAGCCAGATCAAAACGATTTTTAGCTCTCGACTACGCTGCCGAAGGCAAGATTTCCACTGATATTTTTGATCAAAACTTTTACTTTATCACCCTTCGTCGTACCCGGGACGTATATGGTATATCCTGCCCGTTTCGCTACGCCGTCTCCCTCCTTTCCTATATCCTGTATCATCAGCTCGTAGATCTCACCTTCTTCCACATCTTCAGAGCCTTTAGAGGCCCCGGATTTAGCCTGTTTACCATCGATCGGTCTGTGAGCGCCGCAAGCATCACATTTGATTATATCTATCCGATTTTCCTTTACCAACCTAGTGTCGGGCCTACCGCACTCTGAACATAGCACATATTTTTCTATGTAATCCTCGATCTTCTCCTCTATCTTTCTAGGACTTATCTGACCCTTGAAAACGACTCGACTGTTTTCCCTTTCCCCTGCAGTTCCTAATTCACGTAAAAGGTATTTTAAAACCTTTTCTGGAGATCTGTTGATCTTATCGGCTACATCGGTAAAATTCTTGAATATTGTAGTATTACCCTCCTGTAATATATCGATGTTAGGGATCTGAAACCGGTCATGCTCAGATATCTTCTCTGGCAGGTTATCTTTAGCCTTCGATAGAAGATCATCATAGTCAGCGTATGAGTCGTTTTCTCCTGATTCAGGTGATTCTTCGGACATGTTAGAGAAAAAATCACGTCTGGTTTAAAAAGGTATTGGTCAATACTTTGAAAAGATAGTTCGGGATACATTTTTATAGATTTGTTCTCATTACTTTGTGAGAAGATGTACAACAGAGTATTGCTGCCTACTGACGGTTCGAGCTGTGCGATGAAAGGGGTCGAAGAAGGTCTCGAGTTAGCCGATGAATTAGAGATCAAAGCACTATCCATCTATGTGATAAACAGCTCCGATTACACCGGTCTTCATCATGAAAGCATAAAACGATCTGCTAAGCGGGGATTGAAGGATCAGGGGAAAAAGGCATTGGAAAAGGTCAAGGAGTTAGCAGAAGAAAAAGGCGTCGAACTGGAAACTAAAATGTTAACAGGCGCACCCTACAAAAAAATAACACAAGAAGCGAACAAAGACGATATAATCTATATCAGTACCCACGGTATGTCCGGGTTCACTCATCTATTCCTCGGCAGCACGACTGAAAGGGTTCTAAAGAACACAGAAGCTACCGTCTCTGTGGTTCACGGGAAAAAGTGAATCTTTAAAATACTTTTACTCTTCTACTTTTTTTCTACAGGGCGTAGGAAGCTTCATCGAAGCTTTCCTCAGTGCTTCTTTACCTATGTCGATCTCGTCCTCGTCCACCCACACTGAGATTATCTCCTGATTTGGTTCAACTCTGGCAGCGTTCCCAACTTTCTTACCGAAGGCTGATCTCATTCCTTCTGAAAGTCTGTCGGCACCCGCTCCGGTCGCCTGTTTATTCTCTCTCAAAACGTGGTGGGGATAGACTAGGATCTTAGCTTTGAAATTTTCTTCTCCTAAATTCTTGGTAAGGACTCTAGTCAATGTTACTCTAGCAGCTTCTAAAGCTGCGTCCTTTATCTGACAGCGTTCTTCTGCTATAAGGGTCACTTTCGAATCGAAGTCAGCGGTTCTATTTCCCATCGTGAACTGCCCGACCCTGATGTGGGGTACTCCTCCGATGTATTCTTTGCGCGTATAAGGCTGGCCTTTGACCTCTCTGTACATACTACCTGGTTTTGGTGCCATAGTATAGATGTTTCAATACTGCCTCTTATTTATAATTTTTCTGTATGTGATGCTCTTCTCTGAAAAACGTTAAACTAATTACGTACTTTAACAATCCCCATCACGATGTACCGATTAGAATGTAAATGTATGCTGATGAAGGACGATAAATTCATCCTCGGTGAAGGAAGAGCCGAACTTTTAAAACATATAGAGGAAACGGGATCGATCTCGGCAGCCGCCGAGAAAATGGATATGTCCTACAGACACGCATGGGGGGTAATCCAGAAGATAGAGAACAGTATAGAAGAAAAACTCGTTAAAACTCAAAGAGGAGGGAACGAAGAGAGAGGATCCGTTTTGACCCCTGCTGGAAAGCAGCTGATCTCTGATTATACTGCGATGAAGAAAGAGCATAAAGATAGAGTCTATCGAAATCCATCTTTAACCGTTGACGGAGTAGTGACCAAGAAAAACGATATTCTGTTGATAAAAAGAAAGAATCCGCCTTTCAAAGGTAGCTATGCACTGCCAGGAGGGTTTGTAGAATATAATGAACCCGTGGAAGAAGCTGTATTGAGAGAAGTTGAGGAAGAAACTGGATTGAAGACTGAAATTGAGGAGATGATCGGCGTGTATTCTTCACCGGACAGAGATCCTAGAGGCCATATGGTCTCTACAGTATTCTCGCTGAACAAAGCGGACGGGGAGCTAAAAGGAGGGAGTGACGCTGCATCAGCTAAATTCTTCGATCTAGATGACCTTCCCGAACTAGCTTTCGATCACCGGCAGATTATCGAAGATTTCCTACTCCTTTCTAGTGATTAATCGATAGCGGGTCTCGGTGCCTCTTAAGGCCCTTTTCAACTCCTCGACCTTCTTTCTGTACTCCTCGGGATTCTCGTATTCTAAGACGTGATCATATTCCCCTATCACTGGTTCAAATCCAATCTTTTTTATGCTTTCTAAGACATCTAAGGCATCTGCGCCAGATGCGCTGAAGTATATTTGGAGATATAATTTCATAACTGATTGTTAATTGGTGGAAAATATAAATAAATTTTGGTTTCATATATGGGATTCCCTCGCATGTAAATTTGTTAGGGAATCAAGGCACATGTTAGCAGGTGGGGCATTACTGTTAAATATTGATTATCAATTAACCCATGTATGGACAAAACGATATTGTCGATCGGTTTAGTTGTGCTCGTGATAGGTCTGTTTTTAGCGTTTGCTTTTTGGCCGATATTTGGAGTGTCGGGTAGTGAATTGGCGGACAACAAGGATGGTCCTCAATACGACTCCTATGATGAAGGAGACCAAATAATGGTATATGGCACTATAACCAATATCGGTGAGTATCCCGATTGGATGGAGATGATCGGTATGGAAGAAAGAGTACATGTAGAAATCAATGAGGACTTTGATTTGTATGTTAGAGGAACGGATTCGATAGATTACGAGACAGGGGACGATATCTTCTGCAGATTAACTCTACAAGAGGAAGATATTTTAGGACAGGCCTATGAATACTGGGAGATGGAAGGGGATCTTAATTCGAAAAGGTTAGTCGATTATACCTTCTATGGCATCACAGGAGGCGGAGTCGCTCTAGTCGCTGTAGCTGCGCTCAAGGATTAAGTTCAAATAAGGTCGTCCTCACTCTCCAAGTAAAATGGATTCGACCTCTAAAAACGAGACGAATGAAACCAATAGCGAAGATTGGACCGAGAAGTATAGACCTAAAAATCTTTCTGAAGTCGTTGGCAATGAAAAAGCTATCACCGAGCTTAAAAATTGGAGCAGCAAATGGGTCTCTGGAAAACCATCTAAAAAGGCGGTTATCCTCGCGGGAAAACCCGGGATCGGAAAGACCACATCGGCTATAGCACTTGCGAACGACATGGGTTGGGAAGTTCTCGAGATGAACGCTTCCGATCAGAGAAATCGTGATTCTATCAAAAATTTTGTCGGAAGAAGCGCAGTAGACGATACTTTTTCAGAATCTGGTGATTTTATACCTTACACCGAAGGGAAGCGTACTCTCTTGATATTGGACGAAGCCGATAACATCTTCGGAAGAAAGGACAAAGGAGGGATCCATGAGATCAAAAGCACTATCAAAAAAACTGAACAACCTATCGTTTTGATAGTCAATGATTATTATGATCTTACTAGAAGATCCGATGAACTCAAAAAGATATGTAAAAAGATAGAATTTGATCCCGTGAAAGAAGATAAGATAATCACGCTCCTGCAGACCATCTGTGAGCAGGAAGAGATAGATGTAGAAAGAGGAGCTCTTAGATCTATAGCCGAGCGCTCTGACGGAGACGTAAGGTCCGCTGTGAGAGACCTAGAGAGCGTTGCTTTAGGCAGCAAAGAACAAGTTAAAAGAGATGATGTCGATGTCTTAGGGAGCAGAAATCGGGAGGCCGATATATTTCCCACTTTGAAAAAGATACTTCAGAACAGAGATCCTCTCGAAGCTAGACGCAGCGTGAGAGAACTAGATGAAGAACCATCAGATCTGTTAGTTTGGATAGATGAAAACCTACCTAGAGAATACAGCGATTCTCTCGAACTAGCTAATGGCTATGGATGGATCTCTAAAGCCGACATATATCTGGGTAGGGTTAGAAGACGACAATGGTACCGCGCTTGGGCCTATGCCAAAGACATGATGACCGCCGGTGTATCTTCAGCTAAGGACCACGTCCATAAAGGATGGACGAAATATGCGTTCCCAACCTGGATAAGAAAGATGAGCAGTTCAAAAGATGTCAGGAGCCGCAAGAAAAATATAAGTGAAAAAATAGCACCAAAAGTTCATTCTACAACGGGTAGAGTCAATTCAGATTTTCTCCCTCTCTTGAGAAGCCTTACGAAGAAAGAGGAAGAGATCCAAAAGATGCTGGTAGAGGATTGTGATCTTGATCCAAATGAGGTCGCTTCCCTTTTAGAGACTAGAGTCGATTCGGATAGAGTACAATCATTGTTCTTGGAAGAAGAAGAGGATGAAGAGATAGAAAAAAAAGAAGAGGAGGAGGTAGAAGAGGATGAAGATGAAGAAGACGATGAAAAACAGAGTTCATTACTGGAGTTTTGAGAGATGAATGAAGATAAAAAGGAAATATTTAGAAAACACGGTTACGGACTTACCGGCGAAGAGAGCGGGGTTAAGCTGTGCCACTGGGTTCGAGAGAAACTGATAAAGGATCGTTCCTGTTACAAAGAAGACTTCTACGGCATAGACTGTCATAGATGTCTTCAGATGTCTCCAGCTTTAGATATCTGTAATCAGTCCTGCCTTTTCTGCTGGAGATATCAAGATTATGGAGAGGATGAAGATAAAGAGATACAGTTCGATGAACCAGAGAAGATTGTGGAAAAGAGTCTAGAGGTCCAGAAGGACCTGGTTAGTGGTTTTAGAGGGGATGACAGATGTTCAGAAGAAATGTGGAAAGAGGCTAGAGAACCCAACCAAGTCGCTATAAGTTTATCCGGAGAACCGACTATGTATCCTTACCTCGGTGAACTTATAAAGGAATACAAGAAGAGAGGTATGACCACTTTTCTAGTTTCCAACGGTACGAGACCAGATGTTCTTGAGGAGTTAGATGAATTGCCTACTCAATTGTACATAACTCTTGCCGCCCCGAATCGAAAGATCTTCAAAAAACTTTGCGTGCCTAGAACTGGTGATCTTTGGGATAAAGTTGTCGATTCACTAGAGTTGTTACCTTCCCTACAAACTAGAACGGTCGTTAGACATACGTTGGTAAAAGATTGGAACATAGGATGGGAGTCAGATTATGCAGGTCTTCTAAAAAAGGCGGACCCGGATTTTGTAGAGGCGAAAGGATACGTTTTCGTAGGAGATTCGAGGAGGCGGATGACCATCGACAACATGCCTTCACATGAAAGGATCAAGGGATTCGCTGAGAAAGAGAGCGAACTTTTAGGACTCGATATATTGAAGGAGAAAAAGAGCAGCAGGGTGGTTTTGCTGGGGAAAGATGACTCTAAAAGAAAAATATAATGAAATCGCTTTTGTAAAAAAGTAAAAGTGCTTTTTTCCAGACGTACGTTGAAAATTGGTGTTTATCTACCCACCGATACGGGTTATTTGCGTAGGAGGTGATCCATCTGCAGGTTCCCCTACAGATACCTTGTTACG
>CAYWYD010000037.1:0-21777 GCA_964462425.1 uncultured Thermoplasmata archaeon
CTAGATGAACTCGGTGTCGAAGTGATAAATTATCATCCTAACTATGCTTATGAAGTAATGATGTTTCCGGAAACGGCAGAGGAAGTAGATGATTTGTTCTTCGTTAACTGTGTAGACATCTATCAGCCGGGGTTTAAACTCTCTAAAGATCTTGAACCAGGTATGGTTTCAGTATCATTTTACAATGGAGAAACAATGGTCAAGGAGATCGAAGATGAAAGTAAACTCATCGAACTCGCTAATAGGAATGACATCATTTATATAGAACAACATATCAAACCCGAACCCTTAGGTGAAATGGCGACACAAACAATAGGAGGAGGGCGTTGGTTTTGGGATGATGATAACAATCCTGGTACCCCTTACAGAGGGAAGGGTGATTATGGTTCTTTAGCTAACCAGATGGGATATGAGGGTGATGGAGTTGTAACAGCTGTAGCGGGTACAGGTTTAGGTGATGGCACTACTGGTGATGCGGGGCATCCCGATTTTACTAACAGAGTTATTGGTGGGTACGATTTCGAGAGTGAATCTTTTGAAGAGGGAGAATGGAACGATGGGAGCGAGCTCGGTCACGGAACTATGGCTACAGGTATGCTAGGTGGTCATACATATGGAGGGACGCAAGAAACAGAGCCCGGTGAATATTATGTAGCACAGGGTTCTGCTCCTAAGACTGAACTTTTTGCTGTGAAATGCTTGGGTGACTTTGGAATTAATGACCCCTTTGAAATCATTGAAATTCCTAAACAGGAAGCAAATGCGTACGTCCATTCTAACTCTTGGGGAGGTACTGCTTCTGGGTATGGTATGTTAACTGAAATCTATGACCGTGGGGTAAGAGATGCGGACCGATATTCAGACCATAACGAGCCGATGGTGATTATAGCAGCAGCAGGAAATGATGGTGAGAAAGACTGGCCGAATCTTCATTCCCCGTCAACCGCAAAGAATGTTATAGCTGTAGGAGCTAATGATAACTTAGATCCCGATATTATACCTGATTTTAGCTCTTATGGTTGGACTACCGACAATCGGATCAAACCGGATGTAGTAGCTCCTGGTAAAAATGTCTATACTACTTTACCTGATGGGGATTATAGGAAGGTCAAAGGTACTTCGTTTTCGGCTCCTGCGGTTGCTGGAGCTTCTGCTGTAGTAATCGACTGGTATGAAAAGGAATATGGTACCCGCCCATCACCTGCTATGGTTAAGGCTCTTTTGATAAATACAGCAGAACAATTAAATCCAATGTCCGGAAATACAAATTACATACCAAACAGATATGAAGGATGGGGTCAAGTGAATCTTGTTGATTTAGTACGAGAAGATGGCCCTAATTTTATACTAGAAGACCAGAACGCCAAATTGGTGACTGGACAAAAGCATGAATATGCAGTCAGTTACGAAGACGAGGATGAGCCACTGAAAATAAGCTTGGTTTGGACGGATGAAGAGGCACAGGCTGGTGATAATCCGACTTTGAAGAACGATCTCAATTTGGAAGTCGTTGGACCTAATGGAAACTATGTTTACCGAGGTAATGCCTTCGATGAAGACGGAGATAACTATAGTGACATTGGTTTTACTTGGGCTAATGAGCCCGCTATGGCCCCTTTCGACGGCAACGAGGACGGGTGGGACGACAGGAACAATGTGGAAAATGTGTACATCCACCCATATGACTTGGAACCCGGAGCCTATACGGTGCGCATTATAGGAGAAAATGTGCCGGCAGATGCGAATAACGATGGTTTTGCGAATCAGGATTACGCTCTAGTCGCTCAAAACGCCGTTCAAGAAACTATCCTTCATGATTTAGAAGGTGATGATGAGGAACATGACCTCCTTGAAGAAGATTACGAAAAAACTGTAGGCATTTCCGGTGATGTAAATAGGGTACAAATAAAGGCGGATTACAGGTTGTCCTCTAATTGGGAAGGTAGGATCACGTTGAAAGTCGATGGAGAGACGATAACTTATGATGACAGGCTTAATTACCCAGCAGACAGAACTTCATCTATTGTTCTCGATGATGAAATAGACCCTAGTCAGGATCAAATAAATATAGAGATTAAAGGCTATGCATTGGGGTATGAAATGACTCCTGAAGCTAGTATTCAAGAGATCACGGTCAGTGCATCTCCACATAACTATGAGAAAAAATATCCTCTTACGATAAACGTAGTTGGAGGTGGATCCACCACACCATCTCCTGGAACCCATTATTTCGATAAAGGAGAATCAGTGGAGATAGAAGCCGCCGCAGGTACCGGTTATGAGTTCTGGGCGTGGGGTGGCGATGTATCTTCCACAGACTCAACTATAATCGTCGAGATGACCGAGGACAAATCCATCTGGGCGATATTCATAGAAGAGGGAGCAGGCCCGCAGTCTCATGCTGTCGAAAACTTGAGCGACTTAGATTCGATAAGAGACAATCCTGATGAGGATCATTATCTGATGGATGACTTAAACAGTACAGATGAATATTGGGAACCGATCGGAAACTCCAGCGAACCATTCAACGGCACGTTCCACGGTCTGGACAACACCATAAGCGACCTGTCCATCGATCGTCCCGGCCAAGATCACGTCGGGCTGTTCGGATGTGTTGGCGAAAATGCCACAATCAAAAACGTGAGCTTAGAAGGAGTGAACATAACGGGCCAGAGTTATGTCGGAAGCCTAGCCGGAGAGAGCTACGGCACCATAGTCAACACTCATACTAGTGGTGATGTCTATGCCGAAGGTGATAACGTAGGTGGTCTCGTCGGTATTAACCAGGGTGAGATCAAGGGATCTCACGCAGCGGGCGATGTCGAGGCATCTCAGTACCGTGCCGGCGGTTTGGTAGGAAGAAATTACGGGGAAAATTACGATGCGGTGATAGAAGGATCCTATGCGACAGGTGACGTGCTCGCTTATGACTGGGCAGGCGGTTTAGTTGGTAGTAACGACGATGCGGTGGTAGAGGAGTCCTACGCTACAGGTTCAGTGAATGCTACCAAAACAGGTTTGTATGTCGGTTGTGCCGGTGGTCTGGTAGCCGAGAACGACGGATCCGATGCGCTGATCAACAATTCTTATGCTCTCGGTGACGTGGAAGGGCATGAAGATGTAGGCGGTCTGGTCGGAGATAATAGTAACTACGCCACCATCAAAAATTCGTATTCTACCGGGAAAGTCGTAGGATATTCTTATGTAGGCGGCCTGGTTGGATTTAATGACTACGGTACCATCGAGGACTCGTATTCTGTTGGAAAGGTTGAGGCGGATTCGAGTGTAGGCGGACTTGTTGGGAGCAGCAGTCTTTGGGGCGGTGAAGTGATCGATTCTTTCTGGGACACTGAGAGCAGCGGTATGAGTTCCAGCGACGGCGGAACCGGAAAGACGACCGAAGAGATGCAGAACGTCACTACCTTCCAGAACGCAGGTTGGGACATAACTACTGTCGCCCCTGGAGAGACCGACGAGAACTACGTATGGAATATAGTCGATGGGAAGGAATATCCGAAGCACGGCTGGAACTAAGGTGTGAGGTCCTATTGCCAAAGAGAAAAAAACACTTTTCTTTCTTATTTTCAGGCAGGAATTTGAACTGGAAAGCCCGATAAGTAATCAGAACAGGTTCATATTGAACAGTTAATAGGGCAGAAAAAGAGTACTAGAGCGCGCTGTTTTCACCTTTTCAGAGGACTAACGTATTTTCTTCCTTGACTAGTAAGTCTCGGGAATTACAGTATTATCAATCTTCCTTCACCCAGTGGTGTTCCTTGAGATCCTAGCGATTTTGAACTTCTTAAAAAATTTTTAATGCATGGAGAAAACACTGATGAATTCGGACCATTTTCTCAAACTTCCAATAGCACGCTAAATTCTTGACAGGCTCCGACCAAGGTAAATTTTATTTACCCCTCTTGTTCATAGCTCACCCCAGATGAGTTCACCAGGGGCCCATGGCTTAGGCTGGTTATAGCGTCCGGCTGATAACCGGGAGGTCGGGAGTTCAAATCTCTCTGGGCCCACTATTCTATTCTTTTTCGTCGATTATCTCGACGTTCGGTCCGTCCATCTGTATCTTTAGGAGTGATTTTATTTTTACTCCCAACTCTTCTTCTAGGCTTTCTTTGACGCCGACTTTTTCGAAGATCATCACCACATCGACTATCTCCGCATCGATCTCCTGCAGGGCGGTGATTATCCCTTTCAAGGTGCCTCCGGTGCTCAAAACGTCGTCTATCAAAAATACTCTATCGCCTTTTTCCACGAAGTTAAGGTACATCTCGGATTCGGAGTAGCCCGTGACCTGCTGTATGGAGACTTCGCCATCGAGGCCGTACTCTCTCTTCCTTATGAACTTGTAGGGTATGCCTGTCTTCATCGACAGAGCCGCCGCCAGCGGAAACCCCATGGATTGAGCTGTTAGTATATAATCGCAGTCTAGGTCTCCGATCTCGATGACTTTGTTCACAACTTCGTCTAGAAGTTCCGGTTCTACCAAGGGAAGTCCATCCGAAAGAGGATGTATGAAGTAATGATAATCCCCCATATCTACGACCGGCGATTCCTTCACGGATCTTTTCAGTTTCTGCAACATCATATCACCTTTGAAACTAGAGACTCTGCTCTATCAGCAGCGTTTTTGATTATCTTTTCCTCCCCTTCCACCCTTCGGTCTTCCATTATCATCTTTCCATCGATCATAACGTCTGTGACCGATGAACCGTCCATGGAGTAGATCAGGTTCGATCTCATATCGTGGGTCGGTACTCCTTTGACCCCGGGGTCTATCAATATGAGATCAGCGGCTTTTCCCTCTTCTATCTTACCCGAATCGAAGTTCAAGGCTTCGGCTCCCTTCACGGTCATCATATCATAGCATTCTTCCGCGCTCATCAATGTGGCGTCGCCGGGCATCTTCTGCTGTAATGCGGCTATCTTCGCTTCTTCCAACATATCCAGGTTGTTGTTGGAAACGCAGCCGTCGGTCGCCAACGTGACTTCGACGTTAGAATCCAACATCGCTTCGTAATCCATCGGTTTACCCACGCCGAGTTTCATGTTCGAGGAGGGGTTGTGGCTGACCACCGCGTTTTTCTCCGCTAGAAGCTCGTAGTCCTTCTCTTCCAGCCACACGGAGTGAGCTGTTATCAGTCTATCGTTCAACAATCCGACTTCATCTAGATACTCGGTGAAGCTGATATCGTGTTCTTCTTTGAAATCATCCCGTTCTTTCTTTGTCTCTCCGACGTGTATATTCGTCAACAGATCCTTTTTTTCGGCGAAGTCCGCCGCCCATTCCAGCCCTTCTTGAGAGACGGTATAAACCGCATGTGGTCCTAGAGCCGGTTTTACTAACTCTGAGTCTTCGGCGTACTCGACAAATTCTTTCGTGGTCTTTATTTCGTCTTCCAACTTATCGGGATCGTTCTGATCGATCAGCCCGTAACTCAAAACTCCCTTCATGCCCATCTCTTCTACCGCGTCCAAAGCCCTCTCCATGAAGAAGTACATGTCGTTGAACGCGACGGTACCGCTCTTTATCATCTCGAGACACGCGAGTTTAGTACCCCAGTAGACGTCCTCTGCGGTCAAGTTTTCCTCTAAAGGCCAGACGATGTCGGGCCACGCGTCCCAGAAATCTTTGTCGTCCGCTACACCTCTGAAAAGCGACATGGCTGCATGGGTGTGAGTGTTGAAAAAGCCGGGAGAGAGATATTTTCCAGAAGCGTCTATCGTTTTTTCAGCGTCTTCGTCTTCGCTGATACTGTTTATCTTTCCCTCATGGATGTAGACGTCCCATCTTCCTTCTCTATCTATCAACTTTGCGTTCTTGACGGCTAAATCCATGTTCTTCACCTCTCTTCAAGAAATTCTTCCAATATTTTTTTGGCGTTTTCCCAGTTCTTTTCGGCGGTATCCACGATTTCCTCGTATTCTATCTCCTCACCTTTCACCCCGTTAGCGTAGTTGTCGATGCTGGTGATTCCCGCGTATTCCAAGGCTGATTCTTTCGCTAGAGTCGCTTCGGGACACATCGTCATGCCGACGAAATCGCCAAAGTTCTTCAGCGCATCCACTTCGGCCTTGGTCTCCAACCTCGGACCCCGCGTTTGGACGTAGACGCCTTCCTTGTCGAAATCCTCGTTAAGCTTTTCGGCGGCGTTTATCAACTCTTCCCTCAACTCTGGGGACAGTTCCGGCGTGACGTGCTTTATCTTCTCATCATAGAAAGTTATCGGGTCCCAAAGATTCACGTAATCCTTCGGGATTGATATCGAAGGCACATTCATGTCTGTATTGAGCGCTCCGGCGGAACACAGGCCTATGATCTCATCGGCCTTTTCCTGTAAAGCGTAGATGTTAGCTCTATGATTGATTCGGTGAGGCGGTATCGAGTGATCTGGACCGTGCCTCATCAGGAGGACGATCTTTTTTCCCTTTAGTTTTCCCTCGTACAGAGGCGAGGAGGGTGTTCCCCAAGGGGTATGTTTGTCCACTTCATTTTCGATCTCGAATTCGTTCCATCCTTTGAAGCCGGTTCCTCCGATAATTCCTATCATTTCCATCGGACCACGTTTAAGAGTGACTTACCGGATTTTAACTTTGTGCCGACTCCCAAATATTTTTAGGTCATCAGCAGAATTGTTTAATGGTGATAGATATGTTGGCGGAATTTTCGATAGTGCCGTTGGATAAGGGAGTGAGTTTGAGCGATTACGTTTCGAAGATCTTGGATATGGTGGACGAGAGCGGTTTAGATTATAAATTGACCCCGATGGGGACCGTAGTGGAAGGCGATCTGGAAGAGGTTATAGACCTGATAAAAGAATGCCACCAGAAGATGAGAGATCACTCCGACAGAGTGGAGACAAAGATCGTGATCGATGATAGAGCTGGAGCTGAAAACAGGCTGAACGGCAAGATCGAATCGGTGGAGAAAAAGCTCGGTAAAGAACTGAACAAATAAAAAGCTTAAAAATCGGCTAACGAAGTTTGATCCGACCCGTTCTCTTTCGAACTTTCATCAGTTGAGGTCTGTCTTTCCTCGGAGAATTCCTTATCGCTCAATCTTTCAGCGATCTTATCGCCTATACCGTCTAGTTCCGCTAAGTTTTCTGGAGATGCATTTTTTACCTCACTGGGCTCCTTGAACCCCGCGTCGTGAAGACTTCTCGCTCTCACCCGACCCACCTGATCGAGGTCAGTTAGCGGTAGGAGTTCTTCTTTGACGCCGTGTTTAATACGTGTTGTTAGTTCTTCTAGTTTCTTCGCTTTCCTTTTGTTGTACAGTTCTGCTATCTCAGCCGCTGAGTGAAGCAGCCATTCCGCCGTTTCGACCTTGTTGTATATGTCTCCCGGACCGACGCTGAATTTTTGGGCTATCTCGTCTTCCGGCACTTCGTTCATCCAGTCTTGTAGAAGTAAAGCTGTTTTTAGAGCTCTCAGGTATTCCTCGAGTTCACCTTTATCATGCGGCAGGTCTTCGAAAAGATCGGCTCTGAGCGATTCAGCTTTCTTTTCGTACTTACTAAGTTCGCTCTTGCCGGTGAAGAGAGTGTACATGTTCGGTGTTAAACAGATGGTGTGGAAGTAGGATATATCTAGTCCCATCTTTCCGCTTTCTATAGCCTTTCTCATCTTTACCGCCGAAACAGGATCTATGTAAAGGTCCGAGACCCTTTTTCCGAAGGTCGTCGGTTTCATGTGTTCGGTTTCGTCTTCCATCTCTATGAGTTCCTCTTCTTTGAGGAAGTCCAGCGCCTTTCTCACCCTGTCTTTGATCGCCCATATATCACTCTGCTGGGCGTAAAAAGTTTCCTCCATGAATTCATAGATCTCTTCTTCCACCGAGCAGTGCTCCGTCGCTACAAGAGATAAAAGGTGCGTTCTCATCGCCGGCTCGGTCGCCATCCTCGAAACTATGGCTTCGCTGTCACCCATCAGGTACTCGTCGAAGAGTTTTTCCTTCGCTCTCTCGTTCTTTGCTATCAGCAGAGCTTCGCCGACGTCGTCGAATCCCGGTCTTCCCGCTCTCCCCAGCATCTGCTGGATCTCCATCACCGGTATCATGGCGTTGTAACCCAGTAACGAGTCGTACCTCCGGCAGTCCCTGACGACCACTTTTCTCGCCGGCATGTTTATACCCGCAGCCAAAGTAGGCGTAGCTGAGATAAGTTTTATCAGCCTGTTTCTGAAAGCGTTCTCGACTTTTTTCCTCTGAAAATTGTTCAATCCGGCGTGGTGGAAGGCAGTTCCCGCTTTAACCATGCTTGCCAGCTTTTCTCCGATGGAAGTGTTGCTCCTATCCTCAATCTCCTCTCCGATCTCATCTAATCTTTCTTTTTCTTCATCCGATAGAGTTTCTTTGACTTCCGACTTCGATCTTCTAGCCACGGCTTTGGTCGATTTTCTGCTGTTCACGAAGACGATGCACTGATCTCCGTTCTCGATGGTCGGCATGCAGAGCGTCTGTACCGCTCCACTTTTGGGTTCCAATTCCTTTTCCTTACAATCTTCGAATTTTATCTTGTTTCGATTCTTCTCGAAGATACCTTTTTTCAGCTCTACGGGCCTCCAATCGCTCTCGAAGTGCTCGGCGTCCAGCCAATCCGCTATGATGTCCGAGTTCTGTATCGTCGCGGAGAGGGCGATTATCTGCGCCTTTGGATTGACCTGTTTCAACTTGGAAAGAGTGACTTCCAACGTGGCGCCTCTTTCCCTGTCATTCACTAGGTGTACTTCGTCGGCGATCACACAGTTCACCTCGGAGAGCCAACCTATGTTGTGTCGAAGCAGTGAATCCGCCTTTTCGGAAGTCGCCACGATGACGTCGTGTTTACTCAAGGAGGGGTCGGGTTCGTCGTAATCCCCCATAGAGATACCCACATTCAAACCGATCTCTTCGAATTTTTTCAGGTCTTCAACTTTTTCAGACGCGAGCGCCCTCAGAGGGACTATATAGATCGCCTTACCGTCTTCCTCTAGAACTCTCTTTATGATAGCTAGATAAGCCAAGAGCGATTTTCCACTGGCCGTGGGAAGGGCAAAAACACAGTTCTTTCCAGATAAAACCTCATCTACGCCTTTCTCCTGTGGTGGGTAAAGTTCTTCGATCCCGTCCGATCGGATCACGTCTTTCGATCCCGGCGGTATATCTAGTTCTTCGATCTTCATCTTTGTCTGACACTTCCCTGCATCATTTTCGGCTTTACATACTAAAAGTTAACGATATTTTAACTCTGGATAGTTAACTATCTTTTAAACTTTTCTTTTTAGGGTTTAAATACAACCTCTTCTTTTACCCTAGGTGATGCCTCTATTGAATTCGTACCAGGCTGCGCTGGGCGGAGTCGCAGTGGTTCTGATCTTCGGTATAGTTGTGGAGAAGCATTATGTCAGTCGTTCCACCATTTTTTACAACATCCTCTCTTTCATATTTCTGTTGGCGTCGATCGAGATATCAAGGGTGCTGCTCGTCCTGCTTATGGTCTATCTGCTCCTAGCCATCTTGGTGATGAAATTACATGTCAGATCTTTGTTTCCCGCCTTTGGGGCGAGAGCCTACGGTTCCCTAGCGCTGATCTTACTCCTTCAAGGTAAAAAGTTCATCCCTGGGCTCGAGGGCAGGGGATATTATGGGACCTTCATCCTCCTCGTAATCTTGTGGGTGATAACCACTGCCCTGGTCCATGGCATCGGATATCTCTACAAACGGTACGGTTGGTAGGAGTCAAAAAACATCGCTCTTATCCTCTAACGGGATATCTTACAAGGTTTCATATTCTCTATTCTCATCTTTACCCCAGATAAAAAAGGAAAGGGTTTAGGTATTTTCGAGAAAGAATACTTCAGAAATCGATACTTCGGCCTCCATCGTAGCCGTCGATGAAGATAGTTACACTCTCGACGTTATCGATATCGAGTCCTCCTTCGCTACAATCGATCAACACTCTAGAACTGGATCGAACTTCCCCGTCTGCGGTCAACAACCTCCACGAGATAAGTTCATGATCTCCCCAGATCGTTTCCTCGCCATCCTCGTGGCTGATAGCAAACTCGACCTCATCTAGGTCGGCCGTGCGCGGTGTCCCTAGGCTATTGAATGTCACCCATATATTGTCCTCGTTTTCCTCGTACTCTCCTGTTATCGAAGCGGACAACGGCATGCTTGCTTCAGCACTCGAGTTCACCATCATCCAGACCGAAGCGGCTAAAACAACGGTTATCGCGACCATGAGTATGGTTCCGATAACGGGAGATACGCCAATCTCTTCTCTCTTCAATCTTCTTATATCTTTCATTTTAAGCCCTCCTGTATTAATGATAAGGCGATAATAGGATATAAACCTTTGTATTAAAAAATGTTTATACCTTCTTTAGATTGTTAAGACACTGGACTGAAGACGGACCAAAATAAAAAAAGGAAATAATGGGGTTTAGGTGCTTTTCGACGAGAGCGGTCTACAACTCGAAAGTTCGCCCGCCGGAGTAGCCCTTGATGAAGACGACCATCTTATCGAGATCGTCTCCGGGGCTGAACTCACCGGAAGCAAAGACTTCCTCTACATGTATCGTAGCTTCCGAACTCGATCGTACTTTACCTTCTTTGTTTAAATAAGTCCAATTGACCGCGTCGTCGTCGCCCCAGACTTTTCCCTCCTGTCCGTTGGAATGGATGATAGCGAACTCGAACTCCCCCGGATCGGCGGTATTCGGCGTTCCTAGACTGATCATGGTCACGTTCACAGATTTGTTTCCATCGTATTCAGCCGACATCGTAGCGGAATACGGGATGTTTCCGTCGGTGTCCGTGTCCAGCATCACCCAGAGGGTGGTAGCTAGAACCACGGTGATCGCGACCAAGAGGATGGTCGCGATAACGGGAGATACAGCGATCTCCTCTCTCTTCAATCTCCTCATAGGTTATGTCCTCCTGCAGGTTTACACCTGCATTCACTAATATAGGGACTTCTCATATAAACAACTTCCCCAAAAATATCATCTATTTTTATCTCTTGAGAGCGTACTGGTCGGAACAGTTAGATTTCAACGGCGATAGCACTCTTAAGAGGTGAGGTCTAACAAAAAAAACCTGATACTCTCTCACATTTTCAGATCAAAAATAAAAAAGGAAAGGTTTTTAGGTGTTCGCAGCCAGAGCTACTTTAGAAGTCGCTTATAGTTCGACTGCCGTCGTAGCCTTCGATGAAGATGGTCACACTGTTGATGTCATCGACGTCACTAGCAGGATCGAATGGGTTGGTTCCATCTTCATCTTCGACCTGAGTTATATCTATCGTGGCTTCGGCACTGGATCGCACTTCACCATCGTCGTTCAACAGACTCCATGAACCGTCCGGGAGTTCGTCGCCCCAAACTGTAGCGCTCTCGTCAGTACCATCCACAGTTGCTTCGACAACCATCTCTATATTCTCTGGAGCGGTTGTACCCGGCGTCTGCAGACTATCGAAAGTCACTGTCACATTCTTATCTCCGTCGTATTCACCGGATACCGTAGCGCTCAACGGCATGTTGGACGTGTCACCTGTATCCAGCATCATCCACAGTGTGGCTGCCAGAACGACCGTGATCGCAACCATCAGGATGGTCGCGATAACGGGCGAAACACCTTCTTCATTTCTCTTCAATCTTCTCATAGGTTAGGTCCTCCTGCAGGTTCAAACCTGCATTCGCTGATATGTGCCTTTCTAGTATAAATATATTGTCCCCAAATATCAGAAGAGATAAACCCTCCAGAAAGTATTTGCTTAAATCAGCTCTTCTTCCTCTTCCTCGGAATGGCCGACCTCGATGAAATCGTCGCAGACCATCGCCAGCATGTTGTCGATCTCTTCGGAGTCCTGCTCCGAAACTGAAAGTATGAACGTGTAACAGTCGTGGGAGCGGAGACTCGATATCAATATGTGGAGGAACTCGGACAGTATACGCTTGTCGTTGTGGATCGCTAGTGAATCTATCGAGTCCAAGATCACCGTGTTCTCCTCCGAGGGATACTTCCTCAATAGGTACTCCACCTTCAAGCTGATGTTTTCCAGCATAGTCGGGCTTTCCACGAATATGACGCCTTCCTTCTTCTCTGCTCCTCCCATGGTCATGTAGGAGACAGCATCGACGAAATTGATCTTTTCCCTGTTTATGTCGAAGGCGTCCAGCACCTTGATTATCGTGGAAGAAGAGATCGTAGATGTGGTATAGATGGTCTGCATATCTTTATCGCCGGAAAAATCGTCGGTCAGAGTGGTTATCACTTCAAAGTAGACATCGACGTCCACTTTCAAAGCGATAGCGGAACCTTGATCTAGACTGTCAAGCTTTTCCGGTAGTTCTTCTACGTCTATCATTCTCCTCCACCTCCTCCTATTTTTGTGCTTCCACCTTTCAACATCGGCACGAGAAGAACCCCAACGGAAGTCAGGTCGAGGACGTACTTGGCTCTTGAATGATCGGTCCCTCTCATCTTGACGACCTGCAGCGTTCTCAAAAGATCTCCCTGCCGCTCTAGGTTTCCCATCATTATGATCCCGTCGGCTATCGCTTCTTCGACGCCGTACTGCGAGTACCGTGGTTCCTCGGGAGATATCTCCGAGACCAGCAGAGAGGTGCAGCCGTGGGATGAAAGTGTTTTCATGAGTTGCAGCATGAAGTCTCTGATCTTCTCTTCGGTCTTGAGTTGGAAGCAGACCGACGTGACCGAGTCTATGACCAGTCTTTTTATATCGTTCTCCACGACGATGTTTTCGATCTCCTCTATCAACTCGTTGATCTCTTTGAAGGAGAATTCGCTTTTCTCCAGCAACCCTAGATTTTCATAGATGTCGGGTATATCGACGAAGGAAAGATAGCCCTCCTCTATCAGCGATTCGTCGAAAAAATCGTAGGGGACCACGTTATTGAGCATCTTCTCGGAAGCCTCGGTAACTGAGATGAAAAGGCAGTTTTCTTCTTCTAGAGCTCCGTGAACTAGAAATTCGAGACTCAAGGTCGTCTTACCGGTTCCGCAACTCCCGGTGACCAGCACCGAATTTCCTCGGGGGATACCGCCGTTCAAAATAGTGTCTAGGCCTTCGATACCGGTAACGCATCTCTCTCTTTCCTTACTAGGTGTTATCGATAATTCTTCTTCGGCCATCCTTCATCACACGAACTTATCTCTTTTCCCTATCGAGCACTCTCTTTTAATTCTTTCTGCTCTTTCGCATCCCGTATGAAACAAAGGATTTATATTATTTCTGGAAATATCCAAATGAAAGCAGGTGGTCGATATAGGTTTATTTGGATCTTCAGGTATCAGGGGAATCGTCAATGAGAAGATAACTCCAAAACTCTCTCGCGACATAGGGAGGGCTGTGGGAGAGGAATCTCGAGAGGTGATAGTCGGCGGCGACACTCGACCTACGAGAGATATGGTCACTTCAGCCTTAATATCCGGTCTCACCGCGGCCGGAACCGAGGTAAAACGAACGGGGATGGTCCCGACACCTACTTTAGCTCGAGCAGCTTCCGCTTTCGACTACGGCCTTATGGTCACCGCCTCTCACAATCCTGAACAGTACAACGGCATAAAACTCTGGAATCCCGACGGGAGTTCCTTCGGGACGGAACAGATGAAGGAGATCGAGGAGAAGATCAAGGCTCCAGAAGAACTTCCTTCGTGGGAGGAAGTCGGCAGAACTAGCAGGTATGTCGGTGCTGTAGAGGAACACATCTCGGCTATCTTGAACCGTTTCGATAAGAACTTCGATCTGAAAGTGATATTGGACTGTGCTAACGGAGCCGGCGCTCTGATAACCCCGTATCTCCTCAAAAGGATGGGGTGTGAAGTCGTCAGCTTGAATTCACAGCCCGACGGTACTTTCCCCGCACACAACTCCGAACCCGTGAGGAAAAACCTGGAAGATCTTTCGATTCTTGTAAATTCGACCGATGCGGATTTGGGGATCGCTCACGACGGGGACGCGGACAGGATGGTCGCCTTCGACGGGAACGGAAAATTCTTGGGAGGCGACGAACTTTTAGCTCTCTTCACCAAGATGTTCAGTTCTTCGGTGGTAATTCCGGTGAACTCATCTATGGTCATCGAAGAGTTAGCCGATGAAGTGACCCGGACGAAAGTTGGCGACGTCTTCGTCTCCGAAAAGTTGAAAGAAAAGAAGGCGAAATTCGGCGGAGAGCCATCAGGCACCTGGATATTCCCAGAGATGAGTTACGGCCCCGACGGAATCTACGCCGCTTCATTATTGGTTAAGATGTGCAGCGAGATGTCTCTCAGCAAAGAAATAGAACGACTTCCCTCTTATCCGCGGAAGAAGGAATCTGTAACGGTTGAAGAGAAAGAAGTTATCATGGACGAACTTATCTCTTTTTACAAAGAGACTTACTCCAGCTCAAGATTGAACCTTGCCGACGGTATAAGATTTGAAGAGGAAGATGGATGGTGCCTTATCCGGGCATCGGGCACGGAGCCAAAGATAAGGATAACCGTCGAAGCGGAAAACGAAGAAGCGCTCGGATCTATATTTGAAGACGCTCGAAAGGATCTCGAAAAGATCATGAGGTGAATAAGATGAAGGCTTTCATATTGGCTGCAGGAAAAGGTACCAGGATGAGACCTCTTACGGAAAGAACGCCCAAACCGGTCCTCCCGGTAGGTGGAAAACCGATACTCCAGCATCTAGTCGATAATGTCGAGGACGAGGTGGACGAGATAATGATCCTCGTGGGCTGGAAAGGGGATGAGATAAAACAGTCGGTAGAATCGTCAAAAGCAGAACTCACCTATACGAAACAGGACGAACTTTTAGGTACCGCCGACGCGATCTCACACGCCGAAGATATGGTCGATGACAAATTCATCTGCATGAATGGAGACGTGATTATACCGAAAGGAACGCTCAAAAACTTCATCGACTTCTTCTCTGAAAAGAACGAGTGTACCATGGGTATGGCGAAGGTCGAGGATCCAGAAAGTTACGGGGTCATAATGACCGATGGGGAAGACGTTACCGATATAATAGAGAAGCCTAAGGATCCGAAAAGCGATCTCATCAACGCCGGCCTGTACGGATTCACACGAGATATTTTCAAGGCGATCGAGAAAACCGAAAAGTCGCCGCGGGGCGAGTACGAGATAACGGATTCCCTAGAGATCTTGATAGAGACCTCTCAGCTGAAAGGTTTCGAGATGGGGAAGGAAGATTGGTACGAATTGAGTCGGCCGTGGGAACTCCTTTCAGCGAACAAAAAACTCATGAATAGCGAGAGTTTCGAAGCCGCAAATAAAGGCACGATAGAAGATAACGTTCATATCGAGGGGAAGGTTCATGTAGCCGAAGATGCGGTCGTCAAGGACGGAGCTTACCTGAAAGGCCCGATATTTATAGGGGAAAATGCACAGATCGGGCCGAACTGTTACGTTAGGCCCGCGACTTACATCGGCAAAGGATGTAAAGTGGGCAGTGCGGTCGAGGTAAAGAACAGCATCGTGATGGAAGGCACCCAAGTGCCACATCACAATTACATAGGCGACAGCGTTATAGGAAAGAACTGTAATTTCGGTTCCGGCACGAAAGTAGCTAATCTACGTTTAGATGATAAGAACGTTATCGTCAACCACAGAGGTGAAAAAATAGATACTGGGAGGAGAAAGTTAGGAGTTATTATGGGAGACGAGGTCAAAACCGGTATCAATGGTATGATCAACCCCGGGACGATAATCTGGCAAAAATGTTTCATAGGACCGGGTGTTCTAGCAAAGGCCGAAATCGAACCCGGAAGTAAGATAAAATGAAGATAGCTCAATTGTCCCCATATTTCTATCCGCATCTCGGCGGTGTCGAATCCCATGTTTTAGAATTGTCTAAGCAGCTTATCAAAGACGGACATGAAGTTTTCGTCGTAACCACACAGCTGGAAGGCACGGAAGCCGAGGATACGGTAGAAGGTGTTCCGGTAAAGAGAGTTAATCCTCTATTCATTTTGTTTTCTACGCCTATAGTACCGGGCGTGAACAAGTTATTACTGAATGAGGACTTCGATATATTACACAGTCATACACCCCCGCCCCTGATGTCTTTTTCTGGAGCTAGAGCCGCCCAAAAAAAGGACGTTCCTTTCGTTTTGACATATCACTGCGACCTGGAGATACCCAATATCTTCGGTCCCCTTTTCGTGACTATTTACCAACAGACTTTAGGTGCCTACACCGTCAGTAAAGCCGATAGGCTCATCACCACCACATCTACCTATGGAGCGACATCTAAAGCTGTTTGGTACAAAGAAGCGGACATCATACCTAACGCTGTGGACGCGCAAAGGTTTCATCCATCTAATGAGGGAAAAGAGGTCAAAGAAGAGCTTGGTATCGAAGATCAAAAGATGGTCATGTACGTGGGGAGGATAGTTTACCACAAGGGATTGGAATACTTCGTTAGATCGGCTAAATATCTCAAGGAAGAGGATGTACAGTATGTTCTTGTCGGCACGGGAGAGTTCAGACCCGAACTTGAGGAGATAATCAAAGAAGAAGGACTAGAAGATGAAGTCACATTTGCCGGACGGGTCTCAAATGAGAAGCTTCCGAATTATTATGCCGCTACCGATGTCTTTGTCTTACCGTCGGTTTCCCGCCTCGAAGCCTTCGGCATTGTTGCTCTAGAGGCGATGGCGTCTTCCGTACCTGTGGTCATCTCCGACATCCCGGGGGTGAGAGAGGTCATCGTGGAGGGAGAGCACGGTCTGTTAGCGGAACCGATGAACGCGGAAGACATAGCCGGAAAGATAAGGACTCTATTGAACAATCCCGACATGGCGGAAAAGATGGGTAAGAGCGGTAGAAAAAGGGTAGAAGAAAAATTTACTTGGGAAAGGGTGGCTAACGATATAGAAGATGTTTATGAGTCACTGATCACTTGATCAATTCTAGATCGATTTTTTTCCCGCTCGAATCGTAGGCCTGCCAAGAGTCGAGATCGTAGGGATAGGCCATTATTATGTGGACTCTCCCGTACTTTCCGAAAGTGACGAAATCCTCCTGAGAAGGCTCGTTATTGGGGGTGGGATGACTGTGGATGACTCCGACGATGGAATAATCTATAGGCAGCTGATGAAGTTTCAATATCGCGCTGACCGGCCCAGAAACCGTTCCCGGTACCAGGATGAGTTCCGATATCACGCCGTCGATCTCTCTCATACCCGCAGCGAACTCGTTAGGATGCGCATCTTTAGCGCTCTCACAGAACATCTTTAGAACACGTTCAGTGATCCCGGTTATCTTCTTCCCTCCGAAAAGACTCATCTCGACACCAACTTTTCTTTTATCTTGTCGTAGAAGTTCTCTTCGAACCTGATGAATCTGGCTTTGGTTTTACTCGGCCAGACTTCCAACTCGTCGTCGGGAGAGAGAACGAAGTCTTTCTGTCCGTCGAGCACAACCAGACAGGATTTTTTTTCTTCTTCTAGGTGAACCTTCATCGGCTTTTCAGTTGGCACTATGTGAGGTTTAGTGGCGATGTCGAAAGGCGATATAGGAACGACGACAAAGACCTGAAGGTCCGGATTTACGATCGGTCCCCCTACGCTCATCGAATAGCACGTCGAACCGGTAGGAGTCGAGATTATCAAACCGTCGGCTCGAAAGCTCTCTATTTTGTTTTCCCCGTAATAGCTCTCGATCTCCCTCAATTTTGCTATCTTATCGCTGTGGATGACGGCCTCGTTGGTACATTCTCCCATCTTTTCGCCGTTCAATCTCACCTCCAATTTGAATCTCTCGTCGATGAAGTAATCGTCTTTGTCTATTTTCTCCAAAGCTTCATCGATCTCAGAGATCTCTATACTCGTCAGAAAGCCAACCGTACCTGTATTGACCCCGAGTGCCGGCGTGTCCGTATGCTGCATCAGTCTTAGAAGCGTGCCGTCACCGCCTATGGTCATTATGAAGTCTATATCTTTTTCCAAGATTTCATCTAACGAATAACCATCCACCTCCAAGTCCTCTGCCATCGCGTTCTCGAAGTATATCTCGTCGACCGCTGGATGCGAACCTAATGAATCTATCTTTTCAGCATATTCTTCCGGCAGTAGCCCGTAAACTGCAAATTTCAAACTCATAGCAATACCTCCTTAATTCGCTCGTCATATATTGCGATTACGTCCTTGCGTTCCGACGTATCTATGCTCATATTTAATCTTTGTAAATTCTTATTATAAACTTCTCCTCCGACCTCTCTCAAAATCAGCGTTGCGGCGGCGATATCGATCAACCTGAGACTTTTTTTCTCCTGGGGCGTTCTGTGATAGTAAAGATCGAATTTGCCTTCAGCCACCATGCATATCTCCAAAGCCGCTGATCCTAAAGTCCTCACTCGACGCGCTTTAGAGGCTACATCGAAGCTTTTAGGGATTGCTCGTTTGCCGAGATAAACCGAGAAGAGATTTTTTTCTCCTCTTTCTGACTCTGGACGTAAAATCTCACCATCTTTATAGCTTCCCTCCCCCTTGACGGCATGGTATTCAGTATCGGTGTAAAGGTTCCTGACGTAGCCGACCTTTACTCCTGAAAGGTCTGAAGGAGTGTAGGCCAAAGATATACAGTAAAAGGGGATATCGAGCAGAGAATTCGTGGTGCCGTCGACCGGGTCCATAATGATGAAACCATCTCCATCCTGCTCTACGAGTCCTTTTTCCTCACTCAGTATAGAGTGGTCTGTGTTATCTTTAAAGTACTCAATAGCCGTCTCCTCGGCTTCTCGGTCGATGCCCTTCGTCGGGGTCCCGTCGGCACCCATGCCCACGTTTTCGCTCTTATCGCCTTTAGAGTTTAATGATTTGATCCTACGGTCGACCTCTTCAGCACACTTTTTGAAATGATCCAAGAGTTCTTCCATATTCTATGAGATGATGGTGTTCTTTTAAAAAGGTTTGTGAATCATATACGATCAATACCGGTCTATCTAAAGTCAATTTGAACGCTTTTTCTTTTTTTCGTACTGAGCTATCGTTATACCGATCAAGATCACCGCCCCGAAGACGAAGGTCCGTAAGGTCAATACTTCATCTACAAACAGGTAAGAGAAGATGATGCCGAAGAAGGGGATCAGGTAAACGAACAGGATCTGCTTCGACAGCTCTTTAGAGCTCAGTACGAAATACCACAGTATCAAGACGATCCCATTGGCGAAAAGACCTAGATAAACGGCAAGTATCCAACTGCTGATAGGGATAGAAACTATGTGAGAGGGATCTTCTAATAGAAATGCGGTCGGTATGAATAGCAGAACGGCGAAGCTGAGAGACCCGGTGATTATGCTTAACGGGTTGTAATCATCGAGCGCCTTCTTGACCAAAATACCGGAAAAGGAGTAAAAAACGGCGCTGCTCAAGAGCATCAGATTCCCTATAAGGGTCGTTCCACTCAAGATCACTCCTCCTCTCGTCACGAGCAGAAGGGTGCCGGAAAGCGCTACGGCCGTACCTAACGCTTTCTTTTTACCTATATACTCTCCCAGGAAAAGGGCCGAGAGGAAAATGGTGAATATCGGTGCGGTCGCCTGTAGAAGGGAACTCATGGAGGCTGCGCTCTCCTGGTCCATCATCGTCATGCCGACGTTCTGAGCCACGAGAGGAAGATAATACTGTGTCAGCGCTATACCGATCATCGGTAAAAGATCGGATTTCAAGGGACGAAGTGTTTCCTTTTGACCCAGGATGAGAAAGGTGAAAATAGCTATCGGTATCGCTCCAAATATCGCTCTGAATAAGCCTAGAGTTATAGGTGAGATATCGTGCAGGGCGATCTTTATGGCCGGAAAAGTGGAGCCCCACATCGCGACCGCTACCAGCAGTACTAGAAAATTTTTTGCTCTAGGCGAATCATTCTGAGTCATCAGGAAGTGAGTTCCCCTCTGATATAACAAGTTTTTCGATTCGCGAGTCTGTCAACTTTTTAGCTTGTTACAGGCTACATCTTGATTTTGGTATGCACGAGATGATGCTCTTTTTGAATGAAACGCTACTTTCCCCGAAATACGTTTGTTACCTAATCTCCTTCACGATGGAGACAGATCTCTTCAGTCACCACAAACTATATAATCACGATTAGCCTATTTATGATTATATGTTCGTCGATAGGGAGAATGAACTCGAAGCTTTAGAAGATCAATGGGATTCACAAAAAAGTTCTCTTGTAGTTATATATGGGAGAAGAAGGATAGGGAAGACTTCCTTGATAAAAGAGTTCATGGAAGAAAAACCTCACGTTTACTATCTGGCTACAGAACTACCGATAAAGGACCAATTTGACGACCTCCAGAGACAGGCAGGGGTGGAATTGGACGTCGATCTGCTCAAAAACGAGCCGTTCGATAGATGGGAAGATTTTTTCAGATTTATCGCGGATCTCGATGAAAAATTCGCATTGGTGATCGATGAATTCCCTTACCTTATACAGGCCGAAAAAGCTGTACCTTCTTTATTTCAAAAGGGATGGGATGAACACTTGGCGGATTCACCGGTGACTTTGATACTTTGCGGCTCTTCGATCTCGATGATGGAAGATAATATCCTCAAAAGCGATAGCCCGTTGTACGGGAGAAAGACCTCACAGATAAAACTTAAAGAACTTCCTTTGTCCTCCTTAAGCCATTTTTTGATCGACCACGAAGTCGAAGACATAGTGAGATATTATTCCATCTACGGAGGAGTTCCAGCCTACCTAGAGATGCTCGATCCGAAAACTGATCTACCAGAGAATCTAAAAAACACAGTTCTAGAGATCGATGCCCCGTTGAGAGATTCGGTGGATTTCACTCTAGAATCTGAACTCAGAAAACCGGAAAGATACAGAGCGATCTTGGCTAACATTGCTAGAGGTCTAACGAGCTTGAACGAGTTATCTCAGGAGATGGGACTGGAGAGCAACAGAGTCTCTCAATATATTTCTAAACTACGTACGTTAAGGCTGGTAAAAAGAGAGGAACCGGTAACTCTCTCACCCAAGAAGAAGAAAAGAAGAGGCCGGTATAGGATTACTGACAAATTCTTCAGATTTTATTTCCACTATATACTTCCCAATCGCTCCGATATCGAGGAAGGAAAATTGGAAACGGTTCTAGACCGATTCAAAACATCTGAAGATGAATATGTAGCTCCTGTTTTTGAAGAGGTCTGTCAGGATTATGTTAGCAAAAGCATGGACTATTCAAAAAGTGGTCGATGGTGGTACAAAGAAGATGAGATCGATATAGTGGCTTTGAATGGAAGAGAGAAAAAAGCGTTGTTCGGCGAGTGCAAGTGGTCCAAAAATGAAGTTGATTTTGATCTTCTAAACGATCTGAAAGAGAAGGCAAAAAAAGTGAGATGGAATAACGAAGAAAGAGAAGAAACCTACACTCTATTCTCCAGAAGCGGATTCTCCGATGAGTTGGAAGAGCATTCAAATGATTCAGACGAGTTAGAATTGTATTCTTTGGAAGATATGAGATCGTTATTTATCTCTTGATATAGAGTGACCCAGAACTGAATAAGATCTCGTATTTTACTGATGAACTGGGACAGTAGTATTTAGCGGTATTTGGTGATTAAGACATCACCTGATCAGATAGAGTTCAGTAACGTTTAAATGCTAAACTTCACATTTATACCTCGTAGAGCCGACCATGCCGTGGGAATCGGAAGACGAAGCCGTGGATCAGGCGGAGAAAGATTCGGATGTCGACAAGATCGACAAGATCATCGAAGAAAGAGAGAGGAGTA
>CAYWYD010000038.1:0-21567 GCA_964462425.1 uncultured Thermoplasmata archaeon
TATCCGTTATCCTGGGCTTGAGGTAATAATCCAATACGGCCTGGACATAGTTCGCATGAGTCCAAGTTAGAGGATTCGCGGTACTTCCTCCTCGATAGGCCTGACCCAATCTTCCCTTGCCGTAATCCTTCGTGGTTTCGGGCAGATAGTTCAAAGGAGAGCGAGCTTTAAGTCCACGCCACATAAATCTCTCGCTAATGTTCCTACTTCCGGTTCTCGTCCCATAAAAGGATAGATACAGATATCGATTGGTCCAGTCATGGGTAAAGTTCCATCCCGGGCCGGGGTTTGGTTCATGGTCCATCGAATACTCAAAGGTGTCTTTTATCCGCGGATCGTCAGGTGAATATACGTTCAACCACCACATAGAGGGTATCCAGTCCAAACCACCATGGGGATAAGTATAATAATGCTCGTCGTCCGGACTGTCCGGGGGATCGGGCATGGGATCGATATCATCATCAGTTTGGTTGTAAACGATCCTCTGAAGATAGGCGCTTTCGTTTTCGTCCCAGAGATGTTCCTCTATACCCTGGTAAACTCTAGAAGATGCGTTAGTCAGTTCATCTTGGAATTCCTCGTCCTTATCTAAGATGGAGGCTATCTCCCTCGTCCGGTTCCAGACCGCTACCGCTAGAGTATTCGACCAAAAACTCTGACTCCACTCGAACACACGTTCATTATAATCGCAGTGCGGTACTAAAAGATCGTTATCCCATATCTTCTCAGTCAAATAGGAAGCTGCGGGTTTGATAGTCTCGTTATAGTAGTTCTCCAACCACGTTTTGTTCTCAGTATGGAGGTAATGATACCAGGCACCCATCGCGACCAATGCAGGTTGATCCAATTCTGGTCCGGCCTGATTCCCAGGAACAACATCTACGGCACCGATATTTTTTCCATCCGGATTATAAGACTGCTTCCATCCCCCGTCGTCCTCTTGCATCGAAGCCATGAACTCGTAAAATTTACGGGCCTCTTCATGATAACCGGCAGAGTCGAACGCCAGGGCGATATAAGTCCCGTCTCGGGGCCAGCTCTGTTTATATTCCGGTTGGATCAAAGGAGCGGCAGGGATGTGTCCGTTCTTCTCATTGAAATTACCCCGCATGGTGATCAGAGCTCTACGGTAAACCTGTTCGGTCGTTTCGTTCAGATTTGATGGGATGGTCGCCTCGGATATCCAATCTTCCCACCACTCCGTGGTTTCGGACCTGAGTGAGTCCCAACCTTTCTCTCTCGCCATGGACAAACGGTCTAATGATTCTGTCTTATTTTTCCCCATGGAGAAGAAAAGGGTCACCTCTTTGTTCTCCTCCGGCTCCAGCTCTCCTAGATCGAATTCCATGTAATCGTTTCCTTTGCCAGTGGTCAGGCTTTCGTTATTCTGTAGGCCTTCCTGAACGGCATCGTAGGCGCTGTCATCGCCCCAGTCGCCCAGAAAGAGTTTGCTTATGTTCCTGTCCGAACCGATGGACAAGGTGAAAGGATCATCTCCGTTCGGTCCGGTATAAGTTATCGCATCTTTCGATTCATCGTAAGTAATATCGTTTTGCCATCGAGGATCAATGAGTCCCTGCTTGGGCCAGCGAAAAGTTGTTTCCTGGCTGTATATATCGAATGTGAAGTAATGGCCGTCCTGTTCTGGAGCAGAGCCCTGTTTAGCTCTATTCAGGTTGAATTGTGAATAATACGTTAAGTTGAAAAGCGCCTCTATATCTCGCTTGTTGGTGAGATCAAAATGCTGGACCAGTACCGGTTCGTGTTTATAGGCGAAGGCAGTATTCTCAAGGGTATAGTTCGAGGTTTCATGGGTCATATCTACCGTCATGGAATCTTCCCTGAAGGACATCTCGTGATCAGAGGCGTTGCTCACCCATCTATAATCACCGTCCATCCTGACTCCGGGCCTTCCTCCCATCCATTCTTTGTGGGATGATATCCTGGGAGGCTGATCGTATTCGTTCTCGTAACCGGCATGACTGGCGTTGTATTCCATGTGAGCGTAATAACCGACCCAGGGATACATGAAATTCTGCATTGTCCCCTGTGCATCGAAGGAGGCACTGAGAGAATGAGAATTGCTCACCACCGCATAGCTATCGCAGGCGCCGAAGGCGGAAGCTGTATAATCTTTTTCCTCCCTAGGCTCTTCTTCGAGAACAGTATC
This sequence comes from uncultured Thermoplasmata archaeon, assembly GCA_964462425.1. Classification (GTDB taxonomy): domain Archaea; phylum Thermoplasmatota; class Thermoplasmata; order Halarchaeoplasmatales; family Halarchaeoplasmataceae; genus Natronoplasma. The sequence goes on from CAYWYD010000038.1 coordinate 2,171, forward strand.
TATTTCTGATTCAATCCCTGGTGTCATCCCTGTAGAAAATCCCGAAATCAATAAAAATATAACCACAAGCGTTGCATATATGGTGGCCTTCATCGTTTGCAAATAATCACTCCTGGGTTGGGTATATAAAAGTTCCCCTCTTTTGGATGAGTTCGAAGAGGTTCAAATAATTCTTCTTCCCGATGGTTTTATAATCAAAGACGTAACTTTTCGTGATTTTCTTACGTCTTTGACTAGCCTATGTGAGCTGCATAGGCGTTGGGGGTATAAGGCCCCTACTCCCTCCTATACAAGTTGTGGATGACGCAACGCAATTACAAATAAGTTGCGTCTTCCACTATAATTTAGAAAATATGATTTTTCAGAGGATTCTAAACATTGTAAATTTCATTTTCAATTCTCAGAATTACGTTGAGAGAATGTGAAGATAGGATAGAACTTCTCCCTTTAGTTAGATTTTCTGCTATTTTACTTAGCAACTCCCTAAAGTTACGCTGACGGCCAAGACAGAACATTTATAGATAACAATGATATTATTTCCATAGGAGAATGATTGAGATGAAAGCCGCGGTAGTTTATTACTCTGAGACCGGAAATACCGAAAAGGTTGCAAAAAGGATAACGGACACTCTCAGGAGGGAAGGAGTAGAAGCAGAACTTCTGTCGGTTGAGATGAGTGATGAACGATCCTACGAGGAAAACGTCGAGGAAGCAAAGCGGGAAAAGAAAGTGAAGATAGAACCCGTAAAGACCGATCTAAGCGATTTCGATCTGCTGTTTATCGGAAGTCCGGTTTGGTGTGGAAAACCCGCAACCCCTATAAACACTTATATGGAAAAGTGCGAAGGACTGAATAACTTAAAGATAATCTGTTTTATCACCCATGGCGGAGGAGGACCGGGCAAGACCTTTGAAATTATAGAGACCGACCTCGTACCGAAAGGCGGAAAAATTGTAGATACTCTATCTATAGCTTCCGATGGAGTAGACGATAACGTAGAGGAGGAAAAGATAGAGAGCGTTATGTCTAGATGGATTACATAGAGAGGAATTTTAAAAGGTACATTCTGACGAAAATAAAATAAATGAGGGAGCTTTTTCACTAACCATGAACCGTCCCACTATCGACGAGTATTTCATGGCGATGGCTTACTTGGTCGCTGAAAGATCCACCTGTCTACGGAGAAAGGTCGGTGCGGTCATGGTGAAAAACAAACAAGTCCTAAGCACGGGTTACAACGGAGCTCCGAAGGAATTACCGCACTGTGAGGAACTGGGCGGATGCATGAGAAGAGGAGATATCGAGGCGCCCTACCTGGATGTATTCTTCGACCAGTACGAGGAAGACGAAGATATAGATAGGGAGAAGATATTGGAAGACCTCGATTTTTATCCGAAAAAGGGAGAAGGCGTAAAATCCGGCAGAAGACACGAGTTATGTAGAGCGGTTCACGCGGAACAGAACGCGGTCATACAGGCCGCGGTATCTGGAGTGAGTATCAAAGGGAGCAAATTGTACTGTACTACCTATCCCTGCGTGGTCTGCGGCAAGATGCTGATCAACGCTGAGATCGATGAGATAATATATGACGGAAAATACAAGGATCCACTATCCGAGAACATGCTGAATCAGAGTAAAGTCACGATCAGAGAATTCGAAGGGGAAAAAAGGGACGTACAGGAGAGCATCTCAAAATACTTAGAAAAGGAAGAAAATAAAAAGTGAAAGAAAGAGATTTTGCCTATAGACTCATCGCATCGACAGGACAAACGTCAACGCAGTTCCCACAATCTATACAGGTATCTTCATCTACTTCCGCCACTTCTTCAACGACCAAAGCATCTACAGGGCATTCTTCTTCGCACTGTCCACATGCGATGCATGTGTCCTCGTCTATATTTACTACCATTTATACCACGATTTTTGAGGAAGAGAAAAGTGTATAAAAACTTTACTCCAATCATCGAATTATTAATCCCAATGTATGGGGTGGAAACTATTAAATAATGGGGAAAGGATTCTAGCCAACAATCTATAGGAGATCAATCATGGAAGAGTATGATGTTTTAGCGGTAGGCGGTGGCATAGCCGGTTCGGTAGCGGCCAAGTTAGCGGCGGAAGACGGTTTTGATACACTGCTCATAGAAAAGAAAGAAGTCCCCCGCCACAAGACATGTTCAGGCATCCAATACCCATATTTCGAAGAACTCATCGGTTCAGACATCCCTGAAGACAAACTTTGCGACAATGAGTTGAACAAAGTAGAGATGGTGACCCCTGACGATGAAGTTCTAAACGGAAAGATGGCCATGTTGAACTTTTGGCGAAAACCCTTCGATAAGTGGTTGAATGAAGAAGCAGAGAAAGCTGGTGCTGTATTTCGAGACGAAGTCGAGCTAAAAGACTTTAAGGAAAAGAAAGGTTACTATAAAGTCAAACTAAAAGAGAAAGAAAAAGAAAAATTCGTTCGAACAAAATACTTGCTAGGGGCTGACGGAGGGTCTTCTACCATAAGGAGAAAACTTCGACCCGGAGATTTTGAAGACCTCGGTGGAGGAGCCGCGATAAACTTTTATTTCAAAGGCGATCCAGGAGATCTAGATCCTAATACATTATACATGATCCATAAGAAGAGATTTTCAGATTGGATGTTCTCTTGGGTTTACAAAAAGGACGACGATTGGATAATAGGCACGGGTTCGGAAGAGGATCCCATGGAGACATGTGAGCAGTTCTACGAATACGTCAAGGATAAATATGGATTGGAGGGCGAGATAGTGGATAAAAAAGGGTATGCCTCCGGTCAGGCGGAGAACGTATATCTCGGGAAGGATAATATGCTGATGACCGGCGATGCTGCCGGCCTAGTAGACCTATACCGGGGTGTAGGGATGGACGCCGCGGCCTTAAGTGCTCGATTGGCGGTTAAAGCCTGTAGAAAGGCAGAAAAATCCGGTAAAAACGCTATAGCGCCTTACAAAAAATTGATGAAAAGGATAGTGAAGCAGAAAAGAGAGCACGATAAGATACAGAAAAAAAGGTATGAATCCGACGAACGTCTCAAAAAGAGTCTCTCGAAAGGCAGCCTGATGAAGAAGGGACTCACCTTACTATTTTACAGCAAGGTGGTCAATAAATTGCTTCCTACAAATAAGATGAGACTTCTACCCCCATGAGTTAAAATCAGTGTAAAAACCTTTAATTAGAGGTTTTCTCATGGAATGGTAATAAATGTGATGATTCATGGATATGAAAGTTGGAAAATTTTTCTCCCTGTGTGTTGCCTGTTTGATTATGTTCTCCGTTATGGGTAATGTTTTCGGAGGTTTTTCATCTAAAGCCGATTCGGATACAACTCTCGAAATAGGTGATATAGAAAAACCAGAATGGAAAAGCGGTGACTACTGGAATTATACCTTCGACTTCAATCATACTGAGAGAGAACACGAGTATGGAGAGGATTGGATGCACTTCAAGGGGTTCATGAATCGAAGTGTGATCGGGACCACTACCATCGAAATCGAAGGAACAGAACAGGAAGTCTACGAAGTGGAGCATCAAAGGATTTATACAGACGTTAAAGGCGGTAATCATCTGGATGAATTCGGTTGGAACGTCAGTATGGAGATGTCCGGTTGGAGCAGCGGTACAGAATTTATTGATGTTGAAACTTTAGAGCTTCTTAAAGCTGACTTCTATACTTCTTTGAACGGGACTTCGACGGTGATCGAACCCGGTATACAGATAAACGTGTCAAGAGAAGGTCCTTCAGAGATGGAAAATACGGTAGAAGGTGATTTTTATTCATTCCCTATCGAACCCGATGGTGAATGGGGAACTGTTTCGGAACATTGGGTAGAGGAGGAGACTTATCAAAATTATTCAGGATTCCAATATCCCGAAGACGAGCATTTTACAGAAAATTACAACGTAACTCATGATTACTATACGATCTCTGGGCAAGGGATGGTCAAAAAAGAGACCCCGATCGGACCGTTCGAAGCAGTAAAAATCTCGGCACGGGATAATTACACGGTAAATGGGAGTGAAGAGGAAACTGGTAGGCTGAAAAGGTATTATTCCCCTTTTGTGGGCAATTTAGTCCATGAAAACATGAGCGATATATACCATGATACCTTCGGGATGAACGTCAGTTACGGGGACGTATGGCTGCAGGAATATCACTATGAGAATGCTCCTAGACCCGAGTATGGATTTTCAGCTAGGGCAGAGGAGAAAGAGAAATCCATCTTTCAAGGTGAAACTGCGGTATATGAACTCGAAGTGGAGAATAGAGGAAAGCAAAAAGATGAGATCCTCTGTGAGATAGAGGAGAGCGAGAACGATTGGTCATCCCTTTCAACGGACAAACTTACTTTGGAGAGCGGGGAACGGGATAGCCTTGAGATGGAGGTCGAAGCAAGTTCAGATATCTCTGAAGGCACTTACATCGATAAGGTGAATTTTACCTCGAATACTACCGGCGACTCCCAAATTTTGACTCTACAGACCGAAGTAAAAGAGAAAGAATATGATTTTAATGTGAATATAGAAGGAAATAAAGAAGCTTATCTAGGGGAGGAAAAGGTCTACAACTTCACGGTTGAGAATACGGGTGATCGAGAAGATACCATCGAAGCGAGCATAGTAGAAGATCAGAACGATTGGTCCGCCCTGAGCAAGACAGAATTTGAGTTAGATGTAGGGGAAAAAGGAAGCGGAAATCTTACTGTCTCGATCGCATCTGATACCGACCTAGATAATTATGTAACCAAAGTCGAATTCGCTTCCTTAGGAAACAGCAGTAAAATTGAAACCCGGGAAGTCAATACAATGATATCATCCGCTGAATACGACCTCAAGGTGAAGGTCGACTCGGGGAACAGAACCGGATATGTAGATTCTAGAATCAGTTACAAAATAATGATCGCCAACGAAGGTGAACTAGAAGATACTGTGAAATTGGAGATAATGGATGACGGCTCAGGATGGGCGAGTCTGAACAGGACAAGAGTCTCTCTCCCGGTAAATCAAACCGCCGAAGTGCTTGTATATGTAGATATACCAAAAGAAGCTGAAGAAGGAGAATATATCGATCAGGTCCGGGTATCTTCACTGAATGATGAAACCGAAACATATGTTCTCGATCTGACTACCGCTGTTGAAGGGAAAGCCCCAATATATCGACCCAGCTGGGAGAGCGGCGATTATTGGAATTACACGTACCATCTCAATGCAACTGGAGAGGCCATAGAAGAGATGTATCAGGTAGGAACAGTAAACTATAGTGTGGAAGGAGTAGAATCCATAGAGGTGGATGGAGAATCCGTTAAAACCTACAACTTATCTTTTAGAAGAGTCTATCGAGCTATAGGAAAGACCGAGAGGACCGTCGGAACGGTAGAATTCGACATGGAAGGCTTGGCTACGGGTAATGAATATTACAAGAAGAACACTCTAGACCTGGTTGCTTCAGATTACACTAACAACATGGAAGGTCCGTCGGAGGTGATGGGATTGGAGATAATGATCAATATCACCGATAGAGTCAAAACAGAGAAAACAGAAATGGGTGATTTCTATTCCTTCCCTATACAAGCCCCTGAAGAGTGGGAATCCGAATCAGTATTAGATCTATATGCCAATTCGTATACGGATTTCACTCCAGATTCCAGCGAGAATGCAGCTTATCCAGAGGACGAGGAGAAAACTTACAACTACGACGTGATCCACGACTATGAGATGGATACACAAGGTGAGATCGATTACGAAACAGGCGGAGAGTCTTTCGACGCTCTCGAGATAAGAGGTACGGATCGTTGGACATGGAACAAAACGGATGAGGTCAACGAAGGCCATCTCACGACTCACTTCTCTAAGAAGGCGGGAAACACCGTTCATACGTCGATGGATAATCTATACCATGATCATTCTGGATTGAACGTTACGGATGCAACCTTCAAGCTGGATTCTTATAACTACAATTACACGGCCCCTAAGGAGTATGCATTCGATGCCTATGCGGAGGGCGATAGTGTTCGATGTAAACCAGAAGAAAATGTGACCTATGAATTCACAGTTTCCAATACGGGGCAACGGAAAGACACTATCGGATGGGAGCTCAACAACCGAGATGGACTGAAGGAGGTAGAGGGCAAGGAAGAGGTCGCTCTCGGGCCCGGTGAGAGTAAGACCATAGAGATCACCCTTACTTTTGCTTCAGATATCGAACTGAATACCACCTATGACCATACCTTCGAGTTCTTTTCTCATAACAACTTAGATTCCAAAACCAAAGTGACGGTACACACATGGGTGACCCGCAATTTCCTTCCTTCTATAAGGTCGAAAGAACCGAACCTCGAGAGTTTGACTAAATTCTCTAACGAGGAGATCACTTTCAAAGTAGAGACTACGGACCCGGAAGCAGACGATGTAACAGTTAAATGGTATATCGACGGGGAGTACCACTGTGAAGGCAAAGTACTCTCTAAAACTTTCGAACCGGGTGAATATGAGATCAAAGTCAGAGTGAGCGATGAAAAAAACGACGGATATGTCACGGAAAGCTGGAGTCTGACCGTAGAGAAGTATGAATCCCCTAGTTACCATCAATACATATTCTTAGGGATCATCATTGCAGCGGGAGTGGTCGGAGGAGTGTACTACTACATAAGAAGGAAGAAGAAAAAGAAAAAAGAGGAATTGGAGACCCTGCAGAAACGGGAGTGAATGATCAAAAATATAGAAAGGTGTGAGAGAATGAAAGCGGATATCACCTATATCTATCACAGCTGCTTTTCCTTGAAGTTGGGCGAAAAGGTCTTACTCTTCGATTACCCTGGAAGAGGGGTCAAAAGAGGATCGAAAGAAAAATTGAGGTCCCAGATAGAAGGGTCTGAATTGTACGTTTTCGTCTCGCACGCCCACGGCGATCACTTCTCTCCTGAGGTTGGGGAGTTTTCTTCAGAAGCTGAAAAAACCCGTTTCATAATCTCCGATGATGTACGATCTGCACGATTATCTTCAGGGAATTCTGATAAACTCGTCCAAGTCAACCCTGATCGATCGTATCAGGTGAACGATCTTCATATAAAGACTTTCAAGAGCAATGACGCCGGCGTAGCTTTTCTGATAAAACATGAAGGCATAACTATCTATTACGGCGGAGACCTGGGAAAATGGAATTGGCCGGAATGGAGTAGGGAAAAGAGAAAGGAACATGTTAATGTATTCGAGGAAGTCACGGATATCCTTAAAAAAGAAGACGTTGACGTAGCGTTCTCCAACATGGACGAACGCCTTTCGAGCTGGGCCGGACCGGTCGATTTCATCGAGAAGGTGAAGCCAACTTATTTTGTACCGATGCACACCTTCGGTTCTGAAGAATGGATCGGCGATCTGGTAGAAAAAGGCTGGGACGCCCCGACGGAAGTGTTCGATTACCGGGAACAGGGCGAACAGGTGACCTGGGAAGTATAGGATAGCCCGATTCTCCCAAAGACAAAAATAACCCTACCACCGAATAGGATTGTGATGAAATTCTACGTTGAATCCTATGGATGCACCATGAATCAGGGGGAAACCGAGATGATAGCCGAATCTTGGGAACATGAGGGTGAGGAGAGAGTGGATTCTCTCGAAGAAGCGGACAAAGCTCTGATCGGTACCTGCGTGGTGATCGGAAAAACCGAGGAGCGTATGAAGCGGAGGATCGAAGAAATTCAGAAGGAAGTCTCAAAAGTGGTGGTCTCTGGTTGTTTACCTTCCATCGACAGTTCTGAGGAAGTCGAAAAGATGTTCTCTCGTTCTCCTTCTAGATGTGATTTAGATTTTCTCGAACCCCACGATGTAAAGATGACCTTACCTGTAGAACGAGATGATGGACCTATAGGAACGATACCCATCGCTTCCGGATGTTATGGAGATTGTAGTTACTGCATAACTAAACTCGCTAGAGGAAACTTGAAGAGCAGACAACTTGAAAAGATCAAACGGAGGTTCAAAGAACTTCTCTCAGATTCGAAGAAAGAGATCAGGTTGACCTGCCAAGATACCGCCCTTTACGGCAGAGATCTATCTACTGATATAAATGAACTGTTAGAGGAACTGCTGGAGGTGAAAGGAGACTACCGCGTAAGAGTGGGCATGATGAACGTCGACACTCTGAAAAAGATAAAAAATAGGTTCATCGAACTGATGGAAGACGAAAGGATATATTCATTTCTGCATCTACCACTTCAGTCCGGGTCTGATCCCATTTTAGAAAGGATGAACAGGAAGTACACTGCAGAGGAATGGAAAAATATAACAAAAGAATTCAGAGAGAAGTTCCCCGACCTTACACTCTCTACCGATGTGATCGTAGGATTCCCGGGAGAAAGCGAAGAGAACTTCGAAAAGACAAAAAAGCTGATAAAAGAAGCAGAGCCGGACATAGTGAACGTGACTAGATTCAGCCCTCGGGAGGGTACAAAAGCCGCTGAGATGGAGGAAAAGGTACATTCGAGGGAAAAAAAGAGACGATCCAAAGAGATGACCGAGCTGAGATTCGAGATAAGTAGAAACCTGAATGAAAGATATGTGGGAAGAAAAACGAACGCATTGGTTCTAGAAAAAGGAAAAGGCGATTCACTGAAGGCGAGGATGGATAACTACAAGGTCGTGGTGCTGAAGAACGAGGATGAAGAACTAATAGGTGAACATATCGATATAGAGATCAAAGGAGCGGAAGACATATACCTGGTAGGAGAGAAAATTTAGCATCCATTTAGATAGGTACTCTCCAAACCTTTGACCAACCGATACAGTGTTCTATTCATCTCTACCGGAATACCACTCTTTTCCCCTTTTTCCACAACCGCCCCGTTGATCTGGTCTACCTCTGTCCTTCTTTTGTTCTCGATATCCTGCAGCATACTAGACCTATTCTCCCGAGTTGTTTTCGCCACTCTTTTCGTCTCTTCAAAGGTGTCCTCTACTGGCAGCTCAGTATTTTTTCTGGCTACCTTCGTCGCTTCATCTACGGTTCCTTTCATCATTTCAAAAAGATTTTCATCCTCTAACAAAAAGCCGTTTTTCACTCCTAACAGAGCCGTGATTGGATTTATGCCCACATTCACTATCACCTTTTTCCAGATATGTCCGATTATTTTGTCGTTCAGATCTATACTTATACCCGCCTTTCTGAAGACTTCCGCCACTTTTTTTATCTCCTCTCCACCACCTCTCGGATACCCGCCTATCACCGTTTCACCCTTTCCCGCATGCTTCACTTTTCCCGTTTCAAGATAGGTCACCCCGTGACTAGTAATCCCTCCGATTGTTCTATCTTCTCCAACATACCGTGAGATTATCTCCTCGTTTTTCAAGCCGTTCTGTAAAGAGAGTAGTTTACAATCAGAAGGTAAGTGATCAATCACATCTTTCACAGCTCCCTCGGTATCGTATGCCTTGGTGCAGATCACGACCAACTCGGTTTCGGATAAGTTACTAACATCAGTGGTGAAGTCAACCTCCGAGATCAGTTCCGTTTCACCGACGACCTCCACCCTTTCTATCTCTAATTTTCGCCGGCCGAGTAAAGTGACTTCATTATCTTGAGCTAGTACTCCAGCAAGAAAAGTCCCCATGGCTCCGGGTCCGATTATACCTATCTTCATGGATTTATCACTTTATCTACTTCACCAGACAGAAGATCCATCTGATTTTCTTCCAGCGTGTCTGGATTTATAGGTATCATCATGATAGATTCGTTGATCGCAACTTGATCCTTAAGAGATTGGATAAGATGCAGTACGGTCCTGAAATCGTTATTTGTGATGAGATATTCTAAACCATTCAGTAGGATCACTCCTTTGCTCCTCGTGAGGAAGTTCTCTACTGTGAGACTGAATTTTTCAAGGCTTTTGGGTCTTATAACGTCCTCTCTATCCACGTTGGAAAGCCAGATCATCTCGACGTTCTCCAACCCGTATCTATCTTTGACCTTATTCGGGTAATCTCGGGTGACACACAGACCTTCCTTTTCAGTTTTTAAAATTTCTTTGAACAATCCGAAAGATTTGGGCTTATCAGATTCCTTGTCAGTGACGATATAGCTGGAGCTCCTTTCTATACCTTCTGGTAACTCTCTCTTTTCTTGTTTTTCAGCAACCTCTTCTACTCTCTCTTCCTCTTTCATCTCTATTTCTTTTTCTTTGACCTCTTTCTCTTCTTCTTTTTCCTCTTTCTCTTCTATCCCCGGTTCAACTTCTTTTCTCTCTTTATCTATCTCCTCTCTTTCTTCCTCCGGTAGTTCACCTTTTTCTTCTATCTCCTGAAGAGACTGAATCATACCTCTTGCTAGACTACGTTTCACACCCTTTATATCGGATATTTCCGAGGCCGATGCGGCTTGAAGATCCTCGACCGAAGTGAAACCGCCCTCATATAGATTTTCTGCGATCTCTTCATCGACTCCTGAGAGATTCTGATAGTAATTTACTACCTTGTTCTTGTATAGGGGCTCGACTCCGATCTCTACTGTCTCACCATTTATATCCCACTCGTAAACATAATCTCTTTCCTCAGTTCCCTCTTCTTCGTTTATACTTAACTCCCGTACGTTAGCTTCTTCTAATATCATGCCTCTATACTCTTCTAAGGCGTCAGCCATTTCACTAGTAGTCTTCACATCCGCCTCGATCTCGTCTTCATCCTCGAGATCAAAATCCTCACGCATCCTTTTCAATCTAAGTATAGTTTCCCGCGCGATGACCTCCTCCCATATCTCATCGTAGATATTCATATCTACATAGATATCTTTATTCCTCAGCTCGATCTCTTCGAAACCGTCGGGTAAACTCGTCTCAAAGGTGACCATTTCTGGCCTTATTTCTATCAGCTGCCCTTCTAAGCCGATTTCAAATTCACCCTCTTCTATACCATTCTTGATCTTCTTTGGAGGCTTCTGGTTAAGCATGGTAGCGATCCTGCTCTTCCACTGGCTATATGCCCTACCGATAGCTTCCTCGTTGGCATAAACGTCTAACAATTTTTCATCCCACTCCTCGTCCAAATCGATTATCTCTATTTTTTTAACTTTTGCCTTGTCTTTTATCAGCTGCTCGAATTTTTCGATCACGTCCATGGCAGCTGAATTTTTGCCATCATATATTATTCGTTTGAGAGGCCATTTTTCAGGAATGCCATTTTTCCTCTTCGTTTTGATTATATGATCAACTATGTTTTTGACTTCTTTCATCTCTTCTTCCAATTGCCCATTCCGAAGAAGTTCGTTCGATTCCGGCCAATCATTGAGAAAAGCAGAGTCCAATTTTCCATCTAAGCGATTATAGACTTCTTCTGCTAAAAACGGAGAAAGAGGAACGATCATCTTTGAAACTGAGATGAGAGATTCATGAAGGACCTTTAAGATAGATAATACCACGTCTTCGTCTTTTTCTTCTTCAAGTCTACTTTTCGCCCGGCTGTAATACCACTGGGCTACATCCTCTAATACCAATCCTTCTAGCTTTTCTATTACCAGATCATACCTAGCTTTTTCATATGCTTCTCTAACCTCTCGTTTTGTATCTTCGATTTTGGACAAAAGCCACTCGTCTTCGTAATCCATATTTTCTCTTAAAAACTCTAACGTAGTATCACCTGGCTCGGTCTCATGCTTTTCAAGTCGACTCTCCAAAAAGGTATTCAAGTTCCACAACACTCTCACGAGAGGATGAGGCTCCTGGAGATCCTCTCCTTTTATCTTTCTAGTTTCCCATGGAGGTTTATCCGATAATAGATGGAGTCTAAGTGAATCATAGCCCTGATTACTCGCCAAACTTCTTACATCCTTGTAATCTATCTCACTAACCACCGACCCCTGAAGGAGCATATTTTCTATAGAGGTATCCTCTAGAAGAGAAAAAGAAAGACTAAGTGTAGCCGAAAGAAGATCGTCTCTTTTGGCACTTTTACTGATGAATATTTTACCCGGCCACCAGGATTGGTATTCTATTTCATCATGAGGATAACCCAATTGAGCCCATGGTGAAGAAGCTTTGATAAATGTCGAATTTAGGGTTTTTTCTTCCCATTCCATCTCCTTTCCACATTCAGGGCATCTCACATCAACTTTCGAAATTATATCGGGGGTGACTGGCTCTTCTTCCCGGTAGTTGGAATTTTCTGATAATTCAGAACGATCTTCTGGGGTAAATGATGCCCCGCACTTGCATTCCCAAAGAGGAAACGAGATGCCCCATCGATCCCCCTTTGTCACGATCCAATCTCTAATATCGATTTCTTCCTTAGACGGTATCAAACCCATCTCGTCGATGAAGTTCTGTAGTCTCTCATCGTCACTATCATCGGTGATTTTAAAGAACCACTCTCTGTGAGGGATCTTTATCACTTTATTCAAGCAGGCATCGCAAAACTTCACCTTCCTATCTTCTTTTTCTCTCGAAAAGAGTAAATCTTTAGTATCTATATCATCTAGGATCATCTGATTGCTCTGTAGAGCGGAAAGCCCAGAATATTTATTATTTCTAACTCCAGAATTGTAGTATCCATTTTTTTCTATCGGGTTAAAAGCAGTCAAACCGTTCTCCTTTGCGATCTGCCAATGCTCTTCTCTATATGGAGGGGCGAAAAAAACCAGACCGGTACCTTCTTTGCTTACATCCTCAGAACAGAATATCTCATGTACAAATTCCCCCTCTAATTCGGTATGATATGGAACTTTATCGAAGAGAGGATATTTAAACCCAATGCCTTCTAATTTTTTCCCTTTAACTTCATTGATCACTTCATAGTCCTCAACTTCACCTCTTTCCATCACTTCTTCAACCTTATCCTGTATCACGACTACTTGAGCAGTTCCACCGTCTTCTGTAGTATATCTCACAACCGAATATACCTCCTCGGGCCGAACTACTAGAGAGAGACTTCCAGGCAGAGTCCAAGGTTCTTCAACTTCTGTCAAGAAGTATCTCTCTTTTCCCCCTGAAGCCGGCACCTTGACTAGCGCCTTCTCTTTAGTCTGTTCTTTGTGAAAAGTCTCAGTATTGGTAACGGGAGACTTACATTCTGGACACCAAACGAGGGGTTTCTTATATTTAGTAAGAAAGTCCTTATCCATGACCTCACTCACAGACCACCACAAGGAATCAACAAAATCCTCATCTCTGGTATCGTATTCCGCCTCTAGGTCCTTCCAAAAACCTAAAGACTCGACCTGTTCGGTCATATCCTCTTTAAGCTCATCAGCTCTTTCGTCCATCTCAGAAAAGATATCCCCCCATTCATCCCCCGATATACCGGCTAAGCTTTTAGAATCATGATCTTTAAGCACTGACCTTTCAACCCTCAAATTATAAGGATCGAAACCTAGCCCATGTCTGACATTGAAAGTTCTCATACTTTTGAATCGAGACCAAATGTCATAAAGTAATATCTTATACAATTCATCCCAGTTAAAATTGTCTTTGATAGGCTGAGGGGGATAAACGGCATAATAATTTCTGCCTCCCTTTCTTGACTCCTTAACTTTTTTGTTGATATCATCTGATTCTAACCGTTCGAAGGTCTTCTTTTCCAGTTCCAGAGGCGTCAGTTCTTGATTTTCGCCCATCTTATCTCTCACCCCTATTGAACTCCTATATTAAATTAATTTCCATTCCCTCTCAAGAAAGATTTTGTTCATAAAATTTATATATCAGTATACGGAATATTTTTTTAATTACGACTCAGATCGGTGAGATTTTTGACAGAGAAACAGACAAGATGTCCTGCTTGTGGAAGTCTAAACCCGTCTAGCAATGAGAGGTGTGAGATATGCGGGAGTCGATTGGACCTCACCGAAGAGGAAAAACATATTTTGGAAAATCTGAGTAAGATATCAAAGGTTGGAAGAGCTAGGGCAGAAAAGATCATCGCCTCCGGATTTTCTCGAGTGAAGGATCTGGAAAAGGCCGGAGTCGAGGAACTTACTTCCATAAAAGGTATAGGGAGTAATATAGCTGAAAACATCTTCGACTTTTTAGAGGAGGTAAAGGACGAAAACGGAGAACTGAGAGTCTGTGATGAATGTGGTTCGTTGGTAGGATCTAGCGCAGAAAAATGCCCGGAATGTGATCACACTCTTCAAGAAGAAGTTAAAGGAGAAGAAAGCGATGATGAGGAGGAAAAGAAAAAAGAGAGATGTCCCGTCTGCGGATCCTTCCTCACGAAGGAGGATGATTCATGCCCAGTCTGTGGAAACACCATTGGAGAAAACCGGGAATCACTGTCCTCAGAAGAGGATCATAAGGAGGAAGAAGACATGGGGGAATATATGGAAAAACGGATCCAAGAACTCGAAGGGATGATGAACTCCAAACCCGTTGAGGAAGTCCAAAAAGAACCCCAAGAAGACGAAGAGGTCAGACCTGAAGATGGCCTTGAATCATCCCTTGAAGAGGTGGTGGAGGAATTAGAGGAGGGAGAAACTGAAGAGATCGTTTACGAGATAAAGGACTTAGAGGAAAGAATAGAAGATACGGAGGAAAAGATCGATTCTAGAGAAAAAGAGGGGCGAGAAAGATACGAAGCCTATCCCGGGGAACTCGAGGAGGACAAAGCTAGAATTAGGGATGTTTTGGAAGAGTTGGATAATGACAAGAGACTACCTACGGAATTTGTCGAGAAAGAATTCGATGAATTGTTATCTTATGAGAAGAACAGACGGTACGGAAAGGCCCTAGATTTAGCACTTGATATCTTGTTCCATGTGGAACATTTGGAAAAGTTAAAGGCACAGGTCGACAAAGCTGAAGATAGGAAAGAATACCTTTCCACTGAGAAAAGAAAAAAGACGTTTTCAGATACGCTCGAAAAGATAAAGGATAAATGCGAATCTGGAGAATATAAAGAGGCTTTAGAAATATCTAAAACTCTAACTGATCTCTACCGAAACAAACAGAAAGAAAAATTAGAAAAAAAGTTCAAGAAGAAATTAAGAAAAGTACGAAAGAACTTGAAAGTCGCTAGAGAAACACCTATAGAGCTAGAGAGTATAAAGATAAACGTGAAAGAAGGTATAGAATCTAAAAAATCTGGAAATATCAAAAAAGGATTATCAGAATTGGAGGAAACACTAGATAGGCTCGAAGATATCTTTGTTTTTTCTTCTAAACTCGAAGACGCTAAGGCAAAATTGGATCAGCTAAGGGAGAGCGGCGAAAACACGGGGGACCTGAGTAAAAGATTGAAAAAACTAAAGGACCTTGCTGAGGAAGGAAATTTGAATCAAGCAAATAATCTGATCGACAACTTCCTCGGCACGATAAACGAGAGAAAAAGGCAGATCGAACATGAAACTGAAGAGGAAAAGATAAAGGGGGAGGAAGAAAAAACGGATGATGCCCGGATCGAATCTATCAAAGACAGGATAACTAAAGCCAATGAAGAGCCTATTTTGAGTAGCGAGAAAGATAAGAAAGATTGAGAAAAAAATTTATCCCACATCAACTCGTGTGGACACTCTCTCCGAATACGTTCTCACCAGCCTCTTTGATTGCTTCAGAATATGTGGGATGAGGATGCACTACTTTGGCCAACTCCTGCGCCTTCATGCCCTTTTCAATAGCGAGAGTACCTTCCATGATTATATCCGTTGCCCCGGGACAAGCCAGATGAAGACCAACAATTTCATCGTCAGCTTTGGTGATGACTTTTGCGAGGCCCATCCTTTCTCCCGTGGAGGACCCTCTGCCGGTCCCGGATATAGGAAATTTCCCGACCTTGACTTGGTCCAACTTTTCTTCGGCTTCTTTTTCTGTAAGACCCACACTAGCCATCTCTGGATGGGTATAGACCCCCGCAGGGATCTCAACTCGAGAGAAGTCCACCGTTTCTTTTCCTATTATATCATCTACCGCTATCTCAGCCTGTTTGAATGCCGAGTGAGCTAACATCGATTCACCGATCACGTCACCGATGGCATAAACGTTCTCGAGGTCTGTTCTCATCCTATCATCGACCTGGATCTCTCCGTTTTCTCCTATGATTTCTAGATCAGTCTCCGGAGGGGTCGGTCTCCTTCCGACAGAACATAAAATTTTCTCTACTTCGATCTTTTTGTCTGTTTTACCCTCTATCTTGACCTCGTTCGAATCCCCTGTTTCATCAACTTTTGTGACTTTCGATCCGGTATGGAATTTTACCTTATTTCGCTTCATCATCCTCTCGGCCACTTCGCTCAGTCCCTTATCCATCAGAGGTATCAATCTATCTTTCACCTCGACTATCGTCACCTCTGTACCTAAAGAAGAAAATATGTAAGCCATCTCTATCCCGATATATCCTCCACCCACGATCAACAGGGACTCCGGAAGCTCTTCTAATCTCAATGCGCCTTTACTCGAGAGTATATTTTTTTCATCGATCTTTAGACCGGGTAGAGATATAGGTTCAGAACCGGTCGCGATTATTAGATGATCTGATTCTATCAGTTCGGTCTCATCGTCCTTTTCCACTTCGACTTCGTTCGAAGAAGGGACTGAAGCTTCTCCTCTAATCACCTCAACTCCGTGTTTTTCGAATAGATTTTCTATCGCCTTTCTAGACATCTTTACGGCTCTCTCTTTTTTTGACATCACCCTATCAAAATCAATATTTTTAAGGTCGACTTCTATGCCGTCTCTCTTCGCATTTTTTATCGATCCGATCTTTTCCGCCACGGAGAGTAATGCTTTAGAGGGGATGCATCCCTTGTTAGTACAGACCCCGCCGATCTCTCCCTTTTCTACCACTTTCACATCCAGTCCGTTTTTAGCTCCAAGGATCGCAGCTACATAACCCCCCGGTCCACTTCCGATTATGGTAAGAACCTCGCTCATATTATCGAGTTATGTATTTTCGCATTCGATATTTATAAAATGGGGTCGGCTTCGGATTATAAAAAACTATTCCATCCATAAATATTAATAAGAGTTTGTTAATTATGATTCGTATAAGAACTCATATGAGGAGATGACTATGGAATCATTAGTGGATGAAGCTCTTTCCAAAGAGGAAAAAGATGTTGAGGAAGAAGGATATCAGGACGCCGAAACCGACGAGGAACTGAAGGATGTCCTCAAAGATCTCAGAACGAAGATATACATCGTGGGATTAGGTGGTGCTGGGTGCAATACGATCGATCGGGTCTCCGAGGCAGGAGTCCACGGAGCACAACTGATAGCGGGAAATACAGATGCTCAAGACCTTTTGACCATAAGAGCAAACAGGAAGGTGTTGATGGGAAAGAACTTGACTAAAGGTCTAGGTGCTGGCGCAAGACCTCAGGTCGGTGAGAAAGCCGCCAAGGAGTCGAAAGAAAAGTATGAAGAATTGTTATCAGATGCGGATATCGTCTTTTTGACCTGCGGTCTCGGCGGAGGGACAGGAACCGGTTCTATAGAAACTGTAGCACGTGTAGCAAAAGATGCAGGAGCCTTAACGATAGCGGTTCTCACCAAACCCTTTACAGCGGAAGGCGAATCTAGGACGGAGAATGCTAAATGGGGTATCAAACGTATTCGAAACGTAGCTGATACGGTGATATTGATCCCGAACGATAAACTGCTAGAGCTGGTACCCCGGTTACCTCTCAACCAAGCTTTCAAGGTTGCTGACGAAGTCTTGATGAGATCCATAAAGGGGATGACCGAGATTATCACAAAGCCCGGTCTTGTCAACCTCGACTACAACGATCTTAAAACGATAATGGAAGGCGCTGGACAAGCGATGATAGGCATGGGAGAATCCGATGCCGGTGGAGATAAAAGAGCAGAAGAGGCTATCGATAGCGCTATCAATTCTCCACTCTTAGACGTCGATATCACGGGAGCTTCCGGAGTCTTGATCAATGTTACTGGTCCAGATGATATGAGTGTACATGAGGCGGAGATGGTTGCCGAAGAAGTAGAAAACAAGGCTGGTGGAGACGCAAACATAATATGGGGCTGCAGCGTAGATCAGACCCTAGAAGATACACTAAAAGTGATGCTCGTCGCTACAGGGGTAAAATCACAGCAGATACTCGGTGCCGGCGAGAGTAAAAAGGAAGAGGGAATAAAAGAAGTCAAATGAACAACGGAGTTATCCCTCTTTAGCTCCTAACATCTCATAGACCATCCGTGCCGCAAGATTAGAGGTTATCTCTGAGCTATCATATTTTGGACATACTTCCACGATATCCATCCCTACGAAATATGGAGATAGCTTAGAAATCAGGTTTTTTATCTTTGTAGGAATTAGACCAAAAGGTTCGGGATTTCCCACGCCTGGAGCGTAAGATGGATCCACAACGTCCATATCGATAGACAGATAAGTCGGTAGCTCTCTATTTTGGAGGATCCTATCAACGGTTGACTCGATATCTTCCATCTCGTCCGAGGTAAAAAAGGACGGAATTTCTTTACTGGTGTATTCTTCAGCCATCGATCTCACACCCACAACCGTCGTATTTTCCACTCCGACGATCTCGGACATCCTCTTAGATGCGGTGGCGTGACTGTGCTTAATACCCTCGTAGCTGTCTCTAAAATCCAGGTGTGCATCTAAGATCACTACACCTAATTCCTCATATTTTTCTTTAAGAGCGGAAATCACTATAGGAGATAACGAATGTTCTCCCCCCAATATTATAGGGAAACTCTCTTGAAAGATGATCTCTTGTACTGTTTCATTTAAACTCTCCCGCAAGGTGTCAAAATCGGTGAAAGATATATCGCCGAGATCATGCAGTAAAAGATCGTTCAAAGAAACTTGATATTCCATCAGGTAGGGTTCAAAACAGTAAGATGCTTTCCTTATATGTTCTGGTGCTTCGCTGCAGCCGAGGCGGAAAGAAGATGTTCCATCGTAGGGAACACCAGCTAATACGTATTCGCTCTTCTCAAAGCTAGAATCGAAGCCGGCAAATAACAGGTCCTCACTCATGTCCTGGTTATCTTCTTCCTTCCCATGGTCTCCAGATACCTTATGTCCTGACCCTGCTCTATCTCATCAAAGGTTTCTTCATCGACGCTGATCTGGAAAGTATCATAGGAATCCATGTCCATGATATTTATCTCACCGTCGGATTTATTGACTACCTGGCCCTTTCTCCGGTCTATTATAGGGGTCCTTATCTTCGTGGTGACGGGATTCAGCATACTGTGTCTTTTGTCATCGAATATCCCGACAGCTTCGATGCGAGCTTTAGCTTCTCCGTGTTTCCCGGGCTTGGAAGTATCTATACTTTTGATCTCACAAGGTTCGTCATCTATGATTATGTAGTGATTCTCTTGGAGATTCCGGATCTCTTCTTGTTCCCAATCCATTATATCACTAAACTCTATTAGTTTTTGGATTAAAAATATTACGTTTGTTGCTAGAAGGT
>CAYWYD010000039.1:0-5793 GCA_964462425.1 uncultured Thermoplasmata archaeon
TGATTAGAGTAAAGATTATAAGTTAGGAACCCGTATATTATAGAATAGGTGGGTGGTAATATGGAAGAAGAAAAGAAGAGGGTTAAAAACCAAGATAAACTAAAAGAGATCAACCATCTTTTAGAGAAAGAGGGTGTGGATATAACAAAACACAGGCCTAAGCCTAGGTATCTGAAAGACGAAAGCTACGAGATTACGGATGAAACACTGTGTATACTCTCTAGCGCTTATAATATATTGATCATCCATAACGGCAAGGTCGAGAAGGTAAATGACCTTTCCCCGGAAGAGATCGTGGGAAAGATAAAGGAATACGCTCGTAAAGAGAGAGAAGAGAAAGCAAAGTGAGGAAACTAACGTGGGTGATCGTGCGCTCCGTACTCTATCTGTGTAGTTCTATCTATGACGAGAAAATCGATCTTGACTTTCCTAACATATATTTAGAGATATCTCAGCCTACCTAGGATCTAACATTAACAAGAAAGAGAAGATACCCATGCTCATGAATCCTTTTTGCTTATCATCAACGAGCAGCCAATGTCGTAAGAAAGAGGCTCGGATTCACGTTGACTTTTCTTTTACCAACGGTCGTAGCGGTTGCGATCTATCACGAGAAGGATCGATGAATGGATATCGGCGAGTAGAAAGTAACCCTCTTTACTTATTTTGGATATCAAGACTACTTCTCCTCCCGATTAGAAACAGATGGAAGTCGTAAAGATTTTTGGAAGAGTCAGGCGAGAAAGTCTTGGGAGACGACTTGAAATCTCTGTTTTCTAAATGTTACGATGGCAGAAACAGATCTTGATATTTGAGAGGTGTTTGATGTTGTGGTGATTGAAGTGAAAAGTACCAATCTAAGGTGCGGTTTTCCTAAGTCATTTGTGCCGATCCCTGATATATCAGTTAACTAAAAAGAAAATTTGGTGCACTTCACAAATACTGCGAGCATCAATCTTTAGATTTTCGGTACAAGAAAACTAAGATGATAGTGCCGATACTGAAGCTGACGGGATAAGCTACATCACCTGTCAAAAACAAAATGGGTGCGGCAATAAGCCCCATGATCAAAACCAGGAAGATGATTATAGGTAGCAATTTGATAAAATTAAATTGAGGTATCCCTATCTGTTCCCCTCCCCTCCTATATAGGTAGAGCAGGGTGAAAAGCGCTGCTAGAGAAGGTAGCAAAAAGGCATACGGTAAAAGCACGAGGCTTTTTGCTTCAAAGTAAGTACCTAGAGCTATCACTGACAATGACATGATCATGGGTATCACACACATGGAAAAAACCTTGCTCAGGATGAATCGCTGCTTAGTAAGAGGAAGGCTTCTTAAACTCACTATAGAAGAACCATCGACTTTCAATATGGCATCTGCTGTTGTCGTGGTCAATACTCCAATCATGAAGAGGAAAAGTGTGGTATGGTTGATAGATATATGTCCGTTCTGTAGTCTGATAAATATCTGTGGCAAGAGAACGTAAAGAGGAAGGAGAAGACCGGCGATCATGGCCGTTTTTCGAAAGATTATCTTTAAATCCTTATGGACAAGTGAGGCAACCGGACTTTTTATGGAAAGGCTTTGCTCCTTGCTCTTTTTTCCCGAAGAGACTGTTTCACCGCCTATCACATTATTCCAAATGGTTTTGGAGAAATAATAGTAAAGAGGGATCAATATCATAATATGTGACAACAATACCAGTGAATTCTCTAGGGGATCGAAGACTGATCCGGCTGAAAAAGGATAGAACATCGAGTACCGCATGAGTAGATCAGTTCTATCTAGTATATAGTCGCGAAAATAACTGACCGCAAAAAACAGCACCATGAATAGTATCAATCCGATTATCTTTAGAAAACTACCAACAACTCCAAACCCGGTTCCTCCTATGTCAAATTTATATCCGAATATATCATACAAGATGAGACCTATCGTGTGTCCCAATAATATGCCTGTCAAAAACCATCCTAGAGCTAGTATACCACTGACCGGATAATATATCAGTAAGTAACCGATCAGAGGTAATGCGATCGCGAGCATAGGGATGAAATCAATCGATAGGATTGCACTTAATTGATAAGATCCGATCTTTAGAGGAAGTTCTTTCAGAGGTTCGAAGATATTCAACGAATCGATATATGAAGTCTGTACTGTAGTCTGATAAAGGGAAAAAACGAAAGGCACGATCGCCAGGGTCACAAGTATCGCGGAGATAGGTTCTGTTCCTTCCAAAAAGAAAACGGGCCCCGCGATGCTGATTCCAAAAAATAAAAACATCAAAGACTGGATGGCCACTTTTCTTTTTATATTCGAAGCTTTTTCCAGCCTCTTTATGAACTTATTTTCATCTTGACTCATTTTTGGACTGTTTTTGAGTCTATGGTATTGTAGTTCCCTGTAGAGAGTTTCCATAAGTTCTTTCCTTTGCAATCTTCACCCACCTATACTGTTTTTGAGAGCGTCTAATACCTTTGAAACTTCGGTTTCACTTTCAGTGAGCTTTAAAAACACATCTTCGAGATTTTTTTTCTGTGATCTCTTCTTGAGTTCATCCACTGTTCCTTTAGCGATTATCTTTCCATCCTTTATGACCGCGATCCTATCACATATAACCTCGGCTAAAGGTAAAACGTGAGAGGAAAATATGACCCCTTTGTTTTTCCTCCTGAACTCGGATAAAATACCTCTCAATATCCTGGCAGTCTTAGGGTCTAGACCGTTCATGGCCTCGTCAAGTATTATCGCCTTTGGATCATGTACAAAAGAGCTCACAATAGAAACCTTTTGTTTGGTTCCAAAACTAAGTGATCCTATATATTGGTTCATATAGGGTTCAAGTTCGAAGGCATCTACAAGATAATTCACTCTCCTTTTCATCTTCGCTTCATCTATCTCACGGATGCTAGACACCATGTTGAAGAATTCCACAGGGGTGAGACTTTCATACAGATTGGGACTCTCGGGGATATAACCGACCTTTCTTTTCACTTCGATGGAAGCGTTCCTCACATCGAGCCCGCCCACTTTTGCTTCACCAAAAAATGGGGTGAGCACACCACCTAAAATTTTTAGCGTAGTGGTCTTACCACTCCCGTTTGGTCCGATCAATCCAAATATCTCACCTTCTTCGACCTCAAAATTGATGTCTTTGATCGCATGGGTCCTCCCATATGTTTTTTCTAGATTTTTCGCTCTAAACACGCTAACGCTCATGGAATGAAAATCAGAAGATAGATAATTAATATTTGTGGGAAGTCGAGTGTTTAACAACTCAATAGTTTACATTCTTTTTCAGGGATGAGAGAGAGGGTGAGGTTTGGTGCTCCGAAGATATAAATAGAGATCTATCAATATGATATTGTTTAAGAGAGATATGAGGATTAAAAATAAAGGCTTGGTTATCGCCCTCATCCTTTTCCTGTTGCTCATGGGAACACTGCTAGTTGTCGGGATAGTGATAGGAATTGTCGTCACTATAGCAATAGTTCTAGCCGTAATAGCGTACTTGATGAAAGGTGCTGAAGAAAGCGAAGCTGAGAAAAAAGAAGAAAAAGAACATCACAGGGAAGCTCGTTCGACCGCACTGGGGTGTTATGGGCCTGAGGCGGAAGAAGAAAAGTTTGGTCATTATGAAGAGCCCCCTTCTCGATGATCCCAACAAGCTTTATTACAAGGGTGAGCAAGATATGGACGATCCAGAAAGTATATATTTTCGAAAATCGGAGCTTCTCTAAGCTATTGGAATTTTTCTAGATAGATCATCCAAGTTTTGATGAGAGCTAGATCAATGACGGTTTGTCCTAGTCGGAGCCCTGTTTTTCCTCCCTCCTAAATTTTTCGGCACTTTTGAAAGTTTTCCCACAGCTCTCGCAGTAACCTGATCCGTCTAGGTATTTTGTTAAGTCCTTATCGCCACAGTTCGGACATCTGTTCTTTGAGGATGTGACTACAACTTTTCTGTCGCTTTCGCTTATCGTCTTTGAGGATTTTAAGGTCTTGGTATAAGCCACTGATAGGAAAATGTAGCCGGCGGCTAGAGCCATTAAGAGTATAGATAGTTCAACTCATCCGTGAAGAAAGGAGAGTTTTGGATGTCGAAGCTACGATAAAACAATATAGGGTATGTATCCGGTACTCAAGAGATTATTCTTGAGTTGGGGCCACTACAAGAGACACCACCATATAAGCTATTGAAGCTGGTGAACACACTCAGGTGACTTTGAGTTGGGAAACGGATGAGGATGATAAGGGACGTTACACAGCTAACGTTTCTAGTAAAGATGACTCAGACAACATCACTGTCGAAGTTGAGACGAAGAAATATACTCTCACGATAGAAGAGCCAGTTAGAGAAAAATTGATGAAAGGATGAATCTGTGATTCCTACGAACTTTTTTATTTTGAGCGAGGCGAGAAATGAAAAAGTGAGTGGAAGCTATGCTTTCTATGAACTCTATATTTTCCGAACGAAGGTGAGGTAATTTAGAAGCAAGGAGATTCCTTGATTCTTCAGTGGTGCTTTTCTATAGGGTGTTTAGGACTATACTCGGTTCTCTCTCATGATATAAGCCGCAGAAATAGAGAGCTGCTCCTAAGATATTTATAGCATTCGATAGATATGACCTTCGTTTGATGAGGATGAGGATTATGAAAATGAAAGTAATTGTAGTTGCTATCACACTCTTTTTGCTGCTCAGCGGGATGATGGCAGCGGTCGGCGATAAACCGATCGATGGGGAGGAGGTTGACGGAGGTGTAGATAGTGAGTCTAGATCGGCGGGATTGGCTGATTCAGCGTGGCCTAGCTTCGGTCGGAACCGGCAGAATACGGGTAGGAGCCCTTACAATACGAGCCACGTAGATGGCACGGTAAAATGGAGTTTTTCCACAGGATGGGATATCAATTCTTCGCCAACGATTGGAGAAAACCACACGATTTATATTGGTGGAGATGAAAATCTTTACGCGCTCTATCCCAACGGGACAGAAAAATGGTCTGCTAAGACCGGAGGAAATATCGTAAGTTCTTCACCGGCCGTTTCTTCGAGCGGTATGATATATGTCGGCTCTTTTGACCACCATCTGTACGCTTTCTACCCTAATGGTACAGAAAAGTGGAGCTTTGATGCCGGTCATTCTATATATTCTTCGCCGGCTATCTGGAGGGACGGTACGATATATGTCGGGTCCGCTGATGGACATCTATACGCCGTCAATCCAAACGGGACGGAAAAATGGAGCTTCAGAACCGATGGTTTCATAAATTCTTCGCCAGCTATCGATCCGAACGGAACTATCTATATCGGCTCATGGGATAATAACCTGTATGCGGTCCATCCGAACGGGACGGAAAAGTGGAGATTCAGCACCGGAAATGAAGTCCATTCCTCCCCATCTATAGCATCGGACGGCACCATATATGTCGGTTCCGAGGACAATAAAACGTACGCGGTCTATCCGAACGGGACGGAGAAGTGGAACTTCTCTACCGGGAACAATGTACAATCATCACCGAGTATAGGCGGTGACGGTACGATATATGTCGGCTCTAAGGACGATAATCTTTACGCACTCAATCCCGAGAACGGTACCGAGAAATGGAACTTCTCCACCGGAGGCCCGGTTCACTCGTCTCCGGCTATCGGTTCGGAGGGAACGATATACTTCGGATCTTACGGCGAGAAGTTATATGCCTTGGATCCCGACGGAAGCGAGAAATGGAATTTTTCTGTTGGGTATCCAGTGGTATCACCAGCTATAGGCTCGGACGGAAGGATTTATGTCGGATCC
>CAYWYD010000039.1:5893-9533 GCA_964462425.1 uncultured Thermoplasmata archaeon
GGATAGAAGAGCCGACCGGAAACGGCACGGTTGAAGTTGACGGTAAGGAAGTCACGGAATGGCCTTACGAGGGACAGTATGAGAAGGGAACGGAGGTCGGAGTGAAAGCCGTATCAGATGATCATTGGTACTTCGTCCAGTGGACAGGAGATCATGCTGGGGATGAAAAAGAGATAAACATAACGATGGATTCCGATAAGCAGCTGACCGCAGTTTTCGAAGAACGCAGATACTTACTGAATGTAGAGATATCTGGAGAAGGAATAGTGGAGATAAGCCCTGATAAAGATGAATATGAACCTAACGAGGAAGTTGAATTGACAGCTGTACCGGATGAGAACTGGCGCTTTGTCGAGTGGGAGAGAGATGGAAATGGAACGGATGAGACGATAGATATAACGATGGACTCCTATAAAGAAGTGACAGCGGTATTCGAAGAGATAGTTGAATACAACCTCACGATAAATGTGGAAGGAGAAGGTACTACCGATCCCGCAGAGGGAAATCACACCTATGAAGAGGGTACTGAGGTCTCGGTAGAGGCTGTGCCGGCAGAAGGATGGAAGTTCGTCGAGTGGACAGGAAATATAGTCGGAAAAGATCCAGTGATAAACGTCACGATGATCGCCGATCAGAGTATAACGGCGGTCTTCGAAGAAGTAGAATACGACCTTACGATAAGCGTAGACGGAGAAGGTACTACAGATCCTGCAGAAGGTACGCACACCTATGAAGAAGGAACGGAAGTGACGGTAGAGTCAACGGCTTCAGAAGGCTGGAAGTTTATAGAATGGACAGGAGACGTAACTGAAATTGAGCCGTCGATAAACGTAACTATGGACGGTAACAAAAATGTGACAGCAGTATTCGAAGAAGAAACAGTAGAATACGATCTCACGATAAACATGGAGGGAGAAGGTACTACCGATCCTTCAGAAGGTACACACACCTATGAAGAGGGAACGGAAGTGAGGGTAGAGGCGACGGCTTCAGAAGGCTGGGAGTTTGTCGAGTGGACAGGAGACGAGACTGGTACCGAACCGTCGATAAGCATAACGATGGCCGCTGACAAAAGTGTGACAGGAGTATTCGAGGAAGTAGTGGAATATGATCTCAAGATAAACGTTGAAGGGAAAGGAACGGTAGAGGTCGATCCAGATCAGGAAGTGTATGAAGAAGGCGCCGAAGTGACTTTGACCGCTGAGTCGGAGGAAGGTTGGTCCTTTGACGAATGGACAGGAGATGCAGCCGGTGATGAAACGACCATAAACATAACGATGGACAGCGACAAAGAGGTAACGACCAACTTTGAAGAAAAAGATGACGGAGGCGGAGGAATACCTGGATTCACTTCGACTCTCATGTTAGTGGCAGGGATCACTGCCGTTGCGATCTACTACAAGAAGAGACGGTGAAGTTAGAGAAGATCCCGTTCTATATTTTTAGATATCACAGCCGCTTTTCCTCTAGGGAATGCCTCATCTCTTAGGAGGCGGTTCATCATCTAGAGGTGGCACTTCTTCTACTTCCTTCGGCCTCTGTTGTGGCTTCTTTGGTCTTGCATATTTTCTTTGATTATAGTACTGGTAAGGGTTTTGCTTCTCGTCTTCAGACCGGTTTGATAACACAATGAGGACTATCAATACCAATATACCGATCAAATAGGGGGCACAGGTCAACAGTAGTATACCTGGAGGCGGCCCCGAATGCTTAATACCCGTATTTACCTCGACCCGGTAAGTGGAATTTCCATCCCAATATCTCTTTTCCGATATGATCTCGTTACTATCTACATTACCGTTAGGTCCCCGGAATGTGATGTTCTCATACTCGCTGAGGTATTCAAAATGGAAATAGCCGTAATCGATGGTTCCGTTCCAATAACTACCGGTCTTGGCACTATATACATATATGAACTTCCTCGTGTAATCATCGTAATTCCTTTTCAGGTCGAGAGTTATATTCGTGATCGAGTCCGGTTCGAATTCGATCTCCGCTATAAATCCTTCGACTACAGGGAGATCACTATAGTTCTCCTCTACTTCTACC
Source organism: uncultured Thermoplasmata archaeon (assembly GCA_964462425.1). Taxonomy (GTDB): domain Archaea; phylum Thermoplasmatota; class Thermoplasmata; order Halarchaeoplasmatales; family Halarchaeoplasmataceae; genus Natronoplasma. The sequence goes on from CAYWYD010000039.1 coordinate 7,943, forward strand.
GAACTGTAGTTGTACTCGGTCTGTTCTCCATCGATGTACAAAGTCGCAGAACTGTAATTGTTTGTATATCTGTATGGGCTGCGTTCCTGAAAATATATCGGTATGACCACCTTTTGGTCGATCGTTCGATTGGCTTGATTGTATAGGTAATAGTTGTATTCCTCCTCAACATTTGGAAGATCAACTGCAACGTCTACAAAAAAAGAGTCGAGTCTTATATCGGACTGATTACATAGGACCCAGCTAGAACCTCCTCCTACTTGCCCGATCGGAGCGGAATCTCCCTCGGCTACGGAGGAAATATTGGGGGATGAGAGCAGTATGACTGATAAGATAAGAAAAACAGATAGGATATTTCTATCGGTTGGACTCATCTATCGTACCTCCGTCGGGTTGGTGGAAGTTATTATCTTCTAGGTCTATTAATCTTTCGTAGGATAGGGGATGTTGAGCGTGGTGATCTGATAGTTTGGTATGTTGATGATCAGGTCTTTTATAGACGGTAGAGGTACGGCCGCTTTCCCACCCTTATGAGCGCCCAGCCGCTGCCGTCTTTCCCGGGCTCGCGCGTCAACTACGAATTTAAAATATCTTCGATCTCCGCTTCGGCTTCCTTCCTGTCATACCTAGCGGGCATCATCTCTAGCTCGTTTCTGCCCCACCAACGACGATGTATTCCGCATCTTCTCCCAAGCTATAGAAACTCGTTGAAGGTTGAGCTATTACTGCGAAGAGATGATAAAAGAGCACGGTTTAGACGACGCTCTAGAAACCTAACTTTCCAATATATATGCAGATATATCCATTTGGGAAAAGCATTTATAGCTTTAAAAGAATACCATCTTATCATAAAAAAATTCCCATGAAAGAGTCCTTCTTTGTTTGGAGGGAACATAATCGGGGGTCAAAACATGAAAAACAGCAGAGCTCAAAAGGCGGTAATGCTAGCGGTAGGATTGATCTTGGTCATTTCGACTTTTGTTGCGGGTATGAATATGGTGTCCGCACAGTACTCCGACTCTATCTCAGATGGAGAAGATGATGTATCTTACTACCGAATTACTGATTCTGGATATGGATGGAAAGAAAATGTCGAACGCGAAAACATAGACATAATCAGTAGTAGTGTAGAAGAAAGCGGTGGAGAAATTTTCGTCGAATTGGAAGTGAAAGGAACTATCCAATCTCAAAACCAGTCCGGGTCTAAAGTGATGTATTCTATATCCTTGGAAGATGGGGACGAAGGATCCTACGGCATTGCATATGAATACGGTCAACTTTACATCAGTTGGCCAGAAGGCCAAGAATATGGTTTTACAGAGCCCTCTGGTTTCGGAACAAGTACTTTTGAAGTCAGCTTCTCTTTAGATAAGATCGGCAACCCTGATTCTTTAAAAATAACAAGCGTCGAAACTTACGAATATCTTGACCAACAAGGTTCTGGAGAACACTATGAGGATTCGGCAGGTCCCGAAACTGATGATCCGGGGGACTCTGATGGAGGAGGAGGTACTGATGGTGCTTTAGATGAGCTATTCGCTCGGGGTATGATGTGCCTCGCTGTGGCTATCATAGTCCCTATAATCATACT
>CAYWYD010000039.1:9633-20725 GCA_964462425.1 uncultured Thermoplasmata archaeon
TCGCTCGGGGTATGATGTGCCTCGCTGTGGCTATCATAGTCCCTATAATCATACTCGTGATAATCATCGTAGTTGTCATCAAACTTTTGAGTAGCGAAGATGAGGAAAGTCAGCAACCCCCTCAGCAAGGACCACCCCCACAACAGCAACAACCACAACAGCAACAACAGGAACCACGTGATGAAAAACCTGATCAGTGAAGAGCAGTTGGAAAGAAGGAAGGATTCACTATGATTCTTCTCATGTTATCCGTGTTGTAGCCGTTTCGATCTTCTATGAGAAAAAGCGGTGAAGCGGGTATAGAGTAAATCCTTAACCATATTACACCCATTTTCCGCCCGGTGAGCGCTCTTGGGTTTGCAAGGATGAGTCCTTTGTTAAATGATGTTCCTCGTGAACCTGTGGGAGGAATAAGATGAACCTTCTAAAATATAAATAGCAATTTATCATTATGAAAATTGTTCATAAAGAAGGATTTGAAGATGAAATGGAAAATATGCGTGCTCATTCTCGGCTTCCTGCTCGTCGGTAACGGGATTCTGACAGTGGTCGGTATCTAGAACATGGACAGATAAGTTATCTTAAAGCTTGATCGAATGAATATAGACACCAACATCTTACTTTTCGCACCCATCAGCGATTCAAAAAGAAGAGGGAATCATTTCCTCAGTTCTATCCGCCCGAAGAATAAACCAGTTTATTTTCTATCTAATATTAACTTTGCCAAGACCAATATCGCCGCTGTGGATAAGAACCCCGTCACCAAAAGGATCGCCGCATCGAAACTATAGATGGTCTTTGTCCATCCTATGACCGCAGATATGGGGCTTCCGAGTAAGATTATACCGGATCTGAAGACACCCAGTTTCGTTCCCGTGTTTTTAGAATGCCATTTTCCCGTCAGATAAGAGGTCCTTATCGGGTAGAAGGCCCCGGTTTGGGAGAACAAGAAAGCGATCACACCCAGGGCGATAAGCCCGCTGGTTATAGTCAAAAGGTAGAGCGAGACCGTAGCGCCGACGAGTAGAAAGAAGATCAAGAACAATTTGTTCACCTTATCCGAAAAGTGTCCCAAGACCGGTTTTAGGACGGTACCTCCGATCAAGACTATAGAAAAAAGTATGCCGGCGATCTCCGGGCTGAAACCTTTGCTTTTCTGTATGTACGTCGGAAACCAGGAAAGCATCCCTATCCAGGCGAACGAAACTATAAGATTTATTACGAACATGAAGGAGGTTTCTTTTTCTGTTAAAGACCGAAGACCCATCTTCAACTGAGAGAATCCAGATCTTTTCTTAGGCTCGTCTATAGTTTCTTCGACGAATACGTAAAAGAGATAACCTATCGCTAACGCCAATATCGAATAGGAAAGGAAGATGTTACGCCATCCTATCATCAGAGCTAGTAAAGGAAGTCCCAGTGGAGCTAAACCTGAGAGGCTTCCGAATCCCGATCGTATACCCAGGGCTTTACCCTTTTTATCTTTATAGAGTTCAGACAGCATCGTCAAGCTGGGAGACGGGAAAAGACCGGCCGCCATCCCTAGCAGGGAGAAAGTGACTATCATCATCATATAGTTCAGAGTTAACCCGATAAGTATCGAAGCTGTTCCGAATGTGGCTATAGAGGCTAGTATGATCTTTTTCCTCCCGAAGGAGTCTGAAAGCGCACCTCCGGGAAACTGCATGATCCCATAGAGGAACCACATGGCTGAAAGAGCTATACCCGCTTGGGCATCAGATATCCCCAAGCTTTCTTCGATGTTCACCAAAAGAGTAGGGCCGGTCAGTCGACCTACGAATATGATCAACCACGCTAGAGATATGAAAGCTAGAGCGACCGTTTTCTGCTTTACTTTCTTCATCGACTCGGTATTTACTGCAGTATTTAAACGTTCGGGGATATTCTTGTAGGGAGACCTTAGAGACTACTATGTATTTTGCTCAGAAACAAGCTCTAAATGGTAAACGAGAATCATCAGTAGCACATTTCTACTGAGCCGTTTATCCTAAATTTTTTTATATTATATATGCCCATATCATTCAAGATGGCTGAATATGAAGATAGAGAAAGATATATCCCATTCACAACTTCAGATATAGTCGATATGCTGATAAGAGGGGGTGAATTAGAGGAGGATGAAAAGAAGTGTTTCAAGGACTTCGTAGATATTCTAGAAAATACATTCCATTATGATTTTTTTGAAAAGGTGGAGGAATTAGAGGATCTATATTTTCCTTTTGATCCTGATACTGACAAGACCAGTTCTCAAAAGCCCTCGAAGAAAGAGCTTAAAAGTAAGAGTTCCAAATTCTTCAAAAAATTCGATAGGTTGTTGAAGGATGGAAATTTCTCTCAGATCAGGGAAGGGGAGATAAAAGAAGCGCTGCAAAAACGATCCGAACTCGCTGCCGTCGATGTCGATGTCGATCTAACAGATTTCAAAAATCTTCAGATCTATAAAAGAGGAGAAAGCACGGTAAAAGAAGAAGTTCCAAAATATTCATTTTTTAAGAGCTTTTTGAAGGAAGAAGTCGAGATAGATATCTATAATAGAATACTCATGGTTCTCAGATTTCAATCCTCATATGAACCAGAAAAGTCCTCTTTAGGGGAAGATGTTGATCCGGATTATATCTATCTAAAGAATTTCAAGAACGTGCCTAAAAAAGACATAGAGATGATTTTTCCCAATTCAAAGGTCAAGATGCGGGTTATCGACCGGTTGAAGATCGCTCTGCCTATCTTGATCGGCACGGGAGCAGGCATGGCTAAATTACTCGATTTAGTCAAGGGAGAATACTCCCTGATACTGACGCTTTCTCTTGGAATAGCTCTAGCCGGTTATGTCATAAAGAGTTATGTCAGTTACAAGAATACGATACTAGATTACACAAAATCACTCTTAAGTGGACTTTATTTCCGCAATCTCGGTAACAATTCTAGTATGATCCAATATGCGGTAAATGAAGCCGAAGAAGAGGAAACAAAAGAGGCGATATTAGGATGCTATTTCCTTTTAAAGAGCGAGGAGGAACTAACGCAACGAGAATTAGACAACGAGATAGAGGATTGGTTTGAAGAAAACGGCGTAAAGATCGATTTTGAAGTCGAGGATGCTTTAAACAAGCTCCAAGACCTAGGTCTAACGGAAAGAGTCGACGAAGTGTGGAAGGTACTCGACCTCGAAGGAGCACTTGAAAGACTAGATCATCTGTGGGATAATTATTATAAATATAATTAATAATATATTTGTATTCTAGAAGACCTTAGATATAAATAATGAAAAATGATCCCAAAACGGGCAGAAAAGATCACTCAGGAGAACGACACCTCAACTGCCGAAGAAGGTCTGGGAAAAGTCGTCAAGGATATGGGTATAGTCGGATTTTCTAGATTGTACGGAACACTGATTGACCTGATAATGATCTCCGTTTTGACTAAATCCCTTGGTGCTTACGGATATGGATTATGGACTCAAGTCGCTGTCTTTCTGCCACTCTTCACAGGCGTCCTGAAGTTCGGTACGTCTTTCTCTATAGTTCGATTATTCCCAGAAAAAGATAAGGGAGAGATGGGATCGGACTTTTCGTCTATACTGACCTTGGTCTCGTTGGTCCTCTTCCTGTTCACTGTCGGCCTTTTCCTGCTCCCCGAGTTCCTAGCGGACGCGATCTTTGACGGGCATATAATATTAGTGCAGATATTGGCATTATTAACATTTACTTACTCTCTGAACGGACTTTTCTCGTCTGTCTTCCGAGCTTTCAGGGAGATGAAAAAGCTCGAAACTATAAACATAGCCAAAAATACCGCCAAGATAAGCCTGATAGCGATAGCGGTATACCTTGGATATAGTCTGGTTGGTGTACTTCTTTCGATCCTTTTGGTATTGGGCGTTTTTACGTTGGTCCTGTTTTACCTGGTGAGGGATAAGATACCTCTCAAAAGACCTAACATATCTCCCTTGAAAGAATACCTGTCTTTGGGTCTTCCCACCGTACCGGCCCACCTCGCTGAACTGACCGTGATCATAAGTGACAGATATATCATCGGAATACTGTTAGGAGCTACTTACGTAGGTTACTATGCGCCGGCTTACTCCGTTGGAGAGATAGCTCCTAAATTCATCACTGGAGTTCTGATGGTTGTTCTACTCCCCACTCTCTCCGATTATTACCAAGAGGGGAACATCTCGAAAGTGAAAAATGTATTGAACCTGAGTACAAAGTACTTTTTGTCCTTCGCCGTTCCCTTGATTGTCGCATTCATCATAATCGGAAAGGACTTTTTAACCCGCTTCACCACTCCGGAGATCGCGTCGAACGGCTACGTGATCCTGATCTTGAGTTCTGTGGTAGGTCTCTTGATGGGTTTAGAAGGCATATTCATACAGGGCGTGTATCTCAAAAAGAGGACAAAATTGATAGGTATATTCTGGGGGATCGCAGCGGTTCTGAACCTTGCCGGGAACATCATATTTGTCCCGAGGATAGGCATCTTGGCGGCGGGCATCACCAGTATACTTTCCTACGTGGTGATAACCAGTTTCGTGATGAATTTTACCAGGAAGAAGCTTTCTTATTCGATAGATCATCTGATGATCGCCAAGATCGTCCTCTCCGCTGTTCTGATGGGAGTTGTATTGATGGTAGTCAGATCCTATATCTGGGACAACTTATTCTTTTTGATCGCCGCTGCGCTCAGCACTTATCTACTTTTCTTATACCTGTTCAAAGTCACAGGGAAGAAAGAAATAGATTCCTTGAAAAATATCTCCTGAAAGGAAGAAAGGAGTAAAAAGGATTTATATAATAATTTTTTCTTTTCAAATCATAGTGATTCAGATGGATATCAGAAAATTCACGGATGATGATTATTCCCATATCGTTCGTTTAGAAGAAGCGGCCTATCCGGATAAAAAACGATCGGAAGAGAACTTCAGACACAATGATGAGAACAGAGCGGAAAAATGCGAACATCAGAGGTTCATCGCGGAGCTAGACGGACAAGTCATAGGACACAGTTTCTACACCCAATGGGAGGGAACTTACCAGCCCGGTAATTTCTTCATCTACGCTCTTATCCATTCCAATCATCAAGGCGAAGGATACGGAAAAAAATTCTATCAACGTCTGTTAGAAGAACTCAAAGAGCACGATCCCAAAAAATTGGAAGCTCATGCCAGGGAAGACAAGAAGAGAGCTCTCCGCTTCCTGAAAGATAGAGGTTTCAAAAGGACTATGAAGATGTGGGAAGCGGAATTGAAAGTGGATGAATTCGATTTCGACGAGTACGAAGGACTAGAGGAGAAACTTGAAGATGAAGGCATAGTCCTCATGTCTCTCAAAGAAATAGAAGACGATGAAGAGAATAAAAGAAAATTGTACGAGCTGCACGAGGATGTGATGGAAGACGTTCCACTGCCCGATGAGTACAAAAGAACGGATTACGATAGATTCATCGATGGGTTGTTCAACCACCCCGGGTACTTCCCTGAGGGGTACATCCTAGCTATCAAAGACGACGAATTCGTGGGTATGAGCAGCCACTGGTTCAAAGAAAAAGAGAACTCTCTTTTCACAGGCCTGACTGGAGTGAGGAGAGATTACAGAGGCAAAGGCATCGCCACCGCGATGAAGGTGAAAGCTTTAGAGGTGGCTAAAGAAGAAAACATCGACAAGATAAAGACGATGAACGAGACAAGGAATGAAGACATCCTTCACATAAATGAGAAGATGGGATTTGAGAAGAAGCCTGGATGGGTAGACTTCGAGAAAGAAGTGGGCGAGGATAACTAGCAAAAGTGAAAATTCTTTCATCGCCCCCATCAAAGTTCCTAATATTCACTCTTCCGAGTATTTCTTCCAGTCGCCGGATTCGTATTTCCCCCGGCCCTCATGCAGCGCTTTCAACATCTCCGTTATACCGCTGATGTCCTTTGGATCACCGGACCAGTCTTCGATGTCCTCGCCATACCTTTCCTCTATATCGGATACGAGATTTTTCATCCCCTTCAGGGCCCATTTTGGCTCTTCACCGGATATGAAAACCGCTAAAATCACACTGTCACCTTTATGCACGAGCACTTTTTTCTCGCCGTACTCCATCCTCTTCAGGACTTCGCCTTCCTCCTCGGCGAAAGCGTCGTCCACGAAATTCTGTACGGCGGTAAACATCCCCGCTAGCATATCTTCGTCCCTCTCCGCTTTCAACGTTCGAGTGATGTGTTTTATCAACCCACCGGAATCATGGATGAGGAAGATGTCCTCTATGGTATATTCTTTTCTTCTCTTAAAATACAGCACGGCTGCGATCAAACCTATCGGTACCAGGGCCAGTAAAACTATTAGATTGCTCGCATACCAGGGTTCGGTTTCCGATTCCTCGATATACACCTCGATGGTATGCGACGTGGAATCCACCCCGTCGCTAACCTTCACCGTAACGTTGTATTCTCCGGGTTCATCGTACTCGAAGATCAGCTTCTGTCCTGAGACCTCCACGTTAGGGTCATCCACTATCACATCCAGCTCATGGCTTTCATTATCCACGTCCGAGATGTGATCCCCTATATCAAGGATCCAGCTCTCGTCCACTTCACCTTCCTGGCTCGGGATATCGGATATCACGGGAGGATCGTTGACAGGGATAACGGTGACGGTCAGTGAGTCTTCCATCAATGCACCCGCACTGTTAGTGGCTCTTATGGTGATCAGTTCTTGGCCGTGCCAGTTCTCCGGCGCGTAGAAGTCAACGGTGTGGTTTTCGTTGATGACAACATCGATTTTTTCATTTCCAGATGAGTAATATATCGTATCGTTCTGTCTGTCCATAAAATGATTGTCTAGATCGAAGGCGTTTATGATCTGCTCGTCCTCTTTGAAAGCCACGTCGTGCAGAGGTATCACTAACTCTGGAGGATAATAAGAACCCACCGTGACCGTAGTGACTTCAGATACGTTCTCCGTCCCATCCGATACGAAGACTTCGAGAGGAACGGTGTAATTCGCTTCGAGGCCGTCTTTCCTTTTGGGAAAGTACATTATAAGTTCGGTCCCTTCGACGTCCACGTACTCGGAGTTGGTGGTTATCGTCAGCTCGTTTATTTCAGTATCTGGATCGCTTATGTAGAACTCTAGATCGAAAACGTAAGGTTCCTCGTAACGCACCACGAAGGGAGGCAGGTCTTTTATCTCCGGTGGACGATTGACACGTTTGACCGTAACGTTGATGGTCTGTTCCACAATCCCGCCCTGCGGGTCCTGAGCCCTGAATGTCACCCTTTCCACGCCGTGCCAGTTACTTTCAGCTTGGATATCTACTGAATCATTGTCGTGTATGGTTATGGTCAGATAGGTATATCCATAGCTCATGTAAAGGGGTTCGCCCTCCGGATCCATGAAATAATCGTCTAGGTCGAAAACATTTTTTTTCAGTTCGCCCTGCTCCATGGTCACGTCCGGTAATTCTTCAATTTCTTCAGGCGGCGAGTTCGAGGTCACGGTGACCGATATAGTGGTTGATACGCTCTCTCTGTCGTCCGAGACCGTTATTGTCACCAGTATCTCTTCTCCCAGCATATCTTTAGGGTACTCGTAGGTGACCTTTAGACCTTCTATGGTAGTATGCTCGGGATCGTCGGTATCTAGAGTCAACACATCGAAACGATCCCTGTCGTAGATTATGTATGGAGAGTAATCGAACTCGTAGGGATCGTCATAATGGACAAAAAGGTCAGGACAGCGCCTTATCTTGGGCGCCTCGTACTCGGTGGTCACGTTTATCCATGCGCTCTGCGAGTCCCGGTTCCCGGCGCTGTTGACCAACCAGTATCTCACTTCCATCCTTCCAAGCGCATTTTCCTCGGACAATAGCGTGATAACGTGGTTCCCGGTCTGGTTCTCGCCGAATGTGGAGATCACCGAACTGTTCTTTCCAGTGACGTACCACTTCAATTCGGAGAGGTCATCCTGCTCGTCGCTAGCATACTCGGTCAGATTGATCTCGTGTATGCCGAAATCCCTCTTAAGTTCGACATCGGGTATCTCTCCTACGATCTCAGGAGTGTGTTTATCTAAAACTTCCACTTCCACTGTAGCTTCTACGCTTTCGTATTGAGCGGTGATGTTCATGGTGCCGGGTTGAGATGGGGTGAATGTGGTCGTATTTCCCTGCGACGCTGAAAGCTCGCCCATCTCTTCGTCGCTCAGGGAAAATTCAGCCTCCACATCTCTCTGATAGCCAAAAGTCTCGTTGTATCCAGCAGGATACAAAGAGAGTTCACTATCCGTCCCTAACTCTACATCATCCAAAACCTCACCTTCTCCGTTCGGTTTACTCTTTATTAATAGCTGATCGATAGAGGGAGAAAGGATCTTGATCTCCACGGTATCGCTAATATACCCCTCGTATTCGCTTATCCATTCCGCCTCGCCTCCAAATGGACCGGCATCAAAAACGCTGCTGTTACCCTGTGTAGGAGACGTACTCCCTTCGGCTCCCTTTTGGTTGTTGACTAACCAATTTGTTTCGACGAGGCCGACGAAGCCGACGCTCTCGTTAAAACCGGCGGAGTATCCCTCTAGTTCATCTCTAGCATCGAGAGTTACGGTCTCTATGACCGAATTGGGGTCTTCGGGATCTTCTATTATCCTTATATAATCCATTTCTGGATCTTGTACGCTGAAAACGACCTCGTCGGTCAAACCGTTATATTCCCCCGTCAGGACAACCTCGCCGGGGACGGTCCCTACGTTCAGCTCGTTTATCTTTTCAGAGGTACCGTTTAGAAGGAAGGCGTTTCCTCCGGACACGTTCCATTGTCCTTCGACGAAACCGATACGCCCCGAGGTATCATTGTAAGCAGAAAGCCCGACTTCTACGGTGCGATTTACAGGTACAGAGCCGCCCGATGAGGCCTCTCTATCTTCGGTGATCTCGACGTAGTCTATCTCGGGAGGTTTTACCGTGAACTCCACCGTATCGTTCACCCAATACCCTTCTCTCTCATACGACGCGTTCCACATGATCTCTCCGGGATTAGTCCCGACGTCCAGCCAGCTCGATTCAGCAGGTGTAGGTCCCATCGAAGGATCCATCCCTACATCGGATTCGATACTCCATTCCGCCTCGACGGTCCCTATATATCCTGCGGTTAGATTGTAACCCGAAGCGTTCCCTCCTATCCTGTGGCCTACAGGGACTTCACCGCCTTCGATAGATTCTCCTCCCGGTTCAGAGGTGATGTTGATCTCGTCGGGTTCAGGTTCTAAAACGTCTAATCGTATAGAATCGTTAAATCCTTCGTAGCTGAGGTTGAACCAGACCGCCCCCCCTTCATGACCTACGTCTATAACGTTAGATTTGTTATGTTTGTCTTCCAGTAGAGATGAATCCGCTCCCTGGGCCGACCAGTTCCCCGCAACGCTGTACAGGTACCCATTAGATTCATTGTACACGGAACAATACCCTCTCACACGTTGACCGACTTCTACGATATCGTCCTTTAATCGTTCACCATTAGGCGAATCGGTGATCTCTATGTAATCCACTTTGTCGGTGATGACGGTATATTTCACGCTATCCTGGTGTTGGTGACGAAGCGAAGTGACGTTGAGCCATACCTCACCCGAACTGTTCCCTAGCCTGATGCCATTGTGCTCGCCCTCGAACGGTAATAACAGTTCTCCACCCCCGTCCAAATTCCATGTTCCTGTTGGATTATCGAAAAAACCGTAGGTGTCATTGTAACTCGAAATATATCCCCATTCCTCGTAATTCGGAGGCACTTTTTTATCTGACAGAGCCGTTCCGTTTATCTTATCGGTGATCTTTATATTATCGACGCCAGCTGTCGTAAAGTTCCAGGGGCCACCTTCAGTTCGGTTTTCTCCATCGTCCGCGATAACTTGCCAAGAATGGCCCGCATCTGGGACTAAATTCTCCCAAACAACTTCAGCCCTTTCACCGGCGGCAACATCTTCTACAACTCCGATTAGAGTTTCAGAACCATTCTCATAGAATGAGACGTTTATCCTCTTCTCTGCGGGATGATCCACTAGAACAGATAACTTTGGTGTTGAATTCAGACCCTCTTCGCCTTCAGAAGGTTTTGGATCGCTCACGATAGGGGATGAATATGATATCGTTTTTTCCTCAATAGCTTCGACCCCATCTACATCTTTATCATACCCTACAACATCGGCTACGGAAAAAAGTAGGAGGCATATCAAACATATCGAGATAATATCATATCTATTCATATCTGTATTCCCCTACTTTATTCAAAATGAAGATTTGTTGGGAGGTTTAATTAACCCTTCGGTCGTTTTGACGGGTACATCTCCAATTCGGTAGAGATAAAAAGCGGTTATACATTCCCCTCTTCAACTTTCTTCCGAGCCGCGTTTCCTCTATCTGGTCTGTCCTGGAGATACTTGATTCGGCGGTCCACGGCCACCATCTGAAGGGTCTTTTCTCGACCTCTACGGTATCTTCTAAGACAATGACTTTGCCATTCTCTAAGGTGACTGTTGTGGTTATATTATAGACTCCAGGTGACGAATATTCATGTGAAGTGTTCCTACCCTTACTGTTATTTCCATCTCCAAAGTCCCACTCGTAAGATGAGACGTCATCATCGTCGAAATCTCCGGCGACCGAAAAATGTACCTCTCTAGCCTCCGAAACCCTATCACCGAAGACCTCGTTTATATCATAGGATATTTCGTCATCCGAGTTATGATGGAACACGTGAAAGAGCGGTTTCCAATTCCTTCCGGATTTTAAATAGATCCATACAGGATTGGCCCCCTTAGCCTCGGACTCATAGGACAGATTAAGAGTGTAGTTCTCTGACGTCCTGTATTTTATCTCGACCTTTTCGAACAGTGGTTTACCCGGCTCTCTTGCCAACTCGATTCTTTCTATCTCTTTACCGTTCTCTTCGACAAGGGCAGTCAAGTTGTTACCCCACCTTCCAGTGAAGGCGACGAATATCTCCACCTCTCTCCAGGTATCTATCTTCATGTCGATAACCGTTACAGTAGTTGGCGATGAAGTGATACTATCATAAGTGGCCGTGACATCA
>CAYWYD010000040.1:0-20340 GCA_964462425.1 uncultured Thermoplasmata archaeon
TGATTTATCACCAAGTCCTTATTTCTTCTTTAATATAAATAATTTTTCAATGATGTTTTTTACCTATTGACGGATTATCATCCACCTCCGATCAAAGTCTTTATACCACGAGACCATAAGGGTGAATATGCAGATCACCAAAATATTCCTGTCGCTACAGGGCGAGGGCGCAGATATCGGTCTGCCGACTATCTTCGTCAGAACAGCGGGCTGCAACCTGAGATGTAAGTGGTGCGATACGAAGTTTGCCTGGGAAGATGGAAAGGAGATGAGTGTCGGAGAGGTGATGGATAAAATAGAAGGATTTGAAGGCGAGCGGATCTGTATAACCGGCGGAGAGCCTCTTCTCCAGGAAGACCTGGTCGAACTTATCGATTCGCTTCCCTCCCGCTACGAGATAAGCGTCGAAACGAACGGCTCCCTGAATATTTCGGAGTTGATCGAAAGAGACCTGAAAGTATCTATGGATTACAAAACGCCTTCATCGGATATGGCGGAAAAGATGAAAAAGGAAAATTTGGATTTGTTGAGAGAAAGAGACCAGCTCAAATTCGTGATCTCCGATAAAGAGGATTACGAGTTCAGTAAACGGATACTGAAAAAATACGATACTGCTTGTGAGATCATATTTCAGGCCGAAGAGGACGGTGATCTGAAAGACTTAGCTGAAGATGTTGTAGAAGACGAAATCGACGTAAGGGTTCTACCTCAGCTTCATAAGATCATCTGGGGCGATAGAAAAGGTATTTGATTTTTCCATCCTAGAATCGAAGGTTTTAATTATTTAATCTCTTTCTCCCATCTATGGGCGTAATAGTAGATGATGACACAAAATTAGTGGTCCAAGGGATAACCGGCGGTCAGGGAAAATTTCACAGCGAATACATGATGGATTACGGAACCGAAGTGGTGGCGGGAGTCACTCCCGGAAAAGGTGGAAAAAAAGTAAACGGCATACCCGTTTTCAACACTGTCGAAAAGGCGAAAGAAGAAAAGGACTGTACCGCTTCTATAATCTTTGTACCGGCACCTTTTGCTAAAGACGCCGCTTTTGAAGCCATCGAAGCGGGCATGGATCCAGTGGTGATAATAACCGAGAACATACCGGTAAAAGATTCCGCGGAAGTGATGCGTCTGGCGGATATGAACGACACCACTATAATCGGGCCGAACACCCCGGGGATAATAAGTCCCGGAAAGAGCAAAGTCGGTATAATGCCAAATCATATCTTCGAAGAAGGGAAAGTCGGTCTAGTATCCAGGAGCGGAACGTTGACCTACGAGATAGTCAATACCATAACCAAGAAAGGCTACGGTCAATCTACGGCGTTCGGTTTAGGTGGAGATCCTATAGTCGGGATGGATTTCATCGACGCCCTCGAACTGTACGAAAAAGACGAACAGACCGATGCGGTCATAATGATAGGTGAGATTGGCGGCAGTGCGGAAGAAAAAGCTGCGAAATACATCGAAAAAGGTTATGAAAAACCGGTGGTCGCTTACATCGCCGGTAGGACCGCACCGGAAGGTAAAAGGATGGGGCATGCTGGCGCTATCGTTTCGGAAGGCGGCACCGGGACAGCGGGATCGAAGATAAACGCACTGGAAGGCGCAGGCGTTTCCGTCGCAAAGATGCCGAGCGATATCAGAGATATATTGAAAGAGATGATGTAGAATAGCTCTCCTTTAGAAAGCCTTTAGAAAGTTATTAAATATCCTACTAGACCCTTGTTAACCTCCTTCATCCTATTGAACCTAGAGGTGATTTTAATCAATCACTTTTCTCTCCTATCTAAAAAGAAGGCGGCAGTCAGCTCTCTTCAGCCTAGGATTGTCCCACTTTTCGTTCACTCTTTCTTAACTTCACATCGAATCTAGCACCGTCCATCTTAGAGTCACTCACTTCGACGCTACCACCGTAAGTCTCAGCTATCTCTTTCGCCATGTATAACCCTAATCCAGTGCCTGCACTCTCTCCCTTTTTAAATCCCCTCTCAAATATCTTCTCTTTCACTTCGTCAGAGATCCCCGTTCCGTTGTCTTCTACAGTTACCAAGCATTCATCTTCTTTGGTCTGAGAAGAGATTTTGATCTCATCACAATCCGAATGTTCGATGGAATTTTCGATTAGATTGTAGAACAACTCTTCCAATAAGACCCCACCGTTCACTTTATAGTCGCATTCATCTACGTCTACATTTATATTTTTCTCCTGGAGACGTTCTTTGTGTTTAGATAATACTTTATCGACTACAGAGTCAAGATCGATCAGATCGATGTCACCCTCTTTTTCAAGCATCCTTAGTTTTCTGATTTTCTCGATCATATATAGAGCATCCATAACCGCTTTTTTGGTTTTCTCTCTATGATTTTCGATTTCCTCGAGAGAGTCAGAATCTTCCATAAGATCGAGATATCCACTAGCAACCTTGACTTTGTTACCTACGTCGTGCCTGAGCAGAGAATGGAGGAATTCCTCTCTATCTTTGATTTTAATCCTGTTCAGAGCCTGTGAAACATGGCTTACCAACAGTTCACCCATCTTTAGATCTTCCTTATCGAAAATATATTTTTCTATAGATAAAACCTGAAAGACTGAATGGTCACCTATAGGGACGCTTATGCCCGATTTAAATTGGTCGGTAGTGGAGATCACGTCCTCGCGGTTCTCTATGTCTTTTATCAGGAAAGGTCTATTCTGCAAGACGGTCGTCCCGTAGACAGAGTCTTCTATAGGCTTAAATGCCAGAGATATTTCTTCTGAGGATTCGGAAGAAGTTACTACTTCCTTTATTCCGTCTTCCTTCGGTGAACCTATCACACAAACATTGAACTTAAGTATCTCTTCCGCCGCTTCTACAGCAAAAGAATAGACTTCCTCCTCGGATTGGCAGGTCTGCATCTCGGCGCTTATCTCGTGCAGTCTCTCTATCTTCTTTTTACTCTCTTCGATACGTTCCTCAGCTTCTTTTCTATCGGTGATGTCCCTAGAAACTATGAGGACTCTTCCATCCGGTAAGAGCCTTCCTGAAGATTCTACCCATTTATAAGCTCCGTCCTTGCATCCGAGTCTTATCTCGATACTGCCTTTCTCATCCTCACTATCTAAAAAATCTTCAAATAGTTTCATCGTCTTATCCCTATCGTCAGGGTGGAAAAACTCAAACGCCTTTTTGCCGATCATATCTTTGGCATCATAACCTAGCACTTCTCTATGCGCTCTTTGATTGGCATAGATTATTTTTCCTTCTTGGTCCACCAAAGTTATAATATCATTGATGTTTTCTGCCAATCTCCTGTACCTTTTCTCGCTTTCACGAAGTTTTTCTTCCATCTCCTTTCTATCGGTAAGATCGCGGCCGATGACAGCAACCGATTGGACCTCTTCTTTATCTTTTATCGGGTTGTATTTAACATTCAGGTATTTTTGACCAGAGGAAAACTCATACCAAGATGAGTACTCTACCTCCTCCCCGTCAAAGGCTTTGTCTAGACGTGGTTTGATATCTTCTTCAAAGGTCTCCTCATCCATCAATTCAGATACTGTCATCCCTATCAATTCGTTTTTCTCGAGATCGTATTGTTCCCCATACCATCGATTCACAGCCTTATAACGGTAGTTCTCGTCCACAACGGCGATCTTCAGATCTTCAGTGGTATCGGTCGCTAGTTCTAAAAATTTCAATCTTTCTCTTTTGTCCTCCAGTTCGTCTATCGCACAGTGTCGACTGTTTTCCTGTTTTATCGCATCGACCAATACCTCGTACTGTGCTTTCGGGTCACCACCCTTCTGCAGGTATCTATCGGCACCTAGATTCAAAGCTTTGATCGCCACATCTTCTCTACCCTTCCCGGTGAACATTATGAAAGGGATGTCGTTCTCCCTTTCTTCTCTCAGCTCTTCTAGAAACTTCAAACCATCCTTTTCAGGCATCTGATAATCTGAAACTACGACATTAAATTCCTTTTCATCCATCATATCGAGAGCTTCGTCGGCGGAGCTCACGGTATGAGTCTCTATCTCCTCACTGATCCTCTCTAGAAATATCTCAGCTTGATTTAGTATAGATATTTCATCATCGACGAGAAGGGCTTTAATAGACATTTTATGTCTTCATCCTTGGGAGGGATAGAAGGTGTGATATATAAAAGAATTGTCCTAACATACCAGTACTTTAGAAAGAAAAAAATAGAAGTTATAAAAGAATCTCTTTAGATCACGTCGATTTCATCTTGTCTTCCACTGATAAAGCCAAAAATTCAGGAGCCTGTCAACTTTTTAGTGATATAGCTGATTTGTCCACGAGAAGCGTCATACTTCAGAATAATATATAATATATTTCAAAATATCTAAAATGTAAAAATCACTACACTTTTGACAAACTCAAATTCAGGTAAATTATAAATACTCAAGTAGGTTTTACCATACTAGACCTTATTTAGCCAGGGGTCATTAAAACATGCAGGGAAACGATCCGAATCAGAACAAAAAGAAATTATTCTATAACCGTTTGGATAGGGCTATCATACCCGTGGGAGAACAGGTAGAGACCAGGGAAGAGATATATGAAGATAAGGACTGGACTCCTTTTAAAATAAAACTTACGGACACGGAATTGATCTATGAAGGGCGTGAAAAATCCGGATCTATCGACATCAAAAACATATATTATATGGACAGAAAATTGATACATCCCAAGGCCGATTCACCTAAAGTATTGAGTTTCAATTACCAAACAGAGGAAGGGGACTTTATAGCTTTGATAAAAAACAAAACTACTCGAGCTAAGGAGGTTTTAAAGAAGAGATTGTTGAGACAGATAGTTAGAGATGCAAATATATGGTACATCCCTTCCTACGGATCTAAAGGGAAATCTGGAAAGAATAGAGAATGGAACGAGGGTATCTTCAAGATCGGTGATGATAATACATTAAGGATCGAAGATGCGAAAGGAGAAGTCGTTATAACTATACCTCCCGAAGACGTCATCAGGTTGAATCCTGTATCTAAACAGAAAAGGGTCAATCTGAAGATATTCCACTTAAATGAGGGCGAAGTTCAGGTCGATCTGATCTACTCTACTGAGATACCTCTAGACATAGTCACGGATTTCTTCTACATAGATTATCTAGACGAAGAAGAGGCTAAACGAGAGATAGAAGATCTTACCCTCGAGGAAAAAAAGGTACTGATGGCGTTGGAAGAAAAAGAAGAGGAAAAGGAAGAAGAGAAAACGATATCCGGGGACGAATTGATCTCTCACCTACAATGGGGTAAGGAAAAAATACCCGAGGTCCTATCTTCTCTCGAATCTAAGGGATTGATCGTCCCGATAGACGATAAAATACTGCGTACATTCGCCGGTGTGGTTTCAACTCCAGAGGAGTTAGATATAGAGAAACATAAGAAAGAAAAAGAACTCGAACAAAAAAGAAAGGAGCGGAAGAAAAGGCTTCAAAAGTTGCTTAAGCTGAAAGAAGAGTAAACTCCGTAATCTCAATCTTCATTCTCAGTAGATATTTTCTCGAGTCTTATATCGAAGCAGGCCCCTCCGAGGTCGGAATCTTTCACTTCGATACTACCACCGTAATTATCGACTATTTCGTTCACGATGTATAACCCTAGGCCGGTCCCCGCTGTCTTTCCTCTCTTGAAACCTTTCTCAAATATCTTATCTTTCATTTCATCAGAGATCCCCTTCCCGTCGTCTTCTACGGAGACCACACATTCATCCTCTTCGGTCCTAGAAGAGATATTGATTTCGTCACAATTCGAATGGTATATGGAGTTCTCGATAAGATTGGAGAAAAGTTCTTCCAACAAGGCTCCTCCTTGGACCGTGATATCAAGTTCGTCCATATCTAAATTTATACTTTTTTCCCGCATCTGATCTCGATATTCTGACAACACCTTGTCCATCACCGATCTCAGCTCGAACTCATCGATCTCCTCCTCTTCACCGATCTTTCTAAGTTTCCTAACTTTCTCTATCATCTCTTCATTCTCCTTGACCGCTTTCTTCGCTTCATCCACGAATTTTTTCACTTCATCTGGATGATCATACTCGCTTATCAACTCTAGATATCCGTCGATCACCTGGTTCTTATTTCCAACGTCGTGCCTGAGCAGAGAGTGGAGGAATTCCTCTCTCTGGTTGGCCTGTATCCTATCTAAAGCTTCAGAAACATGCCTCATCAGGAGTTCTGTCATCTTTAAATCTTCTTCATCAAAATGATCTACTTCCGTGGAGACTGCCTGAAAGGCAGCATTTTCTCCTATGGAAACACTAATCCCCGATTCGAAGTCGTCAGAGGTGGGATTGACCTCTTCATTTTCCTCCATATCTTTGACGATAAATGATCTTTTCTGTAGAAATGTTTTCCCGGCTATACTGTCATCGATCGGTAGAGGCTTATTTTTGGAGGAGGCGACTTCAGAAAATTCAGAAGATATCGCTACAGCTTTCATCTCGTCCTCCTCTGGAATATGTATAGCACACATCTCAAAGTCAAATATATCTTCAGCTGCCTCTATGGCAAAAGAATAAGCCTCCTCCTTCGAATCAAAGGTCTGCAGTTCCGCGCTTGTCTCGTGAAGTTTCTCGATCCTGTTTTTCCCCTCCTCTAGATTTTCTTCCGCCTCCTTTCTCTTACTGATATCTTGGGCAGTCACTATTATCCCCTCGATTTCAGGATCATCAAGATAATTTACACCTCTCACTTCAAACCATATCCAGCCGTCTTTCGCTTTTCCCCGTAATTCCATCTCGTGTTCTTCTCTAGGATTCTCGAGAAGCTTACAGAACATATCTAGAGTTTCATCTCTATCGTCGGGATGAACGAATTCCATCGCATCGGATCCCATAAATTTACTCGGATCCAATTCTAAAATATCATTGGAGGGATAACTGTGATATTTTATCTCCCCTTCCTTGCCGACGACCGTTATGTATTCTGGAGTGTGATCAATATATCTCTCTTTCCGTTTCAATTCCTGTTCTCGCTTTTTCCGCTCGGTTATATCTCTCGCAAAAGCGAATTCGTATTCTTCGCCCCCATGTTCGATATATTGGCTTGTTATCTCGACGGGATATACCTCGCCTTCTTTAGTTTGGTGCTCAGATTCAAAATTTAGGGCGCCCTTTTCCTTCAACAACTCCCATCGCTCCTCTCGGA
Organism: uncultured Thermoplasmata archaeon; assembly: GCA_964462425.1. Taxonomy (GTDB): domain Archaea; phylum Thermoplasmatota; class Thermoplasmata; order Halarchaeoplasmatales; family Halarchaeoplasmataceae; genus Natronoplasma. The sequence continues at coordinate 7,177 of CAYWYD010000040.1, forward strand.
TATCTTTGCCGTGATCTGGATCTAAATCCCAGATATGCATATCTTTCAGTTCTTTTTTTGAATAGCCTAACCGTTCAGCGACAGTTTCATTTACATAGGTAAATTCCCCCTCTGGCGTGATCCAATATATCTCCGGACTCGCCTTTTCGACCGAATAATTTGTCAATTCTAAAATCTTCTCGGTACCGCGATGCTTTACCTCCTGTTCGATCGCATTAGCTAAAAGACCATACTGGCTCTTCGGATCGCCCCCTTTCTGCAGGTACCTATCGGCGCCGAGATTCAAAGCCTTCATCGCAACTTCTTCTCTACCTTTGCTGGTGAACATTATGAACGGAATTTTTTCGTGTCTTTCCTCTCTAATCTCTTTTAAAAACCGTAGTCCGTCCATTCCAGTCATCTGATAATCAGAAACTATAACATCAAAGTTCTCTTCGTCTATCCTCTCTAGAGCTTTTTCAGCAGAGGAAATGGTCTGTATTTGCATTTCCTGCTCTATACTCTCCAGATATGCCTCAGCTTGCTCTAGGAATGAAGGATCGTCATCGACAAGAAGTAGCTTTATGGACATCAAGCCCCACCTATAAGTTGTTTTTAAAGGCTAAAATCCTTATATAAAATCTTTCTTTTTTTGAGTGTGTCAAAAAATTAGTGATGTCTCATATCTGAAAAAATAGTATAAATCACCCAGATTATTATTTCCTATAGATAGATCATTTTGATAAGTCAAAAATCACTAAAGAATTGACAGACACGAATTTAAAAAAGATTTAAGTACTAAGCATAAATTTAAGGTATAATATGCTAAGAAGACCACGAGGGCAACGGAAGACTGAGATGGTAGGGGAGTCTCTGAGTGGCTGAGAAATCTGCTGATCGAAGAACTAAGGGAGAGAAACAGTCTTCCTGATAGGTTCTCTCTAGAAAAGCTGGAGGAAAATAGATGAGTGAAAAGATATCTACCGGGATAGAAAAATTGGATGAACTGACCAGCGGTGGTTTCATAGAAGGTTCTTTCGTTATGCTCTCGGGAGAACCGGGAAGCGGTAAGACCATGCTATCCAATTCTTTCCTCAAAGAGGGATTGGAGAACGGCGAGAACTGCATCTACGTGACTTTCGTCGAACCAGAAGATAAGATCGCAGAGTACGGAGAAAATATGGGTGTCGATTACTCTAAATATGAAAAGGAGGGCAAGTTCAAAATACTAGATCGACCCGTAGGTGAAGAGATGCACGTGGAAGACCTGACCACGGAGATAATAGATGAAGTCAACAACATGAACTGTAAGAGGTTGGTCATCGATAGTCTATCAGCTTGGATACTAGGTTTTCCCGAAGGACAAAAAAAGAGAAGATTGGTCAGAACCCTTTCGAGATTACTAGACAGGGTTAACTGCACATGGATAGGAATAGTCGAGCACACCCCGAAAATAGATGAGGCCTCGTTTGAAGAGTATCTTGCAGATTCCGTTATATATATGGAGACAAAATTCAAAGATGATATCTTGAAGCGAGAATTGAAGGTATTGAAGATGAGGGGGAGCGATCACGCTCGAAAATCTTATGAATATATAATAGATGAAGGCGGGATCACGATCAAAGGACCTAAATCCAGCAAGAGCTGAAAAACAAATATGATATTTAAGGAGAATACATACCATGGTGGATGAAAAATCGGAAAAGATGAAGGTATTGTTCGTGGACGATGAAGAATTGCTTCTCACTCAGACAAAGATATTTCTAGAAAAATCCGATTACGATTTTCAAGTTGACCTCGCTAGACACGTCGAAGAAGGCCTCCAGAAAATAAAGAAAGGGCAATACGATGCGGTTATCTCGGACTACAAGATGGAAGCCCGTGACGGCCTAGATCTTTTGAAGTCGATCAGAAAGGAGAACAAGAATCTTCCTTTCATAATGTTCACTGGCAGGGGTAACGAGGACGTCGCTCAGAAAGCCCTCAATATGGGGGCGGACCGCTACATAAGGAAGAGAGGTGACGCTAAATCCCAGTATGACAAATTAGCGGAAGCTTTGGCGGAACTAATCAGAGAGAAGTGAATCTGTCTTCTTAACCACTCTTTTCGGTTTTCGCTTTTAAACCTGTGGGTCGAAATACTGCGGTTGAAATAAAATATAGATGGGAGCTATTTTTATTAGACAAATGTTGGCCTTATAGGATATTTGAGATTTTTAACTCATGAGAATTTAAAGAGAACGATGTAATCACTTCTATCTCCCAGAAAGTTCGCTAAAGAGCCACTATTGATGTTCTAAGTAGATGTTCTCGATGCTTTGCCTTTTATGCAATAAACTTCTTGTGTAAAGCCTAGTGTATTATCTCGGCGTGCTCCTCGAAGGGCATCACAGACAAGTGTGGCATCATCTCTTTGAAGCCTTCCCTTATCTTTTCGATATCGTGGAATTTCTCGTGGTTCTCCCTGCTGTCCCAGTAAGTTATCATTATGTATTTAGTCGGGTTGATCTCTATCTCTTCCCGTTCTCCCCGCAACATCGATCCACCGTAAGCTACATCTGTCGCCTTCACCACTTTTGTTCCTATAAAACCTTCCTTATCCATGGTGAACTCACAGAGATCTTCCATCATCTGTTCCACCTTTTCTTCGTGTCCTGGTTTGACCGATAGGTAGTTCAGCGCGCTGACCATCGGTCTTCCAACCCACTCGTAATCATCGAATTGATCAACGGGTAACTCTTCGGCATCTACCTCTTTATCCTCTAGAAAGTCCATAGCCATCTCTGTCCTCTTTCTTCTAGGTCCACAGTATACTTTTACTTCCTTATCTTTTAGGAAGTCGAGGTAAAATCCAAGATCCCACACCGGGATGTTCAAAGCTCCTTCTATATGGTCCATATAATACTCTTCTCTTGTTTTCACATCTACTATCAAGCTCATATCTTCACCCATGATTAAAGAATGCCTTTAAGATATAAGTAATTATCCATGCTAATGTCCCTCGGAACTTCAAAATCCAGAAGTTTCCAACAGATACATCACCAAAGCTAGGACGATAGAGAGAGCAAGTATAATCCACCAAGCATTGACGCCGAGAGAATCGGGTATAGTGACCGGTCCTAAGTCACTATCGGACATGAAATCTAAGATATGGGGATATACTAAAGCGAATATACCCGCTCCTACCAGCATGCCTATGACACCAAAGACTGCGTGCACCGCACCGGTTCCCATCGCGCCTGCCGCAGTGCCAGGACACAAACCTAAAATTGCGAAACCCGCACCGAAGATCAGACCGCCGACGACGATCGGTTTCCAACGAAAGGACTTCGGTTGAAGTTCTGGAGGTAGGTATCTTACTATAAGATGAACTCCAACCATACCGGTGATTATCGCCGTGAATATGATCTTCAGGACTCTAAAGTCTTTCAGTAACAGCTGATTCACTATTATATCGAACTTCGTGGCTCCTCCTTTATCCAACAGAAAACCGAAACCTACGCCCATCAAGAAACCGAGAAGGAGCTGCTTTTTCTTTCCTTTATAAAGCTTCTCCAGCATCTAGATCCCCCCATAGATGACTAGAGCTGTCAGAATACCGCCGATGAAGAAGAACAAGAAGGCCAACCAGCTGCCTAAGGATAGTTGTGAAGTACCGCTTATCCCGTGACCGCTCGTGCACCCACCGGCCATCCGAGCTCCGAAACCGAGAAGTAATCCGCCGATGAAAGCGCCTACGAGCCTGAGGATCTGACTTGAGCCGAAGGTACTCTCCCAGACCGCCGGGACCACTTCGATTCTGAAGCTTCCCGATAGTATAGACGAGATCAAAGCTCCAACCACCACACCCAGGACCAGCATCCATTCCCAGTCTATCGTGGGCACGAATTTCTGGTAGTACGGTTTATCTTCGACCTCTTTTCCGCCGACCAGCTTTTCTAACATACCGAAGCTGCGCGCGTATGCCGTGGAACACCCTATCGCCTTGTTGGAAAGCAGGAATCCCACCCATACCAACACTCCGATTCCAAATCCTACCAAGTATGGGGACCATAACTCGGAAGTGAGTGGGTTCATGATGTTCATATGTGTATATCCTTTAGTGTATATCAGCTTTTTCTCTGCTGCGACTCCGTCTCGAAAAATTTTGAGAATAGTTCTGGATTGAAATATCGGTTTCTAAGGAGCTGATGCATCCTCAGCTGTCGATCCATTTCGCCTTTTTCATCCCCTCCTTCGCCTTCCTGAAGAAGTAATAGTACAACAAAGACCCTAAGACGTAGCATCCCATCGTGATGTAGAAGGGGAAGATATAGGCCTTCCTTGCGATTGCGTATCCTCCTCCGAGCACGCCTCCACCTCTAGACAATCTTCTAGCGAAGTAGTTCCAGCCGCTCACCGTACCTCTCTCCGATTCGGGTGTGACTTCCATCATGAAGTTGTTGAAAGCCGGGTGATTCATATTCATTAGAGAAGTCCTCATGACATAGGCTGTTCCCACCCCGATAGGACTCCTTAAAATGGTCATCAAAGCTAGGAAGGGAACTGAGAAGAGTTGAGTCACGATCACGGACCTGACTTTCCCGACCCTATTCACCAGGATGGGGAGTAAGAACACCGAGACACCCATGCTCGATCTACCTACGGCCATTAGAACTCCGATCTGGAACCTGCTCATCCCGATGAACTGGTCGAAGAAAACGTTGAAGTACTGGACTATAAGACCCGCTCCGAAACCTATCAGAACGGAGTTCACTAGTAGTTTCTTCACGAGTTGTGTATCTTCCAACTTTATCCAATTTTTCAAAGAGGTCAAGTGTTTTTTGTCCACATAATCTCTTTCCTCCACTATCTTCAGCAGAGGGACCAGTGAAACGGCGATGAAGAAAACCGTGATCAGCATCGCCATCCTGTTCTGCACCGCCGGTATCGTGACGCCTCCGTAGTAGAGGAAGAGCGCGGGTAAGATGCCCGCTAGAACTCTACCGCCTACACCCGCGAACATCCGCAGTGAAGCCGAAGTGGAGAAAAGGTGCATCCTCTCTTCCTCGTCGCTCTGCTCCATCATGAAGGGATACCTAGAGATCCTCCTCATCGCGTTAGCCGAGCCTCTAACAACGTTCACCAACAGAAGTACGGCTTTGATCTCGACCGAGACGAGGACCAGCATCGATATGGTTATGACGACGGTAGAGATAACCATGCTCCTCTTTCTACCTATGACGTCGCAGACCTTTCCAGCGGGGATCGAACTTATACCAGCGGCGGCGAAGTTGACCGCGAGAAGGTTGCCCAAAAAAGCGCCGGAAAAACCGATCTCCAAGATATAAAGGTTGAACAGGACCCTATAGATGCCGTAGCCGAAAGAATAGATTATAGTAGAACTGAGCAGCATCTTCGCGTTCCTGTTGAATAAGGTGAGTTTATCTAGATACGACTTGACCCTGTTCAACATTCTTGCATGACCGTACAAACACCTTTATATAAATTTTTTTGGAATTTGGGGGAAAGAGTCGAAGGCAAAAACCTTTATTACAAACAAAGTCTTCCTATCTTATATGGGTGAAAGATTATACCTATATGCTGTCGGAGTCTGGGGCTTGCTAGTTTTCACGGCGATAGTCAATGCAGGCATACGCGAGATCATCATATCACCTTCTCTTGGAGAGTATCTGGGGCACGTTCTAAGCTCGATCCTTTTAAGCATCATAATCTTTATCGTGGCTTACCTCTTCCTGAGATCTATTTCTCTCGACTACACTCCCCAGGACCTAGGGTTGATCGGGATCTTATGGTTAGCCTTGACAGTGGCTTTCGAATTCATCTTCGGTCATTATATCATGGGAAATTCTTGGGATACGCTTCTTGCTGATTACAATATATTTGAGGGTAAGATCTGGATCCTCGTGCTGGTAAGCACCTTCTTGTCCCCTACTTTAGCCGATAAGCTGCTATAAAGCGCAGATTCCTTACCAACCAAGATGTTCTAGATCTATTCTTTTGTCGATAGACTCAGCGATACATTTTAACGCAAAGATTCGTACCACGGTAGAGTCAAATATATCGAGTCGAGGATGTTAGGCAGATAGATCGCACTACTTCTAATCCCGTTAATATAATATATAAGTTTAACAATTACGTTCCGTGAAAAGATGCCGGGATCGCTGTTTTTAAAAGGTGAACTAGCCTCTCTCAGGACGGTCGAAGAGGAAGACTTGGAATTCATGGTCGAGAATATCAATGATCCAGAAGTCAGATCGTCGCTGAGAAGTCATCTTCCGATAAACAAGATAGAGGAACAGAAGTTCCTTGAAAGGATTTCCGAGAACGATGACGAGCTTCATCTTCTGATATGGGACGTGAACGACCGGATCGGTATGGTTTCCCTATTCGATATCGATCAATGGTTGGGAAGAGCCGAGATGGGACTCTGGATAATCCCAGATTTCTGGAAAAAAGGCTATGGAACCGAAGCTTCCGAATTGATAATAGACTACGGCTTTGAGGAACTCAATCTTCACAAGATACTCGCGAGAACTCTAAAGACCAATTCCGCCTCTCAGAAGATATGGGAGAACCTAGGATTTGAAAAAGAAGGCGTTTCGAGAGACACGGCCTATGTCGACGGTGAATACGTCGATATGCTCCGATATTCGATCTTGGAGGATGAATGGAAAAAGGATTGAGTTGGATGGATGAAGATTTAGTAGTCCCTCTTTCAACCTCGGCTCCTTCTACTACCTCTTTTTTTTGTAGCGAATGATATCCTTAATCCTAGGTTCTAGGCAGTCATCTCAGATCTTTCTAGATTTTCTTCTATGGGGTAAGAGAGAGTACCATCGGCCAATCCATTACGGAGAAAATGGTCAACAGCTAGACCTAACCATAATATATTATATGCTGAACAATATCTCATTTTTTGAGGAACATGAACGGGGAAGAAAATCTCACCATCAGAAAATTCGATGATTCAGATGCTGAAGATATCGCTAGGATGCATAATCTCCTGTATCCCGAGATGAAACAGAGCGCAGAATCATTCAGGCGCGGTGACGAGAACAGGCCGGAGAAATGCAAGCATCAGAGGTATGTTGCGGAACTAGACGGGGAAGTGATAGGACATGATTTTTACACGCAGACGGAGTGGAACTACCAAGAGGGCAAGTTCAGGGTCGATATAGAGATACATCCGGACCACCAGGGAGAAGGTTACGGCTCTAAGCTTTACCGACATCTTATGGACGAGCTGGAGGAATACGATCCGATAAAACTCGTATGTTATGCAAAAGAAGATAAAGAGAGATCGCTGCGATTCTTGAAGGACAGAGGTTTCGAGCCGTTCATGAGAGAATGGACTTCGGTGTTAGACGTGGACGAGTTCGATCCTGGGGAATATACAGGTTTAGAAGAGAAATTGGCCGAGGAAGATATAGTTCTTACTTCTTTGGAAGAATTAGAACATGATGAGGAAAACAAGAGGAAGTTATACGAACTCCACGAGGAGTTGTATGAAGACGTGCCGACGCACGACGATTATACCGGTATGGATTACGATAGATACATCGAAGAAGTGTTCGATCGTCCGGAGCCCTTTTTTGAAGGAGTCATCATAGCCATTAAGGATGACGAATTCATAGGTATGAGCAGAAATATGCTCAGGAAGAAAGATGATTCTCTTTCCACCTGGCTGACCGGAGTCAAACGAGAGTACAGAGAGAAGGGTATCGCTACCGCTATGAAAGTGAAGGCGATAAAGAAGGCAAAGGGAAAGGGAATTCCCAAGATCAAAACCAGTAATGAAACCGGAAATAAAGCTATAGTGAATCTCAACGATAAATTAGGTTTTGAGAAGAAGCCCGCCTGGATCTCCTTTAAAAAGGAATTGGCCTGAATCCCTTAAAAAGGGTTTAAATAATATAATCTGGTTTCGAAGCCATGCTCCAAATATTGAAGAACATGGCCCGATGTTATGATAAGAAAAAGCCATCAGATGTAGTAGGAACTATTCACCTTTCGATAGGCGAAGAGAACGATCATATAGTTAAGTTAAAAGAGGATGAGGTGTCCGTTGAAGAAGCTGAGGAGAGCGTTAGAGATCTGAAATTGACGATGTCGGAGGAGACCTTCGAAAAGTTGAAGTCGGGAGAATGGAACGGCATGACCGCAACTGGGAGATCACACATGTCGGAGTCCGCACCTCTAGATTTTAGTGTGCCCGAGGGTGAAAGTCTAGAAGGAGAGAAACTCCAGATGCTATATCATTTCTTGACCCACTTTTTCAGTACGGAATATCCCACCGTTACGGAACTGGGTAGAGAACATTCACGTAAAGTCCATGGAGGCAGTGCGGTCCCTATAGCTTATGGACACGGAGTGAGACATGCTTACTATACCATAAAAGAAGGTGAACAGATAAACGAGGACGAGTTGGATCCCTGGAACCAGGTCTTTACCGTCATAGGTGGTACCGGCAAAGCGATAATCGACGGCGAAGAGATAGAACTAGAGAAAAATATGTCGGTTCACGTTCCTCCAGATGTGGAGCATATAGTAAAAAAAGATGAAGGGGAAGACGATCTAGAATTGGTTTGGGTGGCGTATGGGGAAAAGGCCTAGAGTTCATAGATTTCAAAAATCACTGCTCGCTCGGGTGTTAAATTTCTCCCAAGCAGAGTTATAAAAAAACGTCTCTGATCTATCAAGAATCGGCTTCGATCTCTTTTAACCTTTCCAGCGCTTCGGCATAACTCTCGTCCCGAGTCGACCATTCCTCCAACCCTGAACAGGGGAAATCCGAACATCCGCTGCAGTTGTCAAGCTCTTTTTCATCGATACAGCACCGCAGAATCCAGCACTCGGGAGACCAGTGATCTTCTCTGTTCCCGTGACATCCCGAGCAGTACGGGCCGTCTGCCATGAACTCCTCTATACTCTTCTTTTCGTCAAGAAAGCCCTCCTCTAAGAACCAATCCCTAACCTTTTCGGCCTGTTCTTTGTCACTGTGAGCCTTAAAAATAGAGCATTCATGACATAACAAACCACAGGCAGCGATCTCTTCTTCCATTGCCCTCACCTTTATGTCGATAGCGCGGCCGAGAGATATAAAGCTTCCGTAGACTTTCTTGAGACAAAGACCATAAAGAGTGTTACGATCACAAAACCTCAAGAAGTTCCGGCAGTTCTCTTATCTCAAGAGTAGGCTTCGTTCCATCAGCTTTGTCCGCACCGTCTCTATTCAGCCAACACGTTTTCATACCGACCTCATCGGCACCTTTTATATCACTTCTAAAGGAGTTGCCAATATAAAGGAAACGGTCGCTTTTCGTCTTCACCTTTTCAAGGGCGTGGAGAAATATCTTTTTGTCGGGCTTTCTGAATCCCACGTTCCCGGAGAAGATGAATTCGTCAAAGTACTCGGTGAGACCTAAAGCCTGAAGTTTTTTCATCTGGATCTCCTCGGTACCGTTGGAGAGTATACCCAGTCGGTAACCGGAGGCTAAAGATTTGACCACTTCTTCAGCTCCTTTCATCTCGATAGGAAGAGCGGGATAGATACGATAGAATTCTTCATGAAAGGTTTCGATAAAATCTTCGTCTACACCTAGCTTCTTTAGAAATCTTTTGCTCCTGTTCCACCGCAGTTCCTCGATGGGGACGCCGTCAATGAACTCATTCATTGCCTGCTCGTCGGCTTCTTCGAAGGCTTGGAGTATCTTGTTCTTATCGATCCCTTCGAAGAGGTCGTAGCTATCTTTGATCCGATATAGAGCTTTTCGATGCGCTTCCTGCTGGTCGAAGAGAGTATCGTCTACATCGAAGAATATCACTTCTATTTCTTTTAGCTCCGAACTCTGCATATTGAAAGATAAAGAACGGTGGTTAATAAGTGTAGACGATGCTTTTTCGTTCTCTGAGATGTTGATTTTTTGATCGATCTTCCCTACCGACCTTGGAACTATTTTCTTATATAACTGATATCGATTCCAAATCTTTTTATAATCTTCAAGGGGAATCCGTGTTGTGAGATCATGACTAAACTCAGTATCGAAGACCTGACCGATTACACATTTCTATCGAATCCGAACTTTTCACCGACCGGAGATCACGTCTGCTTTTCTCACCACGAGATGGACGAGGAAGAGAACGATTACGTTTCTACTCTCTGGATATTAGAGAGCGAGACTGAAGAGATGTACAAACTGACCAACAGCGGTGAAGACTCTGACTTCGTCTGGTTGAACGAAGAAGAGATATTGTTCACTTCCGGGAGAGATATGGGTATAGACGAGGAAAATAAGACTGAAGAAGAAAAGGAGAAGACCAAGTTCTTCAAGATCAACATCCACGGGGGCGAGGCCGAGCACCTGTTCACGATAGATGAACAGGTAGGCGGTTTAAAGAAATCCGAGAACGGTATATTCGCGATGGTCTGGGAGAAAGTAGAAGACGAGGAAGAAAACAATAAAGAAGATGAATTAGAAGAAGGTGAAGATTACCACGAACTCGACGAGATACCTTTCTGGTCTAACGAGAGAGGTTTCAGCAACAAGAAACGCCTGCACCTGTACGAACTGGATATCGAAGAAGGAAAGATAGACTTGCTGGTGGGCGGCTATAAGAACGTGACTGACTTCGATATCCATGATGATAAGATCTGTCTGGTCGTGACCGAGTATGAAGATATGATGAAAGTGGAGAACTATCTCTACGAGTATGACCTAGGTAGTGGTGAACTAGAAAAGCTGACCGACGAAGTGTTAGCGATCGATAGAGCGAGGTATATTGACGACGATATACTGTTCGAAGCTACCGACATGGAAAGGATGGGTATCAATACAAACCGCGAGTTATATATCTATAGGCGTGGAGAAGAAGATCATGAAAAACTGACCGACATGGACCGCTCGCTCGGGAACAGCTTGCTCACCGACGTGCGTTTTGGAGGAGGTGAACTGGTGAGAGTCGAAGAGAACGACTATCATTTCCTGATCACGGAAGGTAACGACGTGGGACTGCACAAGTTCAATCTCGAGGAAAGTGTAGAACCTGTAGTGGAGAAGGAGGGTTCTATAGATACGTTCGACGTTCACGACGGAAAGTCCGTTTACGTAGCGCTTCGAGAACAGCGACCTCAAGAACTATACCTCTACGACGGAGAAGAGAAGAGACTGACCGATTTCAACGATATGGAGCATGAAGTTTCCGAACCTGAATACTTCGAGGTAGACTCCGACGGGCGGAAGATAGATTCCTGGGTGATGAGACCGGTAGATTACGAAGAAGGCGAGGAATACCCGACCATCCTGGAGATCCACGGCTGTCCCAAGTGCGTTTACGGTACGGTTCACTTCCACCAGATGCAGATACTAGCGAATGAAGGCTATGCTGTCGTGTTCAGCAATCCTTCCGGCAGTTCGGGCAACGGAGACGTCTTTGCAGATATCACCGGTGAGTATGGAGGAAGAGATTACGAAGATATTATGAACGTGATGGACGAAGCTATTGAAAGATACGATTTCATCGACGAGGGTCGTTTGGGAGTTACCGGTGGTTCATATGGAGGATTCATGACCAACTGGGTGATAGGACATACCGACAGGTTCGAAGCCGCGGTTTCGTTCAGGAGTATAAGCAACTGGATCTCGAAATTCGCGACGACGGACATAGGATATTATTTCGTTGACGATCAGATACGTGCGGATCCCTGGGAAGATGTAGAGAAACTGTGGGATCATTCGCCGATGAAGTACGCCGACCGGGTGGACACGCCGACCATGTTCATCACGTCCCGAAAAGATTACAGGTGCTGGGAAGCCGAAGCCATCCAGATGTTTTCTTCCCTGAAATATCACGGCGTCGATTCAAAGCTTGTGCTGTTCGAGGGTGAAAATCACAATTTGGCGAGAGAAGGAAGACCGAAGCAGAGGATGAAAAGGCTCGAGAAAATGCTGGAATGGTTCGACGAGTACGTGAAGTGAGTCGTTAAAGCGTGGTGAGTTAAAATCAAGTATCTCAAGTCCAAACCTACCAGTTCTCTACTCGATAAACGATATTTTCAGACCTATATCTGCCCGCCGTAGTTCCTATAGGTATCGTAGCACGCCAGGATACCTCTACGGTTTGTTCTCTACCGGAATTCGGAGCTGCCTGGGTCCCTCCTAAAAGGTCGACTTCGCTTCCACTTCCTTCCCCCAACTCGTTATTGACCATAGGGGTCCAACCGATAGAGGCCGTCTGGACCGATATGTTTTCAAGACCGATCTTGTCCCAGTACTTGACATGATCTAGATAATCCGTCGGGAAGACCGTGAGGTTGTAATCATAGTTTGCACTGTATGTGACGTTAGGATTTTTGCCCGATTGAGATGGATACACTGTCTCTCCCACGGAGCCCGTGACTTTCAAGTCGTTGTTTTTCGTCCATATCGAGCAGAATTTACTGATCCCCATCTCATTAGAAACAGACGTGTTCCTGTCGTCCGAGGCAGTTAGGTTCCAATTGATATCCCACGTGTTAGGCGTATCCTTTGATCCCCAACCGCCGCTACTTCCATTGTTGATAGTATGCCGCGTTTGATTGCCCAGATATAGCGATAGAGTCCAATTTTCAGAGAACCTATCTTTGAAGTTAAGAACGGAAGAGTTGATGAATATTTCATTATTGGGATGATTGGATTCGAGCGACCAACCACTTCCATTATAGCTGACGAACCATCTAGTGTTTGGATAGTCCAGTTCAGGGTAAGTAGAACTTCCACCTATCAACCCGTTATCAACCCATCCCGTGATATTGAGGTGGCGGAAATGATCCCAACTCGGCCCAACACTGGAGTTCACGGTAAGATTTAAACAGTTACCGCTGGCATTGTAGACGGACCCGTCCCAGGCTGTCACGTTATCCCCTCCTTGGTAGATACTTCTGAATTGGATCTGGGGTTCAGTATAAGGTAGTCTCAAGACATAGGTCTTTCCGCCTGTATCAGCAGTGGGGGCACCGATTATGGGATTAGCTTTTGTATTTGGAGTCACTGGTAGATCAACAGCACCTACACTGAATCCAAATCGCCCTCCAGATTCGTTTCCGTATTTATAGTATTCAGCATCTCCGACCTGTAAACTTGCCTGCATGGTAGAGCTGCCTTTGAATACATATCCGGCGCCTCTCCCGGTCCTGTTGTATGGCGC
>CAYWYD010000041.1:0-20158 GCA_964462425.1 uncultured Thermoplasmata archaeon
TGATTAGTATCATCACTACTTAAATCTTGACGAAATTTTTTGCGAATAATACAATCATAGCGATGAAGGAAAATATCTTTATATATTTTCCTTATGAGCTAGCAGTAGATGAGAAAGTTATGTTTTATAACTTTCCTCTTCCATTAATATGGAAAAATCATCCCAACCCAAAACCTTTTATTTAACAGTACTTTTCCCTATCCAATGGCTAGAGAACGTTCGCCTCTTAGAATATTTATTTATCTGCTTATCTCCGTGATCTTGCCGGTAGCAGGTATTCTGATCAATCATCTATACCGTCCTGACCACATCCTCCTCTCCCTATTTTTGGTCGTGTGGATGGGGTTCTTTTTGATGGCTCTAGCGCCCTACGAAACCGAGGGGGATAGATTAATCGAACCCTAGATCAGCACTCAATATCCTCATCATCACCGGTTTGACCGGTTCAGCTAGGGTCTTTTCATCATCTATCCTAAAATCATGATGTTTAAAATAAATGTTTCTATTGCTTTCATACCATGATAGCTGTATTTTCAAGAAAATTTTTATAATACTGGAACAGTAAAGATGATAATGATAGAATGATCGGTTCTTCATCCAATAACAGAAATATCTTTTTTGTGCTGTTTTCAATAGCGCTGTTGATCCTTTCTGGGACTGCAGCTTCTTTTGCAGTCGAGGACACGGAACTTGAAACTAAAACTGATGGGGTGGATATGGAAACAGAGGTGAAGGATAAAGATGGAAATTACAGTATAAAGAGCCTTTTCGATCGTGAAGAGCTCGGTGACGACTATCCTTATGATATAGATACTATCAAAAACATGACTTTAGAGGATTTAAATTGGACCGTAGAAGACATCGACGGCGATGGCGAGGCACAATATGAGATAAGCCACTGGTATCTCGGGAGCGCTAATGTGGTCGAAGGATCATTTGGAGGGGAAGATTCACTGGGAGGAGATGAATATACCATGCTTCCCCGGGAGGCGCTGATGAACGGTTCGATGGACAAAAGAAGGACTGTACACCTCGAACATGCTGCAGCTTTCGTCTATCCAGATGGCTATCCAGATGTTAGCGGGAATGGGTATGGAGCTTTTATGAATGTTCATGCTGTCCCGTCTATCAAAGGCAGCAGTCTAAAGGATATCGTTCTTAAGGCTGTGAATAGATATAATATGCCGATGATGCTCGCTGGAGAATTTCCTCAGAATTGGGAATCCCTCAACTTTACCGGCCAGGACGAGATCACTTTTCCCTCGATGCTGCCTGTCACGTTGGCCGATGAAATGACTCCAGATATATTAAAGATGAATTACATATATCCGCTCCTCAGGATGAACCTTATGGCCCATACTCTTTTTGAGCGTCTTACAGAAGATATGGGGGGAGATCTATCCAAGGGAATCTTCAGCGAAGGGACCTCCAAACAGGGTTATTCGAGATGGTTCATTGCCATGTTGGATGACAGAGTTAAAGTAGCTCAATGTGATTGGATACAGATTCAGGATCTTCTTCACTCCACTAAAAGATATTACTGGGATTGGGGGAGACCTCCTATACAGAACAGTACGGGGTGGGCCAAATACTCGGATGAGATCGCGAGTCTCATGATACCTATAGGTGAAGCTCTTCAGATAGGAGCAAAAAAACCTTCTAACCCTCAATCTCTCGCCTATGAAGTCTGGGGTATACCCAACCAGCTAGACCTGATCGATAATGATACTATGGTCTCTATCTCTGGAAGCTGCGGAAGAGGAGCTTTCAATGGTGAGGGAGAATACGAGCTGGATCACGACGGGACATATTTTCCGATCGGTTCTGAAACGGTTTTCCTTGACAAATTAACCGAAGCGGGAGTAAATTGGAGATATGGAAGGGAGAAGACCAACTTTATGTATACCGGAGCAGCGGAGGCTCATCACAGTAGATGGATAGAGAATTGCTTTGGGGGTATGGACTACATGACGGGGGAACTCGACCAATGGACGGAAATAGAAGATGTAAGTAGTAATATATCTAGTAAAGACAATGAAACTAACTATCTGAACCTGACTGCTACGTTGGACGAATACGAAAATCATCTGGGGGATATCAAACACGTGAGGGTTTATTATGCCCCTAACAGTGATAGAAGATGGCACGATCCCGAACATGCGGAAGGAAAATCCTGTGAATGGAGGTCCGTCGATATGGACAAGATGAACGACTCGACTTATCAGACCTCCTTGGAGATAGATAATGAGATGATGTACGCTTACTACGTAGAGGTCAAAATACCAGGGCATTTACAAGTGGGGATGGGATACTTCGAAATATACGATGCGTCTCCTCTTAGGTTGGTCAACGAGTATGAAAAAGAAGCTACAGGGGGCAGCGACCTTGAAGTGAGCGAGATAAGAAAGACTTCTGAAGAGATCAAAAAAGGGAAAGACGAACCGATAAACGTTAGCATCGATGTCAATAGAACGGATATATATTACCAATACGATTATGTGGCACCTCCTTTGAGGAACATCTCCTGCGAACTTTGGGTCGACGGCCAGAGAGAAGACTCGAAGGAACTTACCATCAACGGTGATAGAAACGTGACTCTGACGTGGGAAGATCCAAAGCCAGGGGAAAAACAACTCGAGGTGAAGATAAATCCTAATAGAATCATTCCAGAATACAATGATACGAACAACGAGGTGAATAAGACCTTTAGGGTATATCACTATATGGATCTGCCGTACAAAGAGGAAAGTGACGGGTGGCTCTTCCTTTCCCTACCTTATCAGATCAGTAGCAACTCGATATCTGACGTTTTGGAAGATATTGAGGGTGGCTATGAGAAGGTGATGTCCTACAACGCTGAAGAGGACGAATGGAAGACATATATACCGGAAAGAGACGATAAGTTCAACGATCTGGAAAGCTTGAACAGTAAGAGATCTTTCTGGATACGTATGCAAAAAGATGATTCGATTTTTTTCAACGCTTCCCTCACCGAGGATGAAAATACCACGATCTCTCTCGAGCCCGGATGGAACATGGTCGGTTATCCGTCGAATCAAGCTAGGTCGGCAGAGGAAACCCTACCCGAGGAAGTGAGTAAGGTAGGCGTCTTCAATAAGAGCTTGGAGAATAACATCGAATATATCGAAGGAGATATGTCCTCTCTCGTGATGAAAGGTGGTAATGGCTATTGGATTTATAATTCAGCAGAGGAACCTGTTGAATGGACAGTCGAACATTGAAAGCTTAACTATCTAAGGCGACTTTTCCTCCTAGTTCTTTCTAAAGATACTTCTACCATTTTTCTATAAGTTTAGCTTTCAAGGTCTCCGGTTTCGTCTGTCTGCTCAGGAGATTGTTCCTTCTCAGATCCTAGAGGTGGAGATGGAGATTCAGTCGAGGACTGAGGATCTTGTTCTTTCTGTTCTTCATCCTCTTCCTCTAAATAACTTTCTTCTCCATCTTCCTCATCTTCTTGACCGAATTCCACTTCCTCTTCGGATTCCTCGTCAGGTTCCTCTTCATCCTCTTCAGATTCTGATCTCCTCCACAAGAACACCACGATTATCGCGATTATTATGATTATTATAGGGATTAGGACCCATAATGAACTAAGCAGACCTAGGCCCGAAATACCCTCTCCTGAAGAATAAGTGACCTTCATCGTATCTGAGGCGCTTTCGGAACTGTCTGTTTGACTGGTCGCTTCTAGGGTGATATCGCTGCTGTCTCCATTTGATGCATCCTCAGGTATGGTAACGTCTAAATCAACCTCTTTTTCGCTTCCTGCTTCTATCTCGACAGTTCCCTGTACATCTACGGTCCAAATTCCGCTGCTGGAGGCTGACAAGTCAAACGTATCTTTAGTCTCTCCTGTATTTTCCACTGTAAAAGTGTAAGTGAATTCACCAGTGGAATCTACTTCTTTGTCATCTGGTGCGGTCACGGAAACTCCAACATCTACGTCAATACTGAATGTGAGAGTCATCGAATCAGAATCGGTCACAGTATCGTCTGTTTGACTGATAGCTTCTAAAGCTATGTCGATACTGTCTCCGTTCGCTGCACTGCTCGGGATAGTGACATTAACCGTGACAGTCGAAGTGCCGCCTGCTGAAAGATCTACCGATGAGGATCGAGAACTAGCGGACCAACTAGAATTACTGCTACTTACCGATAGATCATAGGTATCACTCACATCACCGGTGTTCTCCACCTCGAACTCATATGAATATTCGTCTACTGATGTCTCGGTTTGATCAGATGGGGGCGTAACGCTGACTGACATTTCAGCACTAGAATTATAGGTGAGGGTCATCGAATCGGAGTCGTTCACAGTATCGTCTGTTTGGCTCGTCGCTTTTAGCTCGATGACGCTTTCCTCGCTGTCAGATGCTTCATCCGGGATAGTCACTTCAACACTCACGTTTTCTTCGCCACTTTCGGGAACAGGAATATCACTTTGTGTTGAAACGGTCCAATCTGTCTTTGAAGATGTTGCCGATAGATCGTAGGTATCATCCGAATCGGCGGTGTTCTCAACAGTGAAATTGTAAGTTTGTGTACCGGTGCTTACTGAAATCTGATCATTTGGTGCTTTGACGGCCACGCCAAGCTCTATTCCAGAATCATAAGTGACTGTCATGGTATCTGAATCGCTCACAGTGCCATCTGATTTACTGACCGCTTCTAGAGTCACCTCAGTACTGTCTGTATGTGATGCACTGTCGGGTATCATCACTTCAACGGTGGCCTGTGAAGTGGTGCCAGCAGGAACGGAAATTGAGGAAGACTGAGCACTAGCGGACCAATCACCATTACTGCTGCTTGCCATCAAATCGTAAGTATCGTCCGCATCTCCCGTATTCTCTACATCGAAATCATAAGTTTTTGTTCCTGTAGTCGATTCTGAAGTATCGGAAGGTGCTGTGATAGTCACTCCAGCTTCTGCATAAGTTACGGTCATGGTTTCTAAGTCGTTTATACTTGAATCTACCTGGCTGGTCGCTTCTAAAGATATCTCGCTGCTGTCTCCGTCTGTCACACCACTTGGGATGGTAACCTCTACAGTAACTGTCGAAGTGCTGCCTGCCGAAACTGTAACATTGGAAGACTGAGCACTAGCGGACCAATCAGAGTTACTGCTGCTTGCCGCTAGATCGTAAGTATCTTCTCTAGACCCTATATTCTCCACATCGAAATCGTATGAATATTGATCCGCTGTGGTTTCATATGCATCAGTTGGGGCAGTAACGCTGACTCCATATTCAACAGTGGTGGCTCGTGGAGTTGCAGGAGCTAATTCGAAATCATTGTTACAGTTGTTCGTATCGGTTCCATTTGAACTTCTAATCAACCCTTCATCAATCCCCGGTGAACCAGGATGATCAATAAGGGTTGTGTTATCGGGTTGTGTATCCTGATAGCCATACTCGACCCTGTCCATAACTACTGGGTTTCCGCCGTTTATATCCGTGTTTTCAGGAATCCAGGAGAGCATAAGATGATCGGCTCCCGTGTTCAAAACGTCCGAAGCACCCAAGTCTACGTACAGATTGTTAAGGGCTTCTAGGGTAGTGAGCTCGTCTAGGGTAGCTTCCCATCCGTCATGAATACTCAATTTCCAATTCGCCGGGTCTATAGATGTTTCCTGGTAAATGTAAACGTATTGTGATCCGTTATCAGCTGGCTGAGTTACGATCTCATTTATCTTTACATCGGTGTTCGGTTGCTCTGTAGAACTGAAAGTCAGATTCGCCTTCGTACTCTCACCAGAATGAAACGTGTCACTTTCGTCAGCGATATACATTTCATCCGCAGTGTTGATCCTATAGGTGATAGGATCGCCATTCAGACCTCCATATTTGGTCGTTTGAACTGAGCTATCGTCACCAGATGTTTCTATTTTATAAGTACCATCTCCAAAATAGGTCTCATTACTTCCATACTTAACGCCGTGTATCCACGCACTGATCTCTGAGCCGTCTGGTGCAGCACTACCATCTATTTTTGCCACACCATATCTCTCGTGGGGGAGTATAGGTTGCTTTGCCATAACGGCAAAACCAGAAAGGATCAACATCCCTATTGTGAAGACACACGCCATGTAAGTTAATTTTTTCTCCATGTTTTTTGCTCCTTTCATCTTACTCTTTTATTTAGGTTTTTTCTAATAAAAACATAAGTGTATTTTTTTATGTTCTTGATATATTGAACACTTGATTTGATAAGCCCTAAAAAAGGTTTCGCTCGACGAGAAAGGTACTACTTATAGAGATAAAGCTTAAAGTCATATCTGACCATCTAACGATTTTTTAAGTTGAGTGCACCGGTTAGTTTGGTCTCAATTCTTAAATATAATCCCCTACATACATAGATCATGTTAGGTTTCAAAACGAATAAACCTGTAATCGGTGTGGTTCATCTCCCTCCTTTACCCGGAAGTCCCCGGTTCGAAAATCTAGATAGAGTCAAAAGGAGAGCGATACATGACGCTAAAAGATTGGCCGAGGGAGGTATAGATGGGCTGATCGTAGAGAACTACGGGGACCAACCTTTCAATAAAGAAGCCTCTAAGATGACTGTCTCTGCTTTATCAGTTATATGCAGCGATATCAAGGATGTATTCAAAGGTCCGATTGGAGTGAATGTTCTAAGGAATGATTGGAAAAGCGCCCTTTCGATTTCTCAAGTGTTAGACCTTTCCTTCGTGAGGATCAACGTCTACACAGGATGTCACTCCACCCCGAGCGGCTACATAGAGGGCAAAGCAGGGAAGATAGAAAGGTTTCGAGATCAGTTCAATATGAAAGTATTCATCCTCGCAGACATAGACGTCAAACACGCTGAAAGTATCTATCCCGAAGATATCAGTTCCACAGCCAAAGATGCAGCGGGAAGAGGAAACGCTGACGGCCTTATTGTCACGGGTGATCGAACGGGAGAAAAAGTCGACATAGACGAGCTGAAAGCCGCTAAGAGGGATGTAGAAGTCCCGGTTTTGGCCGGATCAGGGGTTGATGATAAAAATATACAAAAAATTTTAACTAATTCCGATGGAGCGATAATCGGCACCTATTTCAAAGAAGACGAGATAACCTCCAATAGAGTCTCTAGTGATCGTGTGAAAAAGTTAGTCGAAAAGGCAGATGAGATCCGCTAGTCGAGTAGAACAAAATGATTTATTAATTCCCCTCATATGGGACACCATGAAAGTGATAAAGAAGAGCTTTGAAGTCAGTACGAAAGAAGATCTAGACGTGAAGAACATAACTGAACAGGGCCAAAGGATCGTGAGTAAAAGCGGTATAGAAGAGGGCATGGTTCTTTTCTTTGTTTCGGGTTCTACCGCCGCGATCACCAACATCGAATACGAATCCGGACTAGTACATGACATCTCCGAGGCGCTCGATCGACTTTTCCCGAAGGACACCTATTACAAGCATCACGAAAAATGGCATGATGGAAACGGCCACTCCCACATACGGGCCTCGTTCATAGGTCCTAGTTTTTCAGCCCCGGTCACCAACGGACAGATAGATCTTGGAACATGGCAGCAGGTGATCCTCTGCGATATGGACGTGAAACCCAGAAATAGAGAGATAAAAGTAAAAGTGATGGGAGAATAAATTGTTCACTTCATGGCGATCTCGGCGAGCAGCGCTTCCAATTGGATCCTCTCATCAGCTCCTTCGACCAGCCTGAACTCTGCTTCACCGATCCTATCTACAAGTCTCATCTTCTTCTTAGTTTCCATAGGAACATCATAGATCTCGTCGTGGATCTGCTCGATTATATCTTCTCCAGAAAGACCATATTCCACGATGAGTGTATCAAGTTTACGCTTCGCATCTAAAAAATCACCCTCAAAAGCGGTCCCGATCAGCTCTTTTATATCCTCAGGTCTAGCTATATTTGCGCTCCGCCTGACGATCTCCTCAGTTATATCAGAAGTCGTAGATGCTGAGATCTGGAGAAGATTTGTCACTCTTCGAAGATCGCCTTTACCTACCTTGATCAACAATCCTTTGGCTTCTTCGGAGATATCTAGCTTTTCTTTTTCACCTATATGTTCGATCCATTCCTTGACATCTTCTTCGATGAGGGTGCGGAAACGGAACACGGCACATCTCGACTGGATGGGGTCTATGATCTTGGAGGAGTAATTGCAGGATAGTATGAATCGACAGTTATGCGAGTATTTCTCCATCGTCCTTCTAAGGGCGGCTTGAGCCTCTTGGGTCAAAGAGTCCGCCTCGTCCATAAATATTATTTTAAATCCTATAGAACTTCTCGTAGAAGTTCTCGCATACTCTTTTATCTTATTCCTGATCACATCGATACCTCTTTCGTCAGAGGCGTTGAGTTCGAAAAAATTAGCGTCCCATTCTTCACCGTAGAGTTCTTTTGAAAGAGCTATAGCCGAAGTAGTTTTTCCTATCCCGGCGGGCCCCGCGAACAAAAGGTGAGGCATACTCTTCTTTTCAACGTAGGCTTTCAATCTCTCTATAACCCTTTCTTGTCCATAGACCTCGTCTAGTGTTTCTGGCCTGTACTTCTCGGTCCAAATCTCCTGCATCCTACCGAGACATGGTAGAAGGTCCATCGTTAAATTTTTTTCTACCTTTTTCCCCGTTCTAAATTTTTAGACCTCTTGATTTCAAAAATGTAAAATAATATAATCATAATAAGGAAATGGATATCATGGGCGAAATAGAGCAAAAGGTCGAGGAACTAGTCGATGAAAATACTAGAAAGGAACTAAATAAAATTGCTTCGAAGGAAGGGATTAAAGATCCAGAGAGCCTTCCTCGGAAAAAGGCGGTCGCTAGAGAGATCGTCAAAGCTAAAAGAGCAAAGGAGCATGTAAAAAAACCGATCGGTCTTTCCTTCGAGTCCGAAGACTGAGGCCCTATTAGAGAACTACACAAATTTTATTAGTCTTCTACAGGTAGCTAAATAAGATGAGACTCAGAAGAGGTCCTCGAAAGGCAAGTTCTATCCAAAAAAAGGAATTGATCAATGACGCAAAGAAATTGGCCAAAGATCCATTAAAGGTCATACCAGAATGTAGAGACAGTTGTCTTTTATGCAAATACGGAAGAGCGAAAAGAAAGATAAAAAAGATAGCTAAGTATTCTGACAACAAAAAGAAATTGAAGAAGTATTCCAAAAGAGGTGCGGATCTTTCTAAAGCCGTTGCAGGCACCATCTTATTCGGCATAGAAGAGGAGGCGGACCTGATAACCACTGCAAAGACGCCAGTTGGTGAGATCGCCTACGCAAAAAAGGGTAAAGCGGGCAAAAAAAGATTGATAGGCGTTCAACACTTCAAAGATCCTAAAAAAAGATTGATAACGTATGATAAGGAAGCTGAAAAGGGATTTCATTTTTACTCGCTGGAAGATAAGGTGGTGTGTACCGGGAAAAATCCTCAACCTCCGGAAGATTTTTTGAAAGATGCTATCGAAAAAGTCCCGTATCATTTCTCGGGTGGAGGTGATTCTTACTCCTGCGGTCATACAGATAAAAACGACGGAGGTACTCATCTCATCCTAGATTGGAAAAGTGCAGGAAAAAAATTTTCGATCTGTAAAAGCTGTGCCAAAAACGATGTCAATCTTTTCGTCGTTTTAACTGAAAGGAAATTATCGAAGGATAATTCTAGATCCTTTTCCCTCAGCGGTAGATTCGGGATGAAATGTGAAGCCGATTGCGAAAGCTGTCGAGCAGAGGAAAAAATACCGGTCCCCGGGAAACTATCCGATAAATACTTTGAAGGCTTGTCGGATTATCAATTTCTCAAAAGATACATCAAAAAAGCAAGGGAAACATTAAAGGAAAGATCTGATCTCTTCATCAATGGAGATAGGTGTTATGGGAACGATCTAAAATCATTCCTGCAATCTCTCGACTTTGAAAGATGGGAGAAACGACCGATAGTGACTCTTCTCAAGAAAACCGGAGGGGCCGTATTGGACGAAGGGACGATAAACGAGCTTTTAGAAGAATATTGGGGCGATCACAAGAAGGGAGTTTTACGCTCCGTATTGGACGACGATCAAGCTATCGAGGAAGTTTTAGATGAAGATCTTCGCCCGAGAGAAACATTGAGGGAATTGTACAGTAGGAAGAAAAAGAAAAAAGAGATGAAGGATCTTCCCGAGTTCAAAAAACTGCCCGCCGAAGCCCGGTTCGCCGATAAAGTGGCTAGAGTTTTCAAAGTCAAAGGGGAAGAGGAAGCGATAAATCGGATAGAAAAATACGATCTTTCTGAAACAAGGATCAAATCTATCGCCTATGGATTTTATGTTGTCTTCGGTAGGGATGAATCTAAAAAATGGAAGTATGACCAGTCAGAGGTGGAATCGGGAGAATTTTTAGCAGATTATATCAAAGGACTTCTCGAAGCTAAAGGAATAGAATATGCCAAAAAGCTCCAGCAATTGGTCAAGATGAGCGGTTCTACAGAGGCAGTAGTACTGGAGAGCGGAAAAAAGATGAGATGATTACTTCTTGGTGTTGAGATGAGTGACATCGACTGTAAATTAAAATTGGATTACGATAACAAAAAAGAAGCGGGGATCGTAAAAAATTCCATCGAACCTGACAACGAAGATTACATAAAGATAGAATTGGAAGAGTCCACTCTTATCTGCGAAGCTAAAGGTGAGCCGCTCCAGCTACTTCACACGGTAGACGATCTACTCATGTGTGTGAATGTGGCTGAAAAGAACTCGAGGGAATAAAAAATCTAGTTGTTACCTCTGTTCAAGTACCGCACTATGTAACCAGCGATCTTATTTCTCATCTGATTTGAATCTACATCCGTGAGTTCTTCCACTTTATCTTTATTGTGTTCATAATCCTCTGAATCGAACTCTTCTGGATACCTCTCTACCAGCTCGATCGCGACTCGTTTTATGTATGTTGGCCTTATATTTCCCATGTTGATTCCTCGTAGATCCATTGAACCGATTCAACTACCCCAATATAAAAGTTGCCCTTTCAAAAAAAATAAAAATGAAGAGGTTTTAAATCTTCTTGGCCATGGCTTCTTTCAACCTCTCTATACCCTTTTCGATCTCGTCCAGTGAACTCGCATAGGAGAGTCGAAGATATCCTTCTCCCTGGCTTCCGAAAGCCGTGCCGGGCAGGAGGCAGACTCCGGCCCCTTCAAGCAGGTAATCGGCCAACTCTTCGCTTTCCATCCCTGTCTCTTTTATGTTCGGGAACACGTAGAAAGCGCCCTTAGGATAGATACAGCTGAACCCAGGGACTTCGTTGAGACCAGAAACGATAGCTTCTCTCCTTTCTGCGAAGTGGTCCATTATGTGATCTACGAAGTCCTGTGAGTTTCTTAGAGCCTCGACTCCGCCTTTCTGGACGAACGATGTGGTACAGGAGACCGCATCAGCGAGCAGAAGATCCATCTTATGCACTATATCTTCAGGAGCTATAGCATAGCCTAGTCTCCAGCCAGTCATGGAGTAAGCTTTCGAGAAACCGTCTATCAGTATGGTTCTTTCTTTACACTCATCTAGGTAGGCCGGAGAATGATGATCAAGGCCTTCATAAAGCATCTTACTGTATACTTCATCAGAGAGAACGAAGATGTCGTGTTCCTCCGCCATCTCGGCTATCGCTTTCACGTCCTTTTCCGTAAGGACTGAACCGGTCGGATTCTGAGGAGTGTTCAGTAGGATCAACTCAGTTTCGTCTGTAATCCTCTCCTTTATCTGTTCCGGCGTCATCCTGAATTCGTCTTCCTCGTGGAGCGGGATCTGTACCTTCTTTCCTCCCATGTAGCCTATCATCGAATCGTAGGTGAAGTAGAAAGGGTTCTGATAGATGACCTCGTCTCCCTGTTGTATGGTCGCCATCAGGCCGAAGAAGAGTCCCGGCTTAGCACCGGGAAGCACCATGACCTGCTCTTTCGAGGGGCGGAAACCTCTAGTCTTTTCGATGTCGTCCTGTATCGCCTCTTTGAGGTCGGGTATGCCAGTGGTGGGTACGTAGTCAGTGAAATTCTCATCTAAAGCTCTCTTGGCTGCCTCCTTCACATTCTCAGGGCTGTTGAAATCAGGTTGACCGATCTCAAACCGAACTACATCTCTGCCTTCTCGTTCCATCTGGTTTGCTTTAGTCAAAAATTTGATCGGCGGCTCTCCTCTAAGCATAGAGAAGTCGCCGGCTAGACCTTTATCCATGAGGTACACCTACATTCAGGGCTGTGGTATGCAGAGGTCCTCCGCTCCATGCTCAGAAAGTTCTAGTTCAGGATATTCATCCTGGATTATATCATGGATTATCTCCGCGTGTTTGACTTTCTCCTTGATCAGGAATTGGTGGAACTCGGGATCGGTCCAAGGTTTATAAATACCGCCTGTAGCTGCTAGACCTTCGCCCGGTTCTATCTTGAAGTAGCAGGGAGAAGCTACACGAGCCATATCGGGCCCTTCGTAGAACCGGTTGAATCCTCCCATGGATTCCGCCAATTCTATATGAATATCTATCGGTATGTCTATCGCCTGTCTTATGGACGCGAACATAGGTATGCTTATGTCGCCGAGCGGGTTGAATGTTCCAGCTCCAAGATCCTCTAGCAACTTTCCTCCGGCGGCGTTCGCATGTCCCGCGTATATCGAAACTTTGAAAGTCACATCTTCTGGGATCAAACCTTTTTTCTTGAGTTCATCCGCCAGCCAGAGCATACCTTCGTCAGTCACCAAGAAGCCTTTGAAGCCGAAGTCGATACATCTTTTAACGTCCTTGAAAGCCCTAACGAGGTTGTCGGATCCTCTTACTCTCAACCCGGATAACGCTCCTTCCGGTGTGGCGACCTGTCTCCCCGTATTCCAGCCCGATCTCGGACCAGGAGTGATTATAACTTCCATATCGTTGTCGTGCGCCAATTGTGCAAATTCTTCGAGTTCATCGTCGGTCAGATATGTGCTTCCCATAACCGTAGATATCAACCTGTGTATCGGTATGTTTCTCTTTTCTCTTTCCTCTATCAAAGCTCTCAGCGTCGATGGTCGTTCAACTCCTGAGATCTCCATCCTGTAATCTGAACCATCGGGGAAAGTTTTCTCCGATTTAGGGAGATCCTTCGGATCTTCGCTCGGTACGCCAACATCTTCCATAGCCTCTAAAATTTTATCCATCTCACTCATAGTTACCCAACCTTATATTATTATCATATCAGCGGTGTCATTATCGAGTATCACTATTTAATTCCTTTGAATCCCTTTATCTAAATTTATTGAAGATATAAGACGTAAACTTTTTAAAGCCGCCAATAAAGGGTCTGAAAATAGGGTCTATCTTACCGGTAGCGGTGCTCCAGTAAGCGAAGAATGCGAGAGCTACTCCACCCACTATATCGATCAGCCAGTGTATTCCCAAAAATATTATGACGAAGCCCGTGAAGATCGTGAAAACGATGCCGAAGATCCCCAGCCTTTTGAGTTTAGCGCTGTACAGTGCTATCAGTGTCATAGTGAAGGGTAGGCTAGTGTGCCCACTGGGAAAACAGTTAGTCTGCCTATTGATCAGGAGAATGAGAGAGTGATACTGTTCATTAGAATATATAAGAGGTTCCACTCCCGCCGGATCATGAAAAGAAGGGACTACAAGATGCAAAAGAAGATAGCTAGGGATCAAAAACATATAGTTGACCGCTAAAGCTTTCGACAGCTGCTCAAACAGGTCTATTTCGTTTCTCAATATGAAGTAGAAAGGAAAGAAAGCTACAAAGAACGATAAGCCGAGCACGTAAAAAATCGATGAAGAATGTACTAGGAAGGGATTATCGAGATTCTGCTGCAACAATATGATGTGAGAAACCCCTTCCAACTCGTAGACCCAGCTAGTAACGCGAAAACCGGGTTCGTAGAGGTCGTTGATCAGGTTCGTGATCTCCAGTGCAAGACCGACTAGTAGGATCAAAAAGATCCCGCCTCTAGCCTTCCAGAAAGAACTCTTGACTTTAGCGGCGTTTTCTCTCATCTTACCGTCTTCATCGAAGATGAACAACGAGATGACCACCAGGATCGTGAGGCCCGGTAAGAACCATAATAGCCCTTTATAAAGTGGGGACATAACTACGCTACGTTAGAGAGATATAAATATATCATATATATTTCTTTTTAAATCAAGCCCGTGTCTAAGGAAAATAAGAAAGACTAGTCCGATTTTAGGAAGTTTAAAAATACTAATCATCATACCTCCTCAGCTTTCTTCTTTTTACCCGTGATCAGATCCAATCCGTATTTAGCCCCTAAGAGTCCTCCACCACCGGTGACACCCCAATACTAAACCGATCTCTAGCTTTTCTCATCTCCCTCGAATCGATGCTGATAAATAAGAATTATCACATTTAGGAGTGATAAGTTTGACTAAAAGGCTCCTAACGAATAGAGAACGGATATTATATCTCCTCAGCCGATATGATTATGATCCCGATGAGGACTATGTAGCGGATCATCATCTCTCTCAAGACGGGATAAGTGACTTTCTCGATATGAGAAAAAACAACGTTAGTAGAGAGCTCTCCGACCTCAAAGAGGAAGGTCTGGTAGAAGAAAAAAAAGCGAGAGTCGAAGGATTCGATAGGCGAAGGAAGATATACGTTTTGACCGAGAAGGGGAGAAAAGCAAAGACAGAACTGGAAGCCGAGTTAAAGAAAAAAGAGATAAAGATGCAGACAAAAAGGGAGGGAAATACCTTAGTGAGCGTGAAGGAAGCTGTCGAAAGATTAAACGAGAAAAGCGGGACCGGGGAGAAGATCGAACCTCTCCATATAGCGGAATGGATGAGGAAGAGAGATGTTTTAGATCCCGACGAGTTCACCCCACCTTCCCAGGCTTCAAAAGAGGAAAGCACAGAGGTTCTCAAACAGGTCCCGGCTAAAAAGGAGATATATGGAAGGTCGGAGGAGATCGACACTTTGGTGGAAAAATTGGAAACAGAAGACCCGCCGATCATTATCCTCGAAGGCATGGCGGGGATGGGGAAAACCGCTCTCGGAGGAAAGCTTTTGGATGAGATACGAGGAGAAATAGATGCGCTCTGGTACAGTTTTCACCGATGGGAGGACAAATCCTCCTTTGTAGAGGTCTTGAACGACTTTTGTGTGAAAAGCTGCGGTGAAAAGATCGATCCGGGGCTGTCCCTTCCCGAGATAGCTAGAAAATTTTTAGAGTCGGTCGGTTCTTCTAAAAGCGTTTTCTTCTTCGACGACTGTGAAAAGCTACCTTCAGACATCAAACCCTTCCTTGAAATCCTTCTTAGAGAGAAGAGAGAGGGAAAAAAGTTCACAGCTATTTTGATGACGAGAGAGACTTTGGGATTTTACGAAGTGAGGGACGAACTGAGAGATGATATCTTCAAACTGGAGTTGGAACCTCTCGAAAAAGAGGGAATAAAGCGGATGTTAGATATAGATGAGAGTCAGGCTGACGAGGTCTATGAGAAGACCAAGGGTCATCCACTTTACTTGGAGTTATATGAAAAACATCCGACCGCATCCTCTAAGATGAGAGAATTTCTCGAAAAAGAAGTCTATTCAGCTCTCGATGAGGAAGAACGGGAGATGCTCCAGCACCTTTCGGTTTTCTGGGACCCAGTGAAAAAAGACATGGTCGTGGAAAAAGGGGATTTCGATAAACTGATGGGACTCAAGAAGGAGAACATATTGAAGGAGACCGACGAAGGAAAGGTCGATCTCCATTCTATCTTGAAAGAATTCTTTTATGAACATACTTCCCTCGAAAGAAAAAAAGAACTTCATACTTTAGCGGCTGAAAGACTTCGGAAAATTGAGAATGAAGATAGAGATCTAGAGATCCTTTACCACCTTGAGAAGGCGGGAGAGGTCGGCGATGCTCTCGAAAAGATGGAGGGATTGGCTTCAAGGATTTCTCAGTTGGATGAATCCTTTAGAGATGAGATATTTGAAGCGTTTCCCGAAGATGAACTGACCGAGGAAAAGGAAAGAAGATATCTCATACTTAGAGGAGATATACATTCTAAGTGTGAAGAGTGGGAGAAGGCCGCCAAGTTTTACAAAAAAGCGAAGAGAAGGAAAGAGGATAGGGGATTAGAAGAAAAACTAGCGGATACTAAGATGAGACTCGAAAAGTGGGAGGATACCATCGAGAGTCATAATAGAGCCCTTTCCAGGTATAAAAAAAAGGAAGATACTGAGGGACAATTCCGCGAATATCTGAGTCTTGGCATGGTCTATCGGAAAAAAGGTGAATACGACAAAGCTGAAACCTTTTACGAGAAAGCGGAGTCCCTTATAGATGAATTGGAAGAAGAGAGGGAAGCGAAAGTCTCTCTCTACAACAATCTAGGGATGCTGTATCTCTCCCGTAACGAGTACAAAAAAGCCGAAAAGGTGCTCAAGAAAGCTTTGAAGAAAGGCGGGAAAGACGCCATATTACATGAGAATTTGAGCATCGTTTTTGAGAAGATAGGTGATCTCGATAAAGCCCTAGATCATCTGAATAAATCCATCGACATCAATATGGATGAAGAAAATTACAGGGACGTGGTGGAACTGTTGATGCGCGCTTCGGATATTCTAGTAAATAAAAATAAATTCGACTCCGCCATAGCGAAATTACGTGAAGCTCTTAGATTTGAAAGAAAAATGAGCGGGAGTTCCTGGATCTTCGGTGGAAGAAAGAAATTTTCGGAGCGTGAAATCAGCATTCATAAAAAACTCGCGGAGGTGTTCAGGAATAAGGGAGAATGGAAAAATTGTATAGATCACAGGAAAAAAGTTATCGAGATGTATGATAAAATAGAAGATGTTGAAAGAGCTTCTAGAGAGAAATTGAAGTACGCTTTCGACCTGAGTGACCACGGAAAGTCGAAAGAGGCCTTAAACGTTTTAAAAGAAGTTGAAGAAGAACTTGAACGTCTTGGGATAGAAGCGGGTATCACCGCGGCCCGTCTAGAAAGAGCTAGGATCTACCGAACAAAAGGTGAATACAGTAAGGGTGAAAGTCTTTTGGAAGAACTGATCGAAAAGGCAAAATCGAGAGATGACGTGAAGGCTGTAGAGGCGGGTGAAAAGATCCTCCGGGAGATCCGAGATAAGATGGGGAAATCGTGAAGTCGATTCACGCTTTACCCTGCGATTCCCCTCTGATCATACCCGATGCGATGAGATGGCTGACCCTGATAGGTTCGGGGATCCTGCCTCTAACGGTGAAAAGATCCAAAAATCGTTCGGCTTCTTTTAGATCCGTTCCTTCCTTTTGAACATAGATTGGATTATGTTCAGTTTCTACTTTGTGGATCTTGCCTTTTTTTATGTCCTCGAATTTATCTTGCCAATTCTCAAAATGATCTTTGAGAGCTTTTTTGATATTATCGAAATCGGGTCTTTCCCTCGAAACACTAACTATAGGGATATCTGTTGCATTAGTGACCTTCTCTAGATCAACAAGGTTGAATCCACCTAAAGCCGCCCCATCGGTAAAAATGACCCTCGCCTGTTCTTTGAATTTAGAGCCGTCGATCATCTCTATAATTTTTTCAGTAGCGTCGTTTCCGTCGACCTCCACTCTGGTGGAGAGTATACCTTCCAGGTAGTTAGGCGACCTCATTACCGTTCCGACGACTAGAACATCATCCTCTGAAAACTCGAACGGCGCGTCATCTATCCCTATAGCTCTGATCTGATCTTTCACCATGGTTTCACTTTCAATATAACGAGAGGTTTCCCGTTACCTTGTCGACGAGGTTGTTCGGACCCGGACCTATACCGAGGCAGGTTTTAGTCCCGCTCTTGACCTCGGTCAATCCGGCGTCGCTCACCAGTTTGGTGACCAGACCCTCTTTTTGAGCTCTCTCTTTCAAAAACTGCATATGTTCGAGATCGTCACACTTGACCAGAACCTTTTTCTGTCCTTCTTTCTTCCATCTCTTGAAATATTTTTTGTTCTTCTTTTTGCTTTCGAGCGCACAGCTGACCGAGGCGTGAGAGGCCTGAACGGCGAGCTTTCCGGGCGAAATATCCAGATCTTTTCTTACAACGATAACCAATTTATACTTGAAATCCATAATATCCCTCTCAAAATTCTTTCTCTATTCTCTTTTCTGCTTCTTTCAATTCTTCATCCACTTTTTCAAACCGCTTTTCCAATTTATCTCTTTTTTCTTCATAATCCCCCTTCATATCTCCCGATCCTTTTTTTATCTTTTTTTCAACTTTCTTTATCTTCTGCTTCAAAGCGTTATGTTGTTTGGTGAGACGTTGAAGTTCCTTGATCTCCTCGGTCTCACGTTCAACTCCCCTCGATTTTCCTTCAGGTTCTCTTTCAAGTGAAGGATGGATATACCTCATGCATCTATAGGCCCCGCGGTACCAACCAACAAAGAAGAATATGATCGTAAGAGAAACGAGAGCCAACCAGATGTTCCTTCCGATAAAATAACCCGTGCTTCCTGACGAAGGTAGGATCGCGCCCAAGAAGAATCCGAGTACCACCGTCAAGGCGACGCTCAAGGCCAAGCCGTAGGAAAGCCTATAGAGCATATCCAGTTCCTCGTCAAGTTCGCCCTTTCTAGGGAACACCGCATTTACAAGGGTGAAACCGGGGAAGATGAATATGAACATGACCGCTAATATCCACTTTATCATCGTGAGTGGAGATTGAACGAGCTTGTAAAAGTTTTTTCGCTTGCTTGTGTTTCGTAAATATTCCTGAGTACCATGTCCCTTCTTGCCGCGTCTTTTCCGATACCATTATAATCCCGGAACAACCTAGGCTAGACAACATGAAGATCAACGCGGACCTGCACATCCACGGCAAGTATTCCAGCGGCGTGTCCGAGAGAATGGATTTCAAAACCTTGAGCGTCGAAAGTAAAAAGAAAGGGATCGATCTTCTCGGTACCGGAGATTGTCTACATCCCGGCTGGAGGAAAAAGATAAGCAAACTGGATAAGGAGAGAGAATCCATATTCAGCAAAAAGGGGATGAATTTCGTCCTAACCGGAGAGGTCGAAACGAAAGACAGAGTGCATCACCTTTTGGTATTCCCTTCGATGTCAAAAGTTGAAGAGCTGTATGAGCGATTGAGTCGCTTTTCGTCCAACATCGATTCCAACGGACGACCTCGTGTCGATCTCTCGGGAGAAGAGCTCGCTCTCATGGCCAAAGAGACCGGTTGTTTGTTCGGTCCGGCACATGCGTTCACACCCTACACCGGTATATACGGTAATCAAGATTCTCTTTCCTCCGCATATGGGAAGTATTCGAAAAACGTTCATTTTTTGGAGTTGGGCTTGAGTGCGGACAGCAGCTACGCGGATAGGTTGTCTGAACTTCACGAGCTTGTTTACCTTTCCAACTCCGACGCACATTCACCCTTTCCACATCGATTGGCAAGAGAATTCAACACTTTCCGCCTAGATGAACTGAGCTTTAACGGTCTAGAAAAACTGTTCGACGGCAAAAAGGGCGAAGTGATCCGCAACGTCGGATTACCGCCGAAAGAGGGAAAGTATAACGAAAGCGCCTGTAACAGCTGCTACACGCACTACAGCTTCCAGGAGGCCGTATCTAGAGACTGGCGGTGCAGCTGCGGCGGATCAATAAAGAAAGGCGTGAAGGACAGGGTCGAAGAACTCTCCGACGCGGATGAAGAGAGAGAAGAGACGCCTCCTTACATGCATCTCATCCCACTACAGGAGATCATAGCTAAAGCCGTGGGTCATTCGAGCCCCACCACAAAGAAGGTCAATAAAATATGGCAGGACCTTATCGACTCTGTAGGTGACGAAGTCGAAGTGCTCTGCGATGCTCCGATCGACGAGATAAAGAGTGCAGGTGGAGAAGAGGTGGGAGAACTGGTGGAAAAATTCAGAGAAGGTTCAGTGAATATAAAGCCCGGCGGTGGAGGAGAGTACGGTGAGATCTTAGCCGGAGAAGAAAACGATAGTGAAAAAGCTCAGAGATCTCTGAGCGATTTTTGATCGGGTGTTCGTGAGGGTTAATTTTTGCAGGATTAATGTCCTCGTCTCACTCGGTGGAGAGGCCTAGCAATTCTAGTGATTTTTGCCTTCTCAAAGATTTTTTATCTATGGATAAAACTTTGAGAGATCCGGACTATCCTTTCAAACCTCCGAAATCACT
>CAYWYD010000042.1:0-1949 GCA_964462425.1 uncultured Thermoplasmata archaeon
TTAATATCTCTGTCTCGATCAAAACCGTATCATCTACTGAAGGATCGTTCTCCGAGTAAAACCTTATCTCGTGTTCATAGGTTTTACCGATTTCAGCGTTCTCAGAAAATGTCAATCCGATAGTTACCGTTTTGTTGTCACCGGGAAATAAAGAGATACTTTCTGGTCCATCTGTCGAGGCGATATCCTGGTCATCTAGGAGTTCCCATCTTATAGTATCCTCGACTTTACCTACATGGTCCAAAGTAAAGTTATATATCACTTCCCCGCTAGGTATAGTTATCTCGTTCTCATCTTCTACTTGAACTTCAATCCCATATTTGGATTGTATATCTGTTTTAAGGTTTTCGGTTTCATAAACCGAATCGTCGTTCTTCGAATAGAATTTTATCTCGTGCTCGTGGGTTTTACCGATTTCAGCGTTCTCGGAAAACGTTAATCCTATAGTTACCGTTTTGCTCTCGCCAGGCGATAAAGTGATACTTTCCGGTCCGTCTGTCGACTTTATATCCTGGTTATCTACGAGTTCCCATCCAATAGTATCCTCCACCGTACCTACATTTTTGACCGTTACCTCATGTTCTACATCTCCACCAGGCGTCGTCTGCGGGACAGTATCGTTCACATCCAATTCTAGTGCATATGGATTGTGATGGTAGTTATTGAGGGTGAGGGTTCCCTCCTTTAAGTAATAACCTATTTGATTGGCGTAAGAGTTCTGTCTATATCTGCGGTCTGGAAATCCAGCTCGAGAAAAATCATTTTTTAACTTTCCCACATCACTCTCGTTGATATCTTCCCAATTTCCCCAATCTTCACTATTCTCTTTTTTCCTTTGTCTACCTTTTCGGACCCAGTTATGATCACCGAATATTTGAAGCCCTTCATCACCGGAACCAAGCGGATTCGCTTGTAAGGCATAGTCATGAGACAGCGTGAATTCCTTTTCGATCCATTCCTCTTCAGGCACGGTAGGTGGCGGATCTATGTAGTCAATATATGTCAATGAAGATTTCTTCATTGTCGACTGAGACGTCCAATTATCAGAGTCTAAGATCGGAAAATCATAAAGACTGGTATACTCTCTCTCATCAATAATGTCCTTACTGGTAAGCTCAACATCTATAGTCATATCAACCCCACCAAGATAATCAACATCATCTTCATCTCCGTGCATTTCATGGGTATATTCACCGGAAACAAGAGCTAGTTTTTCCACATCGTAGTATAAGTTGCCGTCCGTATGGCCAGTGAAATTATACTCAGCCTCGATTAAACCTCCGAACTTATTAGTCCATCCCCACATATCGTAACTGCCTTGATAAGATACATTATAAACATTCACCCACTGGTCTTCAATCCTTATATTTTCTTCACCTTCGACGGATATGTTAAACGTGCCCTTTTGATATATCTTATCTAGCTCCTCCATTGATCCTTCAGTATTGAAAGTGTAGTTCCAATAATCGCCCTCTTCCCATTCCGGCTTATGTATGGCTTCTATGGACGTAGTTTTGGCTTCCTGTATAACAGCTGTATCCCTACCGGATGAAACGAAAGACAGGAGCGAAAACATCAATAAAATAAAAGCAAAGACCGTATATATTTTCTCTTTGTCTGAATAACTTATATTATAGTGCATTATAAACACCGATTAGAAGTGTAGCTTAAACAGAATATTTAAAATTGTCGCTAAGCCGGCTTTGGTTGATGGAAGGATAATCTAGTTTTAACAAAAGGGTGAACTCTACGGAGGAAGCCGTTCTAAGCCACCCGATTTAGAGATATCGGGAGATAAGGGATAGAATTATAGTGGACGTTGAAAACTTAGTATCGGAAAGAGTCTAGATAGAGGTTTAGAGGTCCTAAAAGAAAATATAGATTGATGAGAAGACTAGCTAGAACAGCGCCTTTCTGTATACCCTGCAAAAATGTCATCAAAACTCACT
>CAYWYD010000042.1:2049-19018 GCA_964462425.1 uncultured Thermoplasmata archaeon
AACGTTGCGGATGAGCAGGACTTCGTCCTTACATCCTCACTAACGTTGCGGATGAGCAGGACTTCGTCCTTACATCCTCACTAACGTTGCGGATGACTAGGGATTATCATCCCGTCATCCTCGTTACCCACTGCGGATAAGTCGAAATAACTCGCAGATAACATAGTCTCCTCCCGAACGGCGACAAAATTAAATAACCTCCCTTTTCTAACAGGGGTTGATTGTCATGAAAGAAGATTATAGATGCACCTCCTGCGGTGTAACACTTGTAGGTTTGAGGAATACCGTCTTCCCATGCCCAGAATGTGGAAATGTTGATATCGGCAGGTGCGAAAAGTGTCGCGATCAGAGCGAAGTTTACGAATGTCCAGAATGTGGATTCAGGGGGCCATAAGATGGGAAACGTGATGATGGTCTACAAAATCATGCCGGAAGGCAAGGATACTGACCTCGATAAGATAAAGAACGAGATCAAAGGTATAGTCGAAGAGCACGGCACCTTTAAAGGTTCAAATGAAGAAAAAGTCGCTTTTGGCCTGAAGGCTATAATCACTAAGATAGTCGTGCCCGATGAGGGCGGAAAAGTCGATGAGATAGAAAAAGAACTCAAAAATATAGATGATGTACAGAGTGTGAGTGCCGAAGACGTGACCCTCATTGACTAAATCTAAGTCCTTCACACCCTACGGGTCATACTCCGACGGTCTAACCATTTTCTATTTTTTTTAGGATTATATCATCCTTCGGAGTATGAATCTACCTCCTCGAACGCCTCTGAAGGTATCTCGAAATTCTCGACCGGGTCTGGAGGATAATCACCATCTTCTATCATAATTTTCAGCCTCTTTGAAGTCTCCAACACCTTATTCTCCAATTCAGGAGGGAGTTCTGCCTCTTCAAATTCATCTTCATCCAAGACCGTGTAATCACCGTCTAAATCCACCCAATAGTCCAAGAACAGGTCCTCCGCAACGTAACCGTCCTCTTTTTTTTCTGGAGGAGTCCTGATATCGGAGTAATATCCCCTCAATCTTTTTTTCTCGTCGAAGATCTTGACCACGTTGAACCATCGATCCCATAGATCGAACAGGACCCCGTAATACCCAGATTCTATCAAAACACGTCCGTTAAAAGAAGAAAAGGGTTTTTGGAGGCGGAATCGGAACGAGGAAACGATCATCTCCTCGTTATCCGCCAATAGTTTTTGATCCCATTCTCTAGGTTCCTTGCCCCGTCTGATGTATCTTACCGATACCATCAGTCTTCAACCGGGAATATCGGGAACACGGTCTTTTCGTAGTACTCGTTGGTGACCTCCGCAAGTGCAGTATATATAGCACTGAATCCACAGACTATTCCTTCATACCCTGCTATTTTGCCGATCATGGCCGAGTCCATCGCATCTCCAAGAGCGAGCAGGAAGAACAATATAGTCAGTGTTCCGAAGACCACCTGCAGAGCTCTGTTCATCTTGAGGGTGGAAAGGAACATCCATCCAGTGAACAGGCCCCACATCGCTAGATAAGCGGCCATCGCGGTAAGGCCGGGTGCGGGGATATTTGGGACCACTTCTGGTATGATGAACAAACCGACAAGACTCAACCAGAATAGTCCATAAGAGCTGAAAGCCACCGCGGGAAATGTGTTATTCTGTTTCATTTCCCACCAGCCGGCGATCAACTGAGCAAATCCACCGTAGAATATTCCCATAGCCAGGATCATGCCTCCTAGGGCTATGAATCCTGCATTATGGATGTTCAACAGTACCGTGGTCATACCGAAACCCATGAGGCCTAAAGGGGCGGGATTCGCGAGCTTGTTTTCTTCTGCCATATCCATCACTTACCGTGGCTATTGTCGGAATCTATATATATCTTTTGAAAATAAAAGAGAAAAAGAGGTCTTGATAAGGTTCATTCATCTTTAGCCTTTTTCTTCGCTCTCTTTTTCCTCTCTTTAGCCGTGAATCCTGTAGCTTCTTCGAGAAAATCGTTCCATTTGGATATCGTTTTCATCGCGAGGTCGTCATCGACGTCCTTGTTCATCTCTAGATCGACCCATAGGCCGGTCCTTCCTTCGGTCCACACCTCGAGGTGTGCGATAGCTCCGTCTTCTTCGACGACGAGCTTTTCTTCTCCTTCATCCTCTTCTTCGTAGACTTCCTTAAAAGTTTCATCCATCAGTCCTTTCAGTTTGTCTCCTTCGATGTTTTCGAAATGTCCTCTTTTCACGTCATATCGTTGTTTACCCATGCTATCGCTATTTAATCATGGCCCTAGATATATGATTTTTTGGGTCGCCCCGAGTAATTCAATCCTGAACTCTTTTATATCCCCGTTTTATTACCCTCCCTATGAAACGTATACATGCAGAGGAAGCAGTCGAACTAGAAGAGGGGGAAACCTGCAAGCTCGGAGGTTGGGTGCAGGAGATCAAGAACCTCGGCGGGATCGCATTTTTGAAAGTTAGAGACAGGTCAGGCGTCTTTCAAGTCGTGCTTTCAAAAGATGAGATGGGGGAGGAAAGTTTCGAAGACGCCGTCGATATACCTCGAGAAAGCGTCGTCGTTATCGAAGGAAAGAAAAAGGATACGGATCAGACCGAGCTGGGATTCGAGCTGACGCCTATATCCATAAAGGTGGAATCGCTCGCCGAAAAGCCGCTCCCTCTCGGTATAGTCGATGACGTGAATGCCGAGATGGGGACTCGCTTCGACAACCGCTTCCTCGACCTCAGGAAGAAGGAAAAAAGACTGATCTTCGAGATAAGGGATCTTCTTTTGGAGGGTCTGAGAGACTTCTTCCAAGAAGAAGGCTTCATCGAGATCAACACTCCGAAGGTCGTAGCCGCCGGAGCCGAGGGAGGAGCGACCCTCTTCGAAGTGGATTATTACGATCAAGAAGCTTATCTTGCTCAGAGTCCACAGCTTTACAAGCAGATGCTGATGTCCGCGGGATTCGAAAGGGTCTACGAGATAGCCCCGGCTTACCGGGCGGAGGATTTTGGAACGGTAAGGCATACCTCGGAATTTCTTTCACTAGACTTTGAGATGTCGTTCATAGAAAGTTCTGCAGACATAATGGACATGACCAGTTATATGGTAGCTCATGCTCTTTCTTACGTTAAAGAGAACGGAAAGGAAAAGCTGGATGAGCTCGGCGCCGACATCACGGTACCGGAGCATCCCTTTACGAAGGTCACCTATCGAGAATGTATAAACATATTGGAAGAGATGGGAAGGGAATGGGAGGACGAACCGGAGATTGGTACCGAGGAGGAGAAGATGCTGGGAGAATACATCGAGGAGGAATACGATACCGACTTTTTCTTCATCACTGAGTTCCCAACAAAAGTCAAAAAAGGTACTTTTTACGCGATGAGAAAGGAGTACGATCCTTCTCTGACAACTTATTTCGACCTCGAATACAAAGGGCAGGAACTCGTATCTGGAGGTCAGAGAGAACATCGTTACGACGTTCTTGTCGAACAGATGGAAGAGGTGGGAGTGGATCTGGAAGCCTTCGAATCCTACCTGAAGACCTTCAAATACGGCATGCCCACTCATGGAGGTATAGGCCTCGGGGTCGATAGACTGCTCCAGCAGATGTTAGACCTGGATAACGTGCGCGAGGGGATACTGTTCCCGAGGGATCCCGAAAGGTTGGAACCTTGATATCATACGAGAAAAGTTGAGAACCATGGCTCAGGGAAAATACGAAAGAGAACTCAAAAGCATACTCGCCGGAGACGAGGAGACGATAGAGGATTCGACTAAGACATGTACCGATGAGGAGATAGAGAAATATCGGGAAGTCGAAGACATCCCTTTTTTAGTGGTGAGAGGAGCCGGAAGTTTGGGCGTCGACTTGGTCGCTGTCAGAGGCGACGTCTCGTTTCTGATAGAAGTAAAATCGTCGAAAGACGACGTTCTGTATCTCAGCGACCAGAAAAGATTGACCGAGCAGGCTGAGAGGATCATCGAGATATGCACCGATACGAAGTTACTGCCGATCTACGCCTACCGATTGAAAGGCTGCAGAGGAGATAAGTGGAGGCTTTTCACCCTGGAGATCGAAGGGCTATCTAAAAAATATAGAGTTTTGAGCAGGAAACTGCCGAACGTGCAAAAGACAACGCACGGCAATTTCAAGATCCCCTGGGAAAGCGGGATGCCTTTGAACGAATTTTTGGCTTATCTTTCTCGATTGTTAGATTGATTCTCGTCTGATAAGTGATTGGTAAATACTAAATAATCGGAAAAGAATATTAAATAGCCCTAACGAGGAGAAGATAGATGCGAAAACTGATACTTTGTGCAGACCGGGATGACGATGTCGGTGAGAAAACCGGGTTGGAGACCCCGATCATAGGTAGAGAGGAGAATCTTCAGGCTGCGGTAAAACTGGGCTTAGAAGATCCTGAAGATTCCGATACTAATTCCATCCTATCAGCTATCTCGCTTTACGACGATTTGAAAGAGGAAGGAGAGGACGTCGAAGTAGCGACCATATCCGGTGATCCTTCTATAGGCTATGCATCGGATAAGATCTTGAGTCAAGAACTCGATACCGTTCTAGAAAAAACCGATCCTGACTCTGCCGTACTTGTGACCGACGGAGCGGAAGACGAGTACATCAGTCCTATCATCTCTTCTAAGATAGATATATCTCACGTTAAAACCGTATATGTAAAGCAGAGTGAAAGCGTAGAAAATCTCTACTACCTTTTTGTAAAAGCTTTCCAGGAACAAAAGAACAAAAGAAAAATTCTCCTGCCGATCTCTTTGGCTCTTCTAGTATACGGCTTCTTTCGGATGATCGCTTTGATAACTAATCTAGCCATCGAGGGTGTCTCAGCTCTGACCGGATTACCCGGATTCGGTCTCGGCTCGATATTCTTCATAATAGGTTTGTATATATTTATAAGGATATATGAACTCGATAGAAAATCTCTAGAAGGCTATATGAAGATAAAAGAGGCCGTGACTACAGGTTCGGTCTGGCTGCCTTTTGCAGCCGTTTCTGTTCTTATAGTTTTGGGAAGTTCGATCCAAGGTTGGAACGTGATAGTCAATCAGGATATCACTTCACCTCTTCATATACTATTGAGTTTCTCCTATACCGTTATATGGTGGTGGATCGGAGCCATCTTTTTATTCGAGTTGGGAAGGCTGATCGACACCTACATAACTCAAGGAAGGGTCAAATGGTCCTTTTGGGCGGTTTTCCTCACTCTTTTCGCATTGACTTTCATATTCTGGGGCGCCCTAGATTATATAAGAGGCGTGGTAGGGATGGCTGAAGAGACTAACGTTTTTCCCATGGTTGCCGTGAATATCACTTTAGGATTACTGATAGGAGTCTTGGCCGGTGTAACTCAAAGAAGCTTCAAGGAACAGCAGGAAGAAGAAAACTCCGAAGAGGAATAGGTGAGATATTTGGAATTTGAAGACTGGAAGCCGTTGTATGAGGAGATCGTCTCCGATTTTGGATATTCTAAAGAGAGCGATAGAAGAGCGGCTGATCTCTTGTTAAATCTTAGAGGGACTGATGATTTGTCGCCACTGAAAGATATGGAAGGTCGCGAGGTAGAGATCGGCGGACCGTTTTATTCGAGAACTGAAATCGACTTTAGGATCGCAGCCGGAGCCGCTCTAAGACAGATGATAGATAAAGGAGTCGAACCGGACTTGATAGTTACGGACTTAGACGGCGATACGAGGCTTCAGATAGAGATGAATAGAAGAGGCATACCCGTGGTCATTCATGCTCATGGAGATAATATTGAACTGATAAAAACATGGTCTGAGAGGTTTGATGGAATGGTAATAGCAACATGTCAATGCGAACCGCCCGGAGAGGGCATACACAACTTCGGCGGTTTTACCGACGGAGATAGGGCGGCTTTTCTCGCCGATCATTTCGACGCTGAAAACGTCGTATTGAACGGGTGGGATTTTGAGAATCCCTACGGAGGCAACGGGGAGATCAAGGAAAAAAAGCTCCGCTGGGCCGAGAAGCTGCTGAAGCGGTTGGACGTCCCGATAGGGCGTGTTTGAGAAAATAAGGAAAAAAGGGAGAAGATTTAATTATTTTCTACGTATATCCGGTATCCGAAAGATGCATGAATAAGAGGGATGCCCGAGAAGAGGGCAAAAAATAAAAAGTGATCAAACTTGAGCAGGATAACTCGTGAAGACCTAAGAAAAGCTCTCGAGAAAGTATTGGAAGAGAATGATATGGACCCGCACCGCGCCGGGGACATGGCGGAAAAAGTTATGAATCTCTTTGGATACGATAGATCTATCACCGATAACTTACTTTCGTCGGAGGAGAGAGACGTTTTCTATCAATTAGAGGACTTTGACATCCTAACCACGGAAGAGGAGAAAACGAATCTTCCCAGCGGGAAGAAATGGAGGATATATTACTGGGTATTGAACGAAGATAGGATAAGAGAGCTTTTGGAAGAGGACGAGGAAGAGGAGACGGAACAGCAGGCAACGGTTTACGATGACGTGTCGAACAGCGTGTGGGAAAGAGGAGGTAGCTGACTAGAGCGGACCGAAGATGATTTATTTGTATAGTTATTGTACCACTCAGATATTGGTATTATGAGTGAAATCAAGGAGAGAGCGAAGAAACGATTTTCCGATGTAAAAGTTCAGCACGAAGCGCTGCATGAAGAGCATCCTCTGACCTCGGAGATGAGGAGCATCATGGAAGAGGTCGAAAAAGCCGATCGCTCTTACAAACTCTCTTTGGACGATCCCGAGATATATCTCAAGTTTTCTCTCGTATCTCTCTCCGATGGAGATCTAAAAAAAGCTGAAGAATGGGTGAAGAAGAGTTTACGTTTGGAGAATAGTTTTTTCGGCCTTTTGACGAGGGGCGCGGTTCTTCATAGGAGAGGCGATTACAAAGGAGCTATAGGAAATTACGACGAGGCGCTGGAGTACAAGGATGATTTTCTAGCATATAAATTCAGGTATGAAGCGTTAGAAAAGAGAGGGATGCCGGAAAGAGCTCTCGAATCCCTCGATAAAGCTTTAGAGGAGAAGGAAACGGCGGAGTTACTCGCGGAAAAGGGAGATATACTCGTCGACCTGGGTAAGATAGAAGAGGCGAAAAAATTTTACGAGAGGGCCGAGGAACTAGATCCCGAGATAACCAACAAAAAGGAAAAGGTGGAGGAATTGCTGGAGGAAGCGGAGAAAAAGACGCTTCCGGAAAAGTATGACGATATACTCAAGTTGGATAGGACCCACAACGAGGCTTGGCTCGGAAAGGCTAGATGTTATTGGAACTTGAATCAGGAGGAAAAAGCCAAAGACTGCCTTAACAAAGCTCTCGAAGAGATGGACGAGCAGGAGATACTCGACCAATTAGAGCGATATGAAGAATTATCGAAAACCGCCCCGGACTGTCCAGCCTGTGGCGGGACCGGTGAATGTGATGAGTGCGGAGGCACCGGGGATTGTGAAGCTTGCGCTGGTACTGGGAATTGTCCTGATTGTGAGGGAACTGCTGAATGTTCCTCCTGCGATGGAACCGGGGAATGTGATAACTGCGACGGTAAAGGTAAAACAGGCTGGTTCAGCAAATGTGACGTCTGCGGAGGAAGCGGTGTGTGCCAGGACTGCGAAGGTTATGGTATATGTCCGACCTGTGAGGGCAGAGCCGACTGCTCCCTTTGCGGTGGGAACGGGAATTGTGAAAAATGCCAGGGGAGCGGGATCTGTGAGAAATGTGATGGGAGAGGCGTGAGAGTCGATTGAGATGAAGGGTATAAAGAAAAAGGACCTAGAGATAAAACTCGAGGAGATATCTCCACATCCGTCTCCTTCCCGGGAACTCGAGCAGTATTCCACGCCGGCTCCAATCGCCGCCGACGTACTCTTTACCGCTTTTGGGAACGAGCATATCGCCGGAAAAAAGGTAGGGGACCTGGGATGCGGCTCCGGTATCTTCGCTATAGGCGCCGCTTACCTAGGAGCTGCGGAAGTCAAGGCCATAGATGTGGATGAAGTGGCGATCGAAGCGGCTGAAAGAAACACAGAGGAGTGGTCTTTGTCTGACAAGATAGACTTCGAGGTAAAAGATGTAGATGATTTTGGATCTAGAGTTCACACTATTATCATGAATCCGCCCTTTGGCTCGCAAAAAAAAGGAGCGGACTTACCCTTTCTCGAGAAGGCGTTCGAAACCGGCGAGGT
The DNA here is from genome assembly GCA_964462425.1 of uncultured Thermoplasmata archaeon. Classification (GTDB taxonomy): domain Archaea; phylum Thermoplasmatota; class Thermoplasmata; order Halarchaeoplasmatales; family Halarchaeoplasmataceae; genus Natronoplasma. Next base: position 10,265 of record CAYWYD010000042.1, read on the forward strand.
GGCATATTCCCTCCATAACGCAAAGACGATAGAGTTTTTGGAGGACTTGATACAAGAAAGAGGTCACTCCATCTTTTGGGAAAAAAGATATATGTTTGAAATCAATAATCTATTTGAACACCACGAAAAAGAGAAAGAAGATTTTGAAGTCGTGCTGTTGGGAATAAATATTATGAGGGAATAACATGACAGAAACAGAAGAAAAGATCGTGTATCCAGGAGATAAAGTGGGAACGTCCGAGGAATGGTTATCCGGAGAAGGCACCTATGAAGAGCAGGGTAACATCTATGCTGCTCACTTCGGGAAACTTAAGGTGGATGAAGAGAATTTAGAGGCTAGTGTGGAAGCGATGAATCCTATAGCTAAGATCAAAAAAGGTGACGTGGTTTACGGTAATATACTGATGAGAAAGAAATCCAGGGCCGTGGTCACTATCGAGAAAGTTGAGAAAGCTTCTAGGGATATCAAGCGGGACGTGGAAGGTGAGATCCATATCTCCGAAGTCTCGGATGACTATACTGAAGAATTAGAAGACGAATTTTTGGTAGGCGATATCGTTCGAGCTAAAGTTATACAGGTAGAACCTTCCCTTGAGTTATCAACCGTGGGAAAAAAATACGGCGTTGTTAGAGGATATTGTCCGGAATGTAGGAAGGGTATGGAATATAAAAGAAAAAAAGATAAGTTGTATTGCCCTAGATGTGAGAAGCATGCGAGTAGAAAGATCTCGAAGGTTTATGGAAAGATAAAATTGAAGGATTAGGAAACAAAAAGCGGGAGAAAATATGGTCGATGTTGAAAAGACCCTGATGGCCATCGAGGAAAAGAAAAAGTGGAAAAAGAGGGAAGAGGAGATCTTAGAAGAATTGGAGAAAGTCAGGGATAAGAGAAAAGAGTTGAAGAAGGAAGCTAAGGAACTCAAAGAGAAAATAAGGACCCGGAAAGATTCTCTCGTATCTATCCAAAAGGATAAGGTAAAAACTTCAGATTCCTCTCTAGACATAATCGAAGAGATACAGCGTATGTGAGGTCAAAAGATGGCGGAAAGTGATCAGTCTCAAAGTTTAAGGGAAGATATCTATAGGTATAAAGAGGAATATTGGAAGATAAAGGGTCGGATAGAGGAACTTGACAATCGGGAGGAGGAGTTGAAGAAAGAGTTGGAGAGAGTTAGAAATCATCTATCATATTATCGATCACTGGTTTCAGATATGAAAAAAAAGATGCAGGGACGGAAGACCTCCGATGTGTTCGAGAGACTTTGATGTGATAAAATCCTACGAAAATTTAAATATGGAGAGTTCAATGAGCGAAAGGATACCATTACAAAATAAAATGAATACAGGAGCGTGTTAATATTAGAGCTAAAGAGGAAATTGAAGAAATATTTGAGGAATACTGTGGTAAAACAGCTATAGAGGCTGTCGCCCTCGCCTCGAAAAACGGGGTGCCGATCGCCTATCACCTGGAAGAGGAAGAAGAGAACGAGAGTTTCAGCACACTTTCAGCGACTATTCTCGGTGCGAGTGAAGTCATCTTTTCAGGTCTAGGAAAACAAAATCCAGAACTCATAGTATGTGATTCTTCGGACTCGATACTACTCATAAAAGAGGTGGGTACTAATGCTGTTTTATCGATTTTAGGTGAAGCAGGTAAAAAAGAAGAGATAAAAAAGGATATGGATGATATGATTTCTGAGATAGATGTGATCGAAAAAGCTTCTGAGATAAAGGAGGTTCTAGAAAAATGAAAATGATCAAAAGCGTACCGACTGAAATTAGAGAATTTTTGGAGAAAGAAGGCGGATCGTCCTTTTTCTTGGAAGGCGCTTCGGGTACGGGTAAAACTACACTCGCTCTCCAGATAATTGAAGAGATCGCTGATCCCGAAAAGAGTTTTTATCTATCTACTCGAGTCTCGGACGAGGCGCTTTACAACCAATTTCCCTGGTTGGAAGAGAAGGAGATGCGATCCCAGATAACCGACGCTAGTAAAGTATTCCTCGAGACGATCTATGGTGAAGAGGAAGAAGAAGAGGAGGGTCTACCCGATGAAGAGAAGGAAAAGATAGAAGGTGCTCAGGAATTTTTGAGCACGATAAGAGAAGAAGGTCCTCCAGAAAATGTAGACAGGACCCGGTTGGATCAAATCGAGGAAGATATCCCGGGTCTAGAAAGGATATATGAAAGGATAGATAACAACCTTCCAGAAAGGTCGCTGCTCGTGATCGACAGTATCGAAGGGATCACCCATAAGTACGGAATAGATATGGAAACCTTCGTCATGACTCTACAGAAAGACCTGGTCGAGAACTCGAACACTAACTTGATAATGGTATTGGAGAAAGAATCCGCTCCAGACCTTGAATATTTGAGCGACGGCGTAGTTCAAATGAACAGGTACCAGTTAGAAGGCAGAAACGTTAGAACGATAAAGCTCAAGAAGTTGAGAGCCGTCAAGATAAGTCAACCGGCTTATCTGATGTCACTAGAAGGTGGACGCTTCAAATGCTTCGAGCCCTATGAACTCGATATATCCGGTGGTAAAGAATGGGAGACCGTCGAGGCACCGGAAGGGATGTACAGCAGTGGAACTGAAGATATCGACCAATTACTAGGTGGTGGATTCGACGCCGGAAGCTATAACGTTTTCGAGGTAGAAGAGAACGTGAGCAACGAAGAGTTCTTCTCGGTGATCCGACCGATGTTCTTGAATTTCCTCTCACAGAAAAGAGGAGTCCTCACGGTACTTTCCGGCGGAACGCATCCTGAAAATCTAAAAGATGATCTGACCCGGTTCTTACCGGAGAAATATTTCAACGAGAAGTTCAAGATAGTGGATTATTTCTCCTCGAAGACCGACAAGCCCTATAAGATGGCTTTAGCCGGAAAGAACCAAAGTCAATACAGGGAGATACTCAATAGGAGTATGGAAGAACTGAAGAGCGGAGAAAGCGAAGGCATCCTAGATTACACCGGCTTGGATACATTGGAATACATGCAGGGCGGCGATATCGCGGTAAAACAACTCCTACAGGGCGTCGCGAATACGAAGAATTCCGACAACCTTGGTCTAGGGATATTGAAACCCGGTCTGAACGTTTCTAGAGAGATCAAGAACATGGCGGACAATTATTTCGTCATCGTCAGTATAAACAAGACACCGTGTATCTACGGTATAAAACCAAAAACCGGCCTTTATGCCATAGTCACGGACGAAGAGAAAGGTTCACCGTACATACGACTGGACCCGATCGTCTAAGGTCAAAAACCGTGTTCGCCTTTAAGGGGAACGAAACGAACCCCTCCTAAATTTTCTTTTTTTGTCTCGTGATCGTCGACTTTAGTCACTCTGACAAGGTCCTGCAAGAATCTGCTCCCTACGGGTATCAATATTTTACCACCGACCTTTAACTGCTTGACGAGAGGATTTGGCACCTTGGAGGCTCCACAGGCGACCGAGATCCTGTCGTACGGAGCCTTTTTTTCGTATCCCGAAGAGCCATCTCTATGGATTATGCTTACGTTCTGATACCCCATCTTTTGCAGCCTTTTGTGAGCGGATTTAGCTAGTTTCTTCACATATTCAAGGGAATAGACTCTTCCCTCTTCTTTTACCACTTCGGCAATAACTGCGGCATGATACCCCAGACCTCCTCCGATCTCGAGCACCTTTTGCCCTTTTTTCAGGTCTAATTCTTCGACCATCATCGCTACCATGTGAGGCGCCGAGATGGTCTGTCCTTCTCCGATCGGCTGTGGAGAATCTATATACGCTCTGTTTTTGATCTTCGAGGGTACGAATCTATGGCGCGGTACCTTCTTCATAGCTTCTTTTACTGGTTCGCTTTCGACGTAGCCTTTTCTCTCCAGGTTTTCGACTAGGTTTTCTCTTTTCTTTTGGTATTCGTCGTCCATCCTAACCCTCTTTTTGCCTCGAGTGTAAAATTAAATCGCTTGACGGGATATATCTTTTCTGGTTTTTTGGTCATCATAGGGTTTTATATATTCTCTTCACTTATCATTATCCGATACCATGGTAGAGATACCTGATTCACATCCAAGGCGTAGATCACTGCGGACGAGAGAATCGCTTGTGGACGGCGTCGAGAGAGGCATCACTTCGAAGGCCGGTCTGATAGCCCATGGCCGGGGAGAGATGTTCGATTATCTGTTGGGCGAGGAGACGACGGAAACTGCCCAGAGAGCCGAAAGAAAGGCGGTACAGATGCTTTTCGAGGCGGAAGATCCCGTCATATCGATAAACGGTAACGTCGCCGCTCTAGTGCCGGAAGGCGTGGTTCGTTTGGCCGAAAGGGTGGAAGCTAAGCTGGAAGTCAATCTCTTTCATCGATCCGAAGAGAGGGTGGCCGCTATCGAAGATCAGCTGAAGGAGCACGGCGCTGAGAAGGTCTACGGTCGAGAAGCCGACGCTGAGATACCTGGATTGGATCACGACAGGGCTTTGTGTTCTGAAGAGGGTATCTATTCCTCGGATGTCGTACTGACGCCACTTGAAGACGGTGATAGAGCGCATGCTTTGAAGGAGATGGGTAAAAAAGTGATAACTATAGATCTGAATCCGCTTTCACGGACGTCTAGAGCCGCGGATGTGACAATAGTCGACAACGTGGTGAGAGCCGTACCGAACATGATCGACTTCGATCCTTTAGAGGAGGACTTCGATAACTCTGAAAACCTCTCTCGTACCTTGGATCTGATGCGCGAAAGGTTAAAGGACGTATCTAAAGAGTTATAAGACACTCTCTTTTTAGCCTAGCTGTGATACGATGGATGAATTAGTAGAGAAGGGAAAGAAGAGGCTGGAATGGGCTTCAGAGCACATGAAAGTCATCGAGAAAGTTAAAGAGAAAATAAAGCAGAGAGGACATCTAGAAGGGAAGAACATCTCCATGGCGCTTCACGTCGAAGCGAAAACTGGAATTTTGGCCCTTTCACTTGACGAGGCCGGGGCTAACGTGAAGATGGCCTCTTGTAATCCGCTTTCGACCGATGATTCGGTCGCTGAAGCTCTCCGAGAAGAGTACGGATTGGACGTTTACGCCAAGAGGGGGCAGGACGAGGAGGAGTATTATGAAAATCTTAATCTCACATTGGAGCACGATCCCGACGTGGTCATAGACGACGGAGGCGACCTAATCTCTTTGATCCACACAGAGAGAGAAGACCTCATCGATGGGATCTCGGGCGGCGCCGAGGAAACCACCACAGGAATAGTGCGTCTTAGAGCGATGGAAAAAGACGGGGCGCTGCGTTTCCCGGTGATGTCGGTGAACGATGCTTATATGAAGCATTTATTCGACAACAGGTACGGTACCGGTCAGTCCACTATAGACGGGATAATGAGCGCGACTAACTTACAGTTGAGCGGGAAGAACTTCCTCGTCGGAGGTTACGGATGGTGTGGGAGAGGTATCGCTAAACGGGCGGACGGCATGGGAGCCGACGTCATGGTTGCGGAGGTAGATCCGATAAAGGCAGTGGAAGCCAACATGGACGGTTTTGAAGTCTTAACCGCCGAAGAGGGCGTGAAAAAGGCGGATTTCGTGGTCACCGCCACCGGATGTAAAGACGTGATAGGCGAAGAAGAGCTGAAGAAAGTTAAAGACGGATGCGTATTGGCCAACTCCGGACATTTCAACAACGAGATATCTCAGGAAGCGTTGGAAAAGATGTCAGTATCCAAAAGAAAGGTCAGAAACGACGTTATGGAGTACGAGATGAAGGATGGAAGGAAGCTTCACCTTCTATCCGAGGGACGATTGGTCAATTTAGCCGCGGGCCAAGGACATCCTGCGGAGATAATGGACATGAGTTTCGCTCTGCAGATGAAGGCCGCCGAGTACGTCTTGAAAAATGACGATCTAGAGCCCAAGGTGTATGATATCCCCAGGGAGATAGACGAGAAAGTTGCCCGGCTCCGCTTGAAGTCCGACGGCATCGAGATCGATAGATTGACCGAAGAACAGAAAGAATATATAGATAGCTGGGAAGAGGGTACCTAGATTTTTCCGACGGCTCACCTTTCGAGATTGGGCAGGAGCGATAACAATCTTTGCAGGTGTATCTGCCCTTTGGAACCGCGGGCCAGGTCGAAGTCCACTTCTCCGATCTTGGAGACGATCTTCTTCCTTTTATCTTTGTCTAGAGGAAGGTTGTAGATCTCTTCCTGGATCATCTTCAGCACTTCCTTCGGAGGATATCCTTCCTCTATCAAAAGGTCGTAGAGTTCTTCTCTCACGTCTCCGAACTTTCCTTTCCGAGCTTTCAGTATCATACCTTTTATGTCGGCGGTCTTCGTTTCCTTTATAGCTGATTTTATGATCTCTTCAGTTATTTCACTATCAATAAGATAAGCTATCTGGAGCAAATTGATCAGCTTCCAGAGGTTTCCCTTCGATACTCTGATAAGAACGTTGACAGCATTCTTATCCATCTCGAAATCCTCTTCGCTCTCTATGTACCTGATCCACTCTTCAGCCGTTTCTTTCCTGAGAGGATGGAACCGGAAAGACGCGCACCGTGACTGTATCGGGTCGATGATGTTGGAAGTGGTATTGCAGGACAGGATGAACCTGACGTTGTCAGAGAAATTTTCCATCGTCCTCCTGAAGGCCGATTGAGCTTCCCTGCTGAGATCTTCCGTCCGGGGCATGTATATTATCTTGAAATTTTTTTCCGTCAACGTTCGTGACCTTGCTTCTTCTTTTACTCTACCTCTGATAGAGTTTATACCTCGTTCGTGGCTCTTTGTCAGTTCCACGAAGTTCGCTTTTCTATTCTCGGGGTATATTTCGTTAGCCAGAGCTAGAGCGCTCGTGGTTTTCCCCACTCCCGGAGGACCTGAGAAAAGGAGATGGGGCATACTACCCTCATGGATATATCTTTTCAACTTTTTGACGACTTCGTCCTGCCCCAAGATATCGTCCAGTTTTTTTGGTCTGTACTTCTCGATCCACAGCTCTTCCATCGGTACGGGAATCCTCGTTGAACTTATTAAGATTTTGGATTGTTGGTCGGCAGAAAGATACGCCGTTATGGATGCAGAGACTCCTAAACATATAAATACATTATAGACCGTAAGCTTTCACGGGGTAAACATGGAAGTTGAAGATATCACTGACATCCTTAAAGACGTGTATGAGGGAGAAATATCTGCAGAAGAAGCGAAGGAAGATATAGAGCTAGCTTCACCTCTTCAGTTAGCGCTTGCCGAGGTCGAACTTTTAGACGACGATTTGGACGAAAGCGCTTTGAAGGAATTCAGGGAGGTATATTCTGAGATCATAGAGGAGAAGACTGAGGAGACCTTAAAGAAGGTCGACGAAGACCATCCTATACATCGTCTGATCTCCGAACACGTTGAGATCGGTAAATTTGTAGATGAATTGTATAGCTTTTCAGAGAAGCTTCAGAACCAGGAAAATAGGATCATCAGGAAGAAAAAGTTGGAGAACATTGAGAATAACATTAAAGAGATAAAGAAACATGAGAAGAGCGAAGAAGAGATATTGTTCCCGAGACTTGAAGAAGAAGGCTTCTACGGCAGAGTCAATATTATGAAGAACGAGCATGAGGAGATAGATGATTTGATGGATGAATTGTCGAGCTTATCCGAAGATCTAGTGGAGAACAAGGACGAGTTTGTGGAGAAAACGGAAATTCTTAACTACACTTTGGAATTCCACTCTTTCATGGAGAATAATTTTCTCTATCTAGTGGCTTTAGAGGAATTGGATGATTGGGAAGCGATGTACGAGCAATTTGAAGAGAAAAGCTTCAGCGATATAAGATCCATGGTGAAGGCGTGAAGTAGTTATGAGGTTCTCCTCCTATTTTTCATTCGCTGGGCTTAAGAATAAAAATGGGCCATAGAAGCAGAGATCATCTTGTTTTCAAATCTATTCGCTATTGCTCATAGATGTTGAAAGTTCAGTTGAATTAATTCAACCTCTCACTCGAAAAACTTCTCGTGATTCGCAGGAACAAGTTCCTGCTCCTATCAATTTTTCTCACTCTGTTCGAAAAATAGTGATGACAACGCAAAATGCTAACGCATTTTCCTTGTTTCTAAATTCCCTCGCCCCGCTCGGAAATATTAGAAACACTCTCAAAATCATAGATTTTCTTCGCCTTCAAACTTTTTCATTTCATTCAAAAAGTATTGAAGACGCTTCTAGAATCACAGATTCTACTTGTTTCTAAATTACCTCGCGGCCCCCCCTCGGTAATATTAGAAACGCCGAGGAGGAGATTTGAACTCCTGTGGTGCGGAGCACCAGTGGCTCTCGAGGCCACCGCCTTAGGCCGGACTTAGCTACCTCGGCATGGTGAATCATAAGCACACTACGATCATTTTAAAGGTTTTTTCTTGATAAGGCCACCGCCTTCTCCAAACTCACAGTTTGGAGGCAAGTGGAACGCAGTTCCGCGCAGTAGCCGGACTTAGCTACCTCGGCATGGTGAATCATAAGCACACTACGATCATTTTAAAGGTTTTTTCTTGATAAGGCCACCGCCTTCTCCAAACTCACAGTTTGGAGGCAAGTGGAACGCAGTTCCGCGCAGTAGCCGGACTTAGCTACCTCGGCATATTGAAGGGAAGTTTTTCCTTCCCGAGATATGCAGGGATGTTAAATCCCTTAGCATTATGAGGAAACGTTTTTTCTTTCCGAATAATGCGAGGACGTTAGTCCTCAAGCATACCGAAGGATACCTCCTGAGGTATATAGG
>CAYWYD010000043.1:0-13882 GCA_964462425.1 uncultured Thermoplasmata archaeon
AGTCTAAGACGATAGGCATGTGCGTGAAAGGCGGCGCTCCCACGACTTCCTCGGGCGGCGGGCTTTTCTCATTCACGGTGCCGACTGCTCTACCCACGAACTCTACAGACGGTACAGCCGGTTTTGCGGGACCCTCCTCCTTCTCCGACTTCGAGGCGCTGCAAAACCCACTTTCTCTTCATTCTAACTCGTATCAATCGAAGGAATTAGTTGCGAACTAAGACGGACTTATCGTTTTTGAATCACTCAAAAAAGAGTTTTACCCGTAACAGCGATTATATTTTGTTTCCAGTCTCTGTTGGTTTTCATTTTATCTAGAGCGAAAAGAGCTTTTTCTTTAGAGATCAAATCTTTCTTGTAGAGCAGATAAACTATATGTACACTGAATAAGCAATCTATATCATCTTTGAAGGTCTTTACTGCTTTTATATCATCCGTAAATAGCTCAAGGTCCTTCTCTCTGCAGACTTCAAAAAGCTCATCTTCAGCTGAGTCTTTCTTATCTAGATTCATCATATTAAGATCTGAAGAGCGATCGAGCCAAACTCTAGCAGCTTCAGCGTCTAGATCATCCCTAGCCCCGATCTCTTCTAGCTCTTCTAAAACACTTTTAGAGATCAGTATATCATAATTCTCTATTATCGTATCCACTAGACCGGTGTGACCTAATGAAACCAGTGCAGCGGTATCGACTGCAAGCGTTTTCATAACTCTCCCTGTTCAACCTTTTTGTCTATCTTTTCTTTCCCCTCTTGAAGATGCTTAACGATGAATTTCACGTCTTCCGCATCCGCCCCTAAAAGGTCATTTAGTGCTTCTTCAGAGATATGGCCTTTGGCATATTCCAGTGCTATAGCTTCTCTCAGATTAAGAGTTTCTTCTTTTACAGCATGTGCTATTTTGTTCCTCAACCATTCACTCCTAGAGACGTGCAAAACTTCGGTTATTGCGTCTACTTCTTTTAACAGGTCCTCATCCAATCTCACATTTACTTGCGTTGACATATGTTATACATTAGGTACTAATTGTTATAAATATATTTCGTCACTCCTTCGATTTTGTATTTTTTTGTCTATTGAAATTAAGGTATGGAAAAAGATCAGTCTAAGAGACAATTAGACAACCAAAAAATCTAGTCCAAAAGTATTTTATTCTCTAACGCATATACATCAGCGAGATCGGAGGCAGGCAGATTGACAGAGGCTATCGAACAGAGCGTGACTGACACACGATTCTTGGACGATTCAGATGATTTCATCCAGTCACACATAGATTCGCATCTTTCACCCTCCAGAGAGCTGATAGAAGAGCGTGAAGATATAGACAAGCAGGAGTTAGTGAAGATTCACATCGGCAGTCAGATCAGTACTTGCAGAGAGAGTGGATAGGAGCGGAGTTGCGTTACTAGAACGGTAGGAAAGGAGATGTGCAGGTGAAGAAAGTATTTGAAGAAATTGGGTCTAGGGAGGGCTGAAAAATTTCGTTAGAATTCAGAAGCTGTACTCACTTTTCCCTTCTCACCGATCACCTATATCCTCTTCCTCTTCGAAAAACTTCGTCGATCCAGACTTTTCCCTCTTCGACAAAATATTCGAACCTATGCTCGCCGACTCTCAACCGGTACATATCGTGTTTTTTTCCCTTCAATTTCTTGATATCGGCACCGCTTCTAGCCGTATAGGGATCATCGGCTAACTTTTTGAGGTGGTCGACGAGTCTTTCTTTTTCACTACTTTGTTCGAGGTATTTTTGAACCCTTGGATGGATCACTACTTCCATCTATATCTCATCCAGTGAGATGTATTCGTCTTTTTCTTCTTGGAGTCTTTCCCATCTAGCTTCTATGAACTCCTCCATGTCCAACTCTTCACAATAGTTCATCAGTCTCTCGATGATCTCGTCGTATGATTCTCCTTTGTGTCCAAACCTCTTCAGCTTTTCTCTCGTCTCTTTTTCTATCTGGATAGTAGTGGCCATCTTACCAATACATAATTGTTATATGTCGTATATAAGAATTATGTTAAGTCACTGGAAAATATCGTTTCCGAAAGTATTTTATCACTCAAGGATTATTCCCTTCCGTACTCAGGAGGCAGTGAATGCTGGCCGTCACCGTGAGCATAGGACTGTCCGGCTCGTGGCGTCCCAAATCCCAAAACAAAAATTGTTTTTACTCGCCTTTCCTTACAGGTAGCAGATACGATGGGTAAAGGCATAACTGAAGAGATAGAAGCCGGAGACAGGATAAAGGTAGAAAAAGACGGGAAGACCTACGAAGGCATATTGATGCCGCATCACCGTTTCAGCGGAGAGGACGTTATCACGCTCAAATTGGATAACGGCTACAATATAGGTATCGATAAGGAAGGTGTGGAGATCGAACTTGTCGATAAGAAGAAAGAAGAAGCCGAACGGAGCGAAAAGTTGGTGGAGAAAGAAGAAGATAAGCCGAAAATTTCGATCCTCGGGACCGGAGGCACCATAGCGAGCTACGTCGAATATCGGACCGGTGCCGTACACCCGGCGGAGGACGCCGACGACGTCCTTTTCTCCAATCCGGAGATAGCCGAAAGGTGTAACCCTGAAGTAGAGATAGTATTCAGCAAACTGAGCGAGAATCTAAAACCGAAGGACTGGGTCACCATCGCGGACAGAGTGATAGAGAAGAGCGAGGAAGGGGCGGAAGGAGTCGTCATCTCTCACGGCACGGACACTATGGGTTATACCGCCGCCGCACTCTCTTTCATGCTCGACGGACTTTCTTTCCCCGTAGTTTTGGTAGGCTCACAGCGTTCCAGCGACAGACCTTCCAGCGATGCGCATCTCAACCTGTTGGCGGCGATAGAAGTCGCGAAGTCGAACAACCCGGGCGTTTTTGTAGTCATGCACGACTCGATGTCCGATCAGAGGTGTGCCGTACACAGAGGTACGAAAGTGAGGAAGATGCACACCAGTCGAAGAGACGCCTTCAGGTCTATAAACGCGAAACCGGTAGGAACCGTGGATTCCTCCTTTGGAGAAGTAGAATTCGAAGAAGAATTCCAAACCTCGGAGGAAGAATTGACCCGTAAAGGAGATATGATCGACGACGTAGCTTTACTCTATGCGAATCCGGGTTTGGATAAAGAAGATATTAAGAGAGCGGGGGAGAAGAAGGGGATAGTTATCATGGGTACCGGTCTGGGACATCTAAAAACCGATCTCATACCGGAACTGGAAAGGATTATCGATGAAGATGTTCCGGTGGTGATGACGAGTCAATGCTTGAACGGGAGAGTGAACGAGCATGTTTACTCCGCCGGAAGAGAGCTTCTAGAAGCTGGCGTCATACCGGGAGAAGACATGCTGCCCGAGACCGCGATGGTCAAACTGATGTGGGCTCTAAGTCTCGAAGAGGACACGGAAGAAGTCATGAAAAAGGATATAGCCGGTGAGATCACCGATAGGAGGACCGAGTAACATGACTAGAGACTACGAAGAACTCGGGTTGAAAGTCGGCCTTGAGATACATCAGCAGCTCGATACGAACAAACTCTTCTGCAGCTGTCCTTCGAAACTGGTGGAGGAAGAAGGTAACGAGATCTTGAGGAATCTGCGGCCGACGAAGAGTGAACTCGGAGAGGTGGACGAAGCCGCTCTTTTGGAGGCGCAGAAGAACCTGGTATTTCGATATCAGGCACCCGAAGAGTCCAGCTGCCTGGTCGAACTCGACGAAGAGCCGCCGGAAGGACCGGACGAGGAAGCTTTGAACGTGGCTCTCACCATGGCTTTATACACGGAAGCAGACATCATGGACGAGATCCAATTCATGAGGAAGATCGTCATCGACGGCTCCAACACAACTGGTTTTCAGAGGACCGGCTTGATAGCGATGAACGGCACGTTAGAGGTGAACGATAAGAAGATCGGCGTTCCCACGATGTGTCTCGAGGAGGACGCAGCAAGAAGCATCGAAGAGAAAGAAGGTGAGAAGGTCTATCGATTGGATAGATTGGGTATACCGCTCGTCGAGATAGCGACGGACCCCGACATGACCAGCCCCGAAGAGGCGAAGGAAGTGGCACAGACGATAGGAGGGCTCTTCAGAGGCACCAAGAAAGTGAAGCGGGGCATAGGAAGCATAAGAGAAGATCTTAACGTCTCAATCGAAGAGGGCGCGAGAGTCGAGATGAAGGGCGTGCAGGAACTGGACATGCTTCCCGAGTACGTGGAGAACGAAGTCGAAAGGCAGATGAGATTGATAGAGATAAAAGAAAAATTGGAAGAAAGAGAGGCCGAGGTAGAAGAAGAGATATACGACATAACTGAAACCATGGAGGATTCTGAAAGCGGTATCATCCAGAGCAATCTCGATCAGGGTAAAGGCGTTTTCGCGGTGAAACTGAAAGGTTTCGACGGACAGTTGAGAGGGGAAGAGGGAGAAGCTCTCTTGGGTCCTGAACTGGCGGAATATGCCAAAAAGACCGGCGTCGCTGGGATATTCCACAGCGACGAGCTGCCCAAGTACGGTATCACCGAAGAAGAAGTGAAGAGTATAGAAGATGAGTTGGATGTGAAGAAAGCTGATGCTTTCGCGCTGGTGACGGAACACGAAGAGAACGCTCGTGAAGCTCTCAAAAAGGTTATAGAAAGAGCAGAGACCGCTTTGAAAGGAGTCCCGGAGGAGACCAGACAGGCCCAACCCGACGGAACGACAGTATTCCTAAGACCGCTCTCCGGAGAAGCGAGGATGTATCCCGAGACGGATATACCTCCAAAAAGCATAGATGAAGAGAGATTGGAAAGGTTAGAAGAAAATCTGCCGGAAAGACCTCGTGAAAAGATCGAAAGGCTGCAGGATGATCATGACCTCAACGAGCAGCAGAGCGAGCAGTTATTCAAAAAAGGCTACGACGTGATCTTTGAAGAGATAGTTGAGGCCTATGGAAATGCATCTACTGTAGCAAACATGTTCTTACACACTTATCCGGACCTGGAAAAGGAAGGGTACGATCCCGAAGAGATAGATGAAGACGATCTGCTCGAGACCTTCCGGCTTTTGGATCAAGGCGAATTCGCAAAGGAAGGCGTCCCCGAGCTTTTAGAGAAGGTGTGCGAAGGGAAGTCGATCGAAGAGGCAATTGACGCCGCTGATCTAAAAGCGGTCGGCGAGAAGGACATCCGAGAGAAGATCTCCGAGATTGTAGAGGAAAGGATAGATTTCGTAGAAGAGAGGGAGATGGGTGCGGTCGGACCGCTGATGGGCGTCGTCATGGAGGACCTGAAAGGTAAAGCCGACGGCGAGAAAGTCAGCCAGATACTGAGAGAAGAGATACAAAAAAGGCTCTGATAGGATGATCAGCAAGATAGAAGAGATGAAAGAGAAAGAAGATATAGAAGGCCTTATGAGATCGCTTCAAGAAGGCGAAGCAATGGAAAGAGCGGATGCGGCTAAAGCCCTAGGTATGATCGAATATGAAGATGAAAAGGAGCGTGCGATAAGTGCTCTCGTGGAGAGAGTGAAGGAGGACGAGATACCGACGGTGAGAGCCAACGCTGCACTAGCTCTCGGTCACGTGGGAGGCGAGGTGGGAAAAAAAGCTCTTGAAGAGAGCGCGGAGGACGAGGATTGGGAGGTCAGGCACGATGCAGCGATAGCGATGGGCGAGTACCGTGATGAACGTTTCATCGACACTCTGTACTCTTTGCTAGAGGACGACGAAACGGACGTTCAGAAGAAAGCTATCGAGGCACTGGGAAAGATCGGAGAGGAAGAAAAAGGAGAAAAGATCATCTCAGAGCTGGAAGATCTCTTGGAGGTTCCCGAGCTGAAAAAGGAAGTTGTCAAAGCTATCGGGCAGATAGGGACTGAAAAAGCTTTGGCTAAGTTGGGAAAAGTCTTTGAGAACGGCGAACGGGAGATCAGGGAGATAGCTGTTCAGGGTATCGGGAAGCTTGAAGGAGAAGAGGCCGAAGAGATTTTGATAGAAGCGTTAGAAGACGAGAGCTGGAGGATTAGAGAGGAAGCGGCCGCTTCGCTCGGTGAGCGTGGTGGTGAAGAAGCCGTCGCCGCTCTGTTAGAGACGCTGGAAGATGAGAAGGACCACGTGGTGGAGCAAACGCTGAAAAGTCTTGGAAAATTGGGGATAGAGAAGGAAAAGATATTGGACAAGATAGAGGAAAAGACCCGGCATCAGGAACCTTCTATAAGGATTGCCGCAGGCGAGGCACTGAAAGGTATAGATTCTGAAGGGTCCGCTAGGATGCTGTTTAGAACATTGAAAGAAGAGAATAATCCCAGGGTTCTTTGGTCTATAGCTGAGTCTCTGTCGGATGTGTCTAAAAACAATCTGAAAGAACTGGTCAGCGAGGTAAAGACGTTGGGAGAGAACAGAAAAGATCTGGCGGCGGTCTCTCTAGGAAAGGCTGGATTTTCCAAGTATGCCGACGATATCATATCGATGCTCGATGACGACAGGTGGAAGGTGAGGCAGAAAGCCGCCGAGGCCTTGAGAGGTATAGACGGCGAGGATCTAAGCAAGAGGAAAGCGAATCGAGCCTTGAGTAAGCTGAGAGAGAGATGTGAGGACAACGATAAGTGGGTCAGGGCGGAATCGATAAGGGCTTTAGGTGACATCATCTTCGATGTGGATGAAAAGATAGATACGGAAAAAGGTAAAGAGAAATTGTTGGAGATGGGTGAAGTAGAAGCCGACGAGGACGTTATGGAAGCCGTGAAGTATTCTCGAAATATCTTGGACATATGATCTTTTTGAGTAGCTGTTCAAGAATCTAGTGATATCGGAGCTTTGAAAGAATATGGAGGAAAGCTGACAAGGTCGATCGAAAAGCGAAACGGATACCGCTCAATCCAAAAGAGTCGATGGATCGACACCTCTATATGGCTTCAGGTTACCTTTTCTTGACTCGATAGCTCCTTCCGGGCAAAAGGAGATACATCTCATGCATTTCTTGCAGTCACCTTTGAATTCAGGATAATCCTCCATAACTATATTGTCGATAGGGCACAATTCTTCGCATAGACCACATCTACTGCATCTCTTTTCATTTATCTCAAAACCGTATGCGCTCGTAAATAGCCACCATACAGGGTCGGTTTTGCTGAGAGGGCTGATTATATCGGACAGCTTCCTGCTGAGGTTCCATTCTTCCTCACCCTTTACTAACCGCTCGGCATATTTTTCAGCTTCTTTGAGACCCTTCCTTTTCTTTTCTTCCCTGCCCGAAGGTTTTTCATCGCCGAAATAAAAGTTATAAGGCATGGTTATCTCGGTTGAGCCTACGAGGTTGTAACCTTTCTTCTTCAATTCTTTTCCTACGGCTCTTTCCGACCCGCTGCGAGTACCGGCCAAGGTGGTGACTAGGAAAGTTTCTCTACCTCTACCGTCTGGGAGTTCCTCGATAAAATCCCATACAAAGGGGTAGGTAGTGTGAACGGCAACTGGGAAGGCTAACCCCAGAGTTTTTTCGCCCTGAAAGTCTTCCGGAGACGAATCTTCGATCTTATTCATATTTACGTCTATACCCTCGTCTACCATCACTTTTTTGATACGTCGGCTCACTAGGAAGGTGTTCCCGGTCCCAGAGAAGTGATAAAACTCGACTGGATTCAAACTCATGATCTACACAATTAACAGATGTTATAAAAACATATTCTATATTCGAGACTGTTAATAGTGGTATTAGTGGTCTGACACAGTAGTTCGAATCCGCTAGGGTATCGTTCTTAGATCAAAATTTTTCCGAAAGTTCCAACACCACTAAATAGTTGACATCTTTCTATCGAAGGTCAGAGAAGGTGATTGGATGGAAAAAATGGATGAAGATGAGTATATCCAAGTCCTGATAACTATAGACGAGAAGGAAAAGGCCGAAGAGATAGCCGAAGAATTGATTGGAGAACGTTTAGCAGCTTGTGTGCAAATAGTCGGACCGATCGAGAGCACCTATATATGGGAGGGCAGCGTTCAAGAGGCAAAAGAGTACATGTGTATAGCGAAGAGTGAGATGGACTTGTATGCAAAATTGGAGAGGACCGTGAAAGAGATACATCCCTATGAGAATCCCGAGATCATCGCCGTTCCGATCGTCGAAGGAAGCAAGGAATACCTTTCCTGGTTGGAGAACGGCTTGAGATAGAAAAATTATTAATCCATTGGATACTGTAGAGATAGAAGATGTCTCAAGATCTCCTACTTACGATCATCATATTGCTGGGGGCCGCCTTCATACCCTCTCTGGTCTACCTAGTTTGGATAAGGAACACCGAGAAATACGGGCGGAAGGGTTGGTTCGATATATTCAAAACCTTTTCCTGGGGAGCGGTCTTTGCGGTCATCATGGCCGTCGTCCTGTCCATAGTCTTCGTCGGAGTGATCTCTTTACCGGAACTTCAGAGAGAGTACGAATTCTTGGGAGACGATACGTTACAGACCCTAGTCATAGTATGCGTTATAGCTCCCTTCGTCGAAGAACTTACCAAGGTGCTCGGCGTGTTCACTGTTAGTGGTTCGTTGACCGACGTAGAGTCGGGGCTGGTTTTCGGGGCCGCCTGCGGTCTTGGATTCGCCGCGACTGAAAACCTTCTCTATGAAAGTTCTACATATTTCGCCGAAGGTTTTGGTGTCGCGTTCATCTCTATCGTCATCACTAGAGGTATAGCTAGTACATTACTCCATGGGAGCGCTAGTGCGATGGCGGGATACGGGATAACCAAAGGTAAATTAGAGGGGAGTCACTCATTTTTTCCCTATTATCTGCTTGCGGTGGCGATGCACGGTGCTTTCAATTTCCTCGCATCTGTTAACTTGTTATTCAGTACAGAGATTTCTTTGTTGGCTTTGATCCTAGCCGTGTTTTTCGCATTGTTCTCCGTCCGATTCGTTAGAAAAAAGATCACGAAGTTAGATAGAGGCGCTGTATGAGTCTAAAGAGGTGTATGAATTGACTTCAGAGTTTCCCAAAGGAGAAGAGCCACAAGCCGTCATGGAGGAGATAGAGTCAGCCGAAGAGGAAAATATGAATTTTTCTTCAGGTAAGATCTTCGGTTCCATGTGTACCGAACCACTGGAAACAGCCAAAGAGGTTTATACTCGATTCTTGGAATCGAACCTCGGTAATCCCGGACTGTATCCCGGTACGGTTCGATTGGAAGAAGATGTCCACGAAGCGATCGGATCTTTGATCCACGCTGAAGATACTGAAACGATCTCCGTCGGAGGTGGGACCGAAGGGAATATCATGGCGCTCTGGAGGGCTAGGGAAAAAAGCGGTAACAGAAAAGTACTGCTTCCGAAGAGTGCACATTTTTCCTTTGAAAAGGCCTGTTCGCTTTTGGATATGAAGGCAGAATACCTTCCTCTAACCGAGGGGTTCAAGCCTGACCTGAACATCTTAGAAGAAAAACTCGACGACGAGACCGCCGCCGTGGTAGGGATAGCGGGAACGACCGAATTAGGTGTCATCGATCCTATCGAAAGGATGGGAGAATTATCAAAGGATGTACACTTCCACGTCGACGCGGCCTTCGGCGGCATGGTGATCCCCTTCATGGAGAAAGATATGCCATCCTTTGATTTTCGAATTCAAGGGGTAGATACGCTGAGCGTGGATCCTCACAAGATGGGTATGTCTCCCGTACCTCTAGGCCTTTTCTATTCGAGATCTAACGGTAACGTCTCGATAGAGTCGCCTTACCTGAGTGGAGAAAGGCAAAAGAGTTTGAGAGGGACCCGAGCCAGCGCTTCGATACCGGCCTTCTGGGCCACTATGCATCTACTCGGAGAGGAGGGCTACAGAGATCTGGTGAGTGAATGCATGGAAAATACCCGGTATCTCGTGGGTAGGATGGAAGAAAAAGATTTCGAACCAATAATCGAGCCGACGATGAATATCGCGTCGTTCAGATGTGAGGAACCAGAATATATTGTGCGGGAGATGAGAGAAAGAGGGTGGAACATATCTAGGACGGTCACTCCACCGGGTCTTCGTTTTGTAGTGATGCCCCACGTTTCTAAAAGATATATCGATGATCTGGTAAAGGTTCTGAGTGAGATAAGATGAGTGCGGAGAGCGTCGAGATCGGGAGTTACAGATTCGATATCGAGAGCGCGAAAGAAAGGTTGGAAGATTTAGATGCCGACAAAGTGATGATCCAGGTGCCCGACGGGTTGAAGATGAAAGCCCAGCAGTTTGATGATCTGTTCGATGTGGAGACCGTGCTCTGGGGAGGTTCATGTTATGGTGCCTGTGACCTCCCTCATTCTATAGGTGACGCCGACGCTCTCATACATGTTGGCCACGCGGAGATACCGAATCTAGAGCTAGATTATCCGGTGGTATATTTGGAAGGGCGAAGCATCCGATGGAGGAGCCTACCGGAGGATCTCTTTGAAAGAGTGAAGGGTAAGATCGCACTCTATGCACCTGTTCAACATATTCACCACCTTGAAAAAGCGGTCGAGGAGATCGAGGAAGCGGGTTACGAGGCGGTTAGAGGGGAGGGAAACGATCGGATCAAATACTCCGGGCAGGTACTGGGATGCAACTATTCCGTGAAAGTCGAGGAAGCGAAACATCACCTGTATATCGGAACTGGAAAGTTCCATCCGCTCGGACTGGCTTTTTCTTTGAGAGACGATGTGATAGTCTACAATCCTGTCACCGGAGAAGTCAGCGAGATCGGAGAAAAAGAGAGAGAGGGTTTCTTAAGAAAAAGATTCGGCAGGATAGCCCAGGTAGGAGATGCGGAAAAAATTATGATCATCGAGTCTACCAAGAAAGGACAGAAAAGGACAGGATCGACTGAAAAGATGAAAGAGTTAAGTGAAAAAGCCGGAAAAAAAACAGCGGAGATCAAGTTTGACGAGATCAAACCAAAACTTGTAGACGAATTTAGATTGGACTGTGCAGTCTGTACCGCCTGTCCTCGTATCGCGCTAGACGACCATGATCGGTTTAGAACGCCTATCCTATCTCCGATCGAATTCAAGATCGGGGTGGAGAAGGGCGAAACCGATGATTGGCGGATGGACGAGATCCATTGACACTTATTCTTCTACCTCTATAAGTTTCCCTCTTTCTTTGTAAGTTGTAACTATCATCATCGAAGTGAAATCTTCTACTCCGTCAAGGTGTGAAACTTCGTCGGTCAAGAAGGTTTTCATATGATCGTAGTCTTTGAATCGAGCTTTAACTATAAGATCGACATCTCCCGTGACCAGTAGTGCGTCTTCAACGTTATCGAACTCAGCGATCGCCTCTGCCACTTCGTCGACTTCTTTTGTATCGATCTCCAAAGATATCAATGAACTTACGCCTCTTCCTTCGTAGTAGCTGGATAGGACCTCTTCATACTCTTCTTCATTTTCTACGTTAGGCATTTGATCTCCTCGACGAAGCACATATCCCTCTTCTTTTTGTAGTTTTCGTTTTTCATATCGTCGAGCCAAGCTCTTCTTGTACGTCCTCGTATACCTGCTGTAGCAGATTTTCAAAGTCGTCATTCTCGTATTCCACGTATCGTCCTAGACCGCTCTGTATCTTGGCTGTGTAGGAACCGTTGTCTTTTACTATCTCTATAGAGACCAGAGTTTCTTCCATTTGGTCACCTCATTCCTTGGAACTTAGTATGGTATTTAAATTTTATTGATGAGGGTTGTAGATGTAGTATCCAAAAGTATTAAGTATCAGAAGAAATTATTTCCACCATCATAAAATAAAGGTGGAGAAGATGGCAGGTGCTGAAACTAAACGGAAAGTAAATCTACTGGGTGAAGCCGGGGTAGGTAAGACATCTTTAACTCTCCGCTTCGTCAAGAATGTGTTTGGAGAAAAATATTTGAAGACCATTGGTACGAATGTATACACCAAGAAGGTTCCAGTCACCGGTTCTGAAGTAAAACTCGTTATCCATGATATCATGGGGGATACCGATTTCGATTCGGTTCGAGAGATGGCCTTTCAGAAATCCGTCGGGGCTATAGCCGTAGCTGATTGCACCAAAAAAGAGACTTTAGACAGACTGATCGAGGAGTGGTTGCCTAGGTACAAGGAAGCGGCTGTAGATAACGCTCCAATCATCCTAGCCATCAACAAGGTCGATCTAGAAGAACAGGAAATCACTGAGGATGTGGTGGCTAATGAAGCACACCTTTATTTTGACAGTATCTTTTACACATCCGCCAAAACGGATAAAAATGTTGAAGAGATGTTCAATGAACTCGGGTTCCGAAGCATCTATAATAAACCCTCTCTAGTAAGAAAAGGAGAAGACATCATAGCGATGGATAGAAAAATAGATGATCCAAAGAAATTATTGTCCGCTCTTCTCACCTATGCTTCAACGAAGGGGGATATGCGTTACTCCACTAGGGAAGACATATTCGAGCAGAGCGGGATAGATAAATTTTCACTAGATGAAGGGCTCGCCGAGGAGGAGGCGCTATCCTTCGCTGACGGATTGATCGAATGGTACGAGGAAGACGATGATGCCGAGTCTGCCTCCGCTATACATAGTCTAGTCGAAAAATATGAAAAAGAGTCATAAATCATAGGATCGATCGACTCTATCGAGTATCGATGGTTGGAGAGCCTCTTGCTGAACTAATCCTTTTGGAAGACCTGTTTCAATATATCTCTAGCTCCTCTCAACTTCTCCATGTTTCCGTCCCAATCTTCGAGCACGTCCTTATATTCTTCCTCTATATCATCGATCGTATCTCTGATACTCTTGACATCTTCATCTGATAGCTGACCTGAGTATTTGACAGCTATGTACACGTGGTCACCTCTCTCGATCAGTATCTTATTGTCTTCGAATTCCAGTTTGTTTATCCTCCAGTCATCTTCATCTTTGAAAGAATCCTTGATAAAGTTCTGGATCGCTGTCAGCATACCGGCCATGACGTCTTCGTCCATGTCCGGTCTGATCCTTCTCGTCTCGTGGGCGATCAACATAGCATCGTTGCCTATCAGGAAGATCTCGTCGATCACGGCTTCGTCTTTATCTGCAGAGTTGGTTAGAAGGAAAGCAGCGGCTCCAACCATCCCTGCTAGAGCCACCAATATTATCCACCAGTATCCATCGAAGAGAGTCTGTGAAGGTCCTTCCGAAGAGTCGATCTCAAAAGATTGTCCGTTAGAACCGTTCCAGTTATCTGACGTGTCTTTTGCCCAGATCGTATAGCTATAGGACCCTGTGTCAGCATAGGTGGAGTTATAATACCATTTTTCCCCTCTTCCCCTGTCCATACTTATATTCTGATAACTCCCATCTGGGTAAGTGATATTTATCCATACCCCGGTGATCTGATCATCGTCGGTTATCTCGGCAGTGACGTTAACATGTCCTTCAGGACTCTGTGAATTTGGAATAATGGCAATGTCCGATATATCAGGAATGGTTTTATCTCTGATCAGGAATGAATTATCGCCGACACTATTCCAGTTACCTGATGTATCTCTCGCCCAGATGATGTACTCATAATTTCCCACATCGTGGTAAGTAGAATTATAGAACCACTCTTTACCCTGACATGGATCCATTGTCACGTTTTGATAATCGCTGTCGGGTCCGGTTATTTTGACCCAAACCTGACTGACCTCGTAATTATCGGTTACCTCAGCGGTTATATTGACGAACTTTCCGGTTTCTTGAGGATCAGGCGAAGAGACCACGTTCGATATCATCGGATCGATAGTATCTTGGACCTCAAACGTTCGTTCGCTGGAACTGTTCCAATCATCCGATGTATCTTTCGCCCAGATGGTGAAATCATAATTTCCCACATCGTGGTAAGTAGAATTATAGAACCATTTTTTCCCTAGATATCGTTCCATACTGACGTTTTGATAATCGCCGTCAGGTAGTGTTATGTTGAGC
>CAYWYD010000043.1:13982-18197 GCA_964462425.1 uncultured Thermoplasmata archaeon
AGTTTCCTGAATATCGGGAGAAGCCGACACGTTGTC
Source organism: uncultured Thermoplasmata archaeon (assembly GCA_964462425.1). Lineage (GTDB taxonomy): Archaea > Thermoplasmatota > Thermoplasmata > Halarchaeoplasmatales > Halarchaeoplasmataceae > Natronoplasma. The sequence goes on from CAYWYD010000043.1 coordinate 14,019, forward strand.
TATCTCTGGCTTTGTACTATCTACTATCTCGAAGGAGTGACCGCTGGAACTGTTCCAATTGTTCGAAGTATCTTTTACCCGTATCGTATAATTATAGGTTCCTAGGTCGTCATAGGTGGAGTTGTAATACCATCCACCATCTTGCCCTTTAGTCATACTGATGTTTTGATGATCGCCGTCAGGTTCGCTTATGTTGACCCATACCTCATCGACCCGATAGTTATCGGTTATGTCGGCGCTTATATTTACATGCCCACCGATCTCTTGAGGACCCGGGAAGGCCATCACTTCCGATATCTCTGGAGCGGTAGTATCTTCGATCTCAAAACTTCGTTCGCCGGAACTGTTCCAATGATTTAATGTATCGTTGGCCCGGATAGTGAAGCTATGTGTTCCAAGATCGATGTATGTTTCGTTATAGTACCAGGTATCACCCGAGGAAGGTTCCATGGTCGTATTCGTCCATGATCCATCTGGATATGTTACGTTAACCCAGACATCGTAGAGTTGATAGTCGTCCGTCACATCACATGTTATATTGACCCATTTACCGAGCTTTTGTGAACTCGGTTGTGCCTGGATGTTGGTTATATTGGGAGGACTAATCCCGTAGATCGTTATCGTCACTGTCGCGATATCACTCTTGCCGCCTCCGTCGACTATTTTGTACGTGTAACTATCGGTGCCTACGTAGCGTGGGTTAGGTTCATACAGTATTTCACCCGTGGTATGATTGATCTTGATGATAGAACCGTTCGATGGATCATCCGCGATGGTTAGGGAGGAATAATCTAGGTCATCGTTGTCGTCGACGTCGTTCAAAGTTACGTTCGTCCACACTTGCGCTCCCTCCCTGCAGGTATCCGAATCGTCCTTGGCCCGCGGAGCATCGTTTCTCTCATTCACTGTGATATGAACTGTAGCGGGATTTGATGTTGCTCCATGGTTATCATCAACAGTATAATTAAAGGTGTCTGAACCAGAGTAATTAGTATCAGGTGTATATTTGATCTCACCTGTCGTTGTATTGACGGTCACAGAGCCATGGAGTGGCCCTTTTGTGACCTTGACGGAGGTCGGATCGAGCGATCCCTCTGGATCAGTATCATTGGCTAGCACGGCGCACGATACCGGCGTATCTTCGTCCGTATTGTAGTAATCGTCATTCGCCGTAAGTGGACTTTGGATAACAAAACTGAGATCCCCGGAAACGTTCCAGGTATTTGAGGTATCGTTAGCCCAGATGAAATACTCATAATCTCCTTCATCGGTATAAGATGAATTAAAATACCATATATGTCCTGTAACCATATCCATAGACTCGTTTTGATAGGTGCTGTCAGGATGAGAGATGTTCACCCAAACTTCGTCGACCTGATGATTATCAGTCACCTCAGCGGTTATGTTGACAGGTCTGTCCGTCTCCTGGGTACTTGGGAAAGCTGATACGTTCGATATAGCTGGTGAAGTAGTGTCTTGGATATCGAACGAGTTGGCATCCGGAGCGGTCATCTCGACGTTACCAGCGGTATCGTTAGCCCAGATGAAATAATCATACTGCCCCAACTCGGTATAAGATGAATTAAGATACCATGCATCTCCTGTAGTCGGGTCCATACTCACATTTTGAGAGGACTCGTCAGGGTAAGAGATGTTCAACCACACTTCATCGACCTGATGATTATCAATCACGTCTGCGGTTATGTTGACAGCTCTACCTGACTCCTGAACATTAGGTGAGGCTGAGACGCTAGATATATCTGGTGCGATAGTATCCTCGATCTCGAAGAAATGAGTGCTCGACCTCATAGAATTACCTGAAGTATCGTTAGCCCAGATAAAATATTCATAATTTCCCAACTCGTTATAAGATGAATTAAGATACCATACATCTCCTGTAGTCGGGTCTATACTCACATTTTGAGAGGACTCGTCAGGATGAGAGATGTTCACCCAGACTTCGTCGATCTGATGATTATCAGTCACCTCAGCGGTTATATTGATATATCCTCCCACGTTTTGGGTACTTGGGGAAGCTGAGACTTTATCCATCTCTGGTGAGATGATATCTTCGACCTCGAGAGAATAAGTGGTAGAACTGTTCCAGTGATTGGAGGTGTCGTTCGCCTCGATGGTATATTGTAGCTCGGTGGCATTGTTCCATATACTGATATTTCGCCAATAATCGGATGAGCGATTCATACTTCTGTTGTAGGATTTATTGTAACCTTCAGCAGACTTCAATGTATAATCCAACCACACCGTGTCAACTTCTATATTGTCTGTCACATTTGCCGTCACGTTGAAAGATCCACCCGTCTTCGGTGTTCCGTCAGTAGTATCAACTATCTCCGGCTTCGTGGTATCTTCTGTTCTCACGCTGATATCGTCCGCCCGAAGCGAGCAATTCGCCTGCTGAGAATCTGAGGTCTTGACCTCGACATATAACTCAACGCTAACTTGATCGACGGAACCTACTGGAGTATAATTCTTGTTCAGAGCCTTAAAGTTATTCCAGCCTGTGGATCCATCTCCTAAATCATCCCAGTAGGTAGAATTACTGTATACCTGCTTCCATCCACCGGTAGTATCGTGGACTGAGACATTAGCAGTAGCTGTGATATTATCTGCCCCATACCCCGCTATATCATTCATCCAGCAATTGTAAGCCCCGTTTACGATCACCCCATTACTGATATCGTTAAGACTTTGGGTCCAATTTCCTGTCTGGCTTGCCTTTCCCCCAACCACAGGCTGGACATACGTCTCGATACAGCCACTTCCATCACTGGTGTTGGTGTGAGTACTATCATGACGGTTACCATTAGCATCAGGTGATCCAGAACTAGATTCACTTAAAATCCAGGGATCATCTGACCCGTCGAATCTACCATTCTCGACAAGCTCATAAGTGATTGGCTCCGCCTTTCCTTCCTCCGGGATCTTTACGCTGACGATGGTGAGAAGCAATAAAACACTCAGTATGAAGACTATTTTTCTATTCATCATCCTCATCAGTTTTATTTTCCTTTCCATTATTGAACTGAAGATTTTTAATACTTTTGATTGGGAGAATCTATCGGGGATTTTAGTGCTATTAGGATGATGGATAGGGCCTCATATAGGCTGTCGTTTTCGGTGATTCAAGAGAGAAGACGTTTTCGTTTCTCTTGCTGCATGTCCTGGGGAAAACACTCCCTCTCTCCTGTGTCACCGTCTTGTCTCTAAAATCAGATATATAAAAAAGAAAATAGGTTTGGCTTTTCCTTGAGTTCACCGTTTTTTCCATATATCCTCATTCTTCCTCTGCTTCTTCGACATCGCCTTCATCTGGCTCTTCGTCCGTCTCCTCTTCATCACCTGTCTCGTCGGCTTTTTCGTCCTCTTCTTCAGCTTCATCGCTCTTTTCTCTTTTACCGCCTTCGCTCATCGTCATAAAGACCGTTACAGCGCCTACGATCGCCAACAGGAGAAGCACCAACCAAAGGTAATTCGCCAGGAATCCATCCTCTTCCGCTTCTTCAACAGTTACCCGTTCAAGATCGTCCGGGTCATCTCCTGGAACACCGATCTCGTACTCTCCCGCGGTATCGGGTTTCCAAGTGTATTCTCCAGTATAGGTTTCACCTGCTCCGAGGGTGAGATCCTCGTAAACCGTTTCGTTCTCACCGGCTATCACTAACACTATATCCTGCGTACCTTCGAGACCACCCGTGTTTTCTACCGTGTATTCTATCATGACTACTTCGCCCTCTTCGACATTTTCATCGTAGTTCGTGATCTCTATCTCGAATACAGCCTCGCCCAGCTCTTCGAAGCGTGCCGTTATGTTCTTATCGCTGTCCATGGTTATGGTGATCTCGTTTTCCGTTCCCGTGTGATCTCCTGTCCATTCTATGAAATTCCAGCCTTCATCCGATGTAGCTTCTAAGGTGACTTCTGTACCCTGTTCATAGGTGTGGTTGCCTTCAGCGGGGTCGGTACTGCCTTGACCTTCTATACTTATCGTAAGCTCGTATTCTATTGCTTTTTCTTCAAAGTGAGCCGTTATCTCTTTGTCTTCATCCATCGTGATGGTTATCTCTTCTTCCGTACTTTCGTGATCACCGGTCCATTGGACGAAATACCAGCCATCAGCCGGTGATGCCGTAATAGTGACGTCGGTACCTTCTTCGTAGG
>CAYWYD010000044.1:0-15204 GCA_964462425.1 uncultured Thermoplasmata archaeon
GATTGGTCTCAGATAAAAAAGGAGAATGAAGATATAGGATACATAGATCTAGAGATAGAAGATTGATCATGTATTAATGATGATGCGAGGAATTACTTGATTCACCTAGGATCTAGTAAATATCTAAATGGATAATAATATCTAAATGGATAATACCTTCAATAACCTTTTTCTATATCGACCACGTTCACTTCTTTTCCTTGAGACAACGCCTCCAAGATCTCGGCAAGGTCCTTTATCCTGTATTCGCCTCTCTCTTCTATTTGAGTAGCTCTATGAGGGCTGAAGACCACGTTATCGAATTCGTCTAAAGGATAGTTTGAAGGGAATGTGTCGTCTCTCGATTCTTCGTCTGGGGGATATACCCACCAGGTGTCTATCCCCGCCCCTTTCACTTTACCAGATTTCAAGGCTTCGTAGAAGGCTTCTTCATCTATGACTGGTCCTCGACCGACGTTGACGATATGAACGCCTTCTTTCATCTGCTCGAATTCCTCTTTACCAAGATAACCTTTGGTCTCTTCGGTCTCTGGAAGAGTACATATGATAAAGTCGGCTTCGCTCAACATTTCCTGCAGATCTTCGTTCGTGCCAAGTTCATCCACTAGATCGCTTTCTCCGGGCGTCTTCTTCACCGCATTGACACTCATCTCGAAAGAGTTAGCGATCTTGGCTATTTCCTTACCTATCTTTCCGAAACCAAGGATCAGAAGGGTCTTATTCCTCAGACCCCAGCCCCGTTCGTTGTCGTACCGAGGTGTCCAATCGCCTTCCTTCAACTTCTGGTGTATCGGGACGATTTTTTTAGCGCATGCCAACAAAAGAGCGAAGGCGTGTTCGGCCACCATCCAGTAGTTGAAATGCGAGTTTATAACCGTTACATCGGGAAAGTCGGAAAGGTTTTCTCTGTCAGTTTCTGGTATCCCTACGAAGGGCACGATGTAGTACTTCAGGTTCTCCGCTTCCTCCAAAAATTTTCTTTCTACTCCCGCAGCTATCACCGCATCGAACTCGTCCGCTCGATCCATGACTTTATCTTCGTCGTCGGACGAGAGCTCAGTGATATTTACATCTGAAGGAACCAGATCTTCCAGCGAAACCTCCCTTTCCTCTTTGAAGACTTTCTTGAACGGGTCGAGATGAAGCACTTTCATCGTTTTTCACCTGAAATCTTGGAGCCTCTTGCCCTCTATAATACTTTTTTCCGTAATGGATTTTGCCCCCACATAGAGTTCTTAATAATAATGAAAATTTAATTTCACAGAATCAATCGATCGTGCAGAAGTTTGAGAGATAGTTTTAGGACCATCATTCATTTTCCCAATATCTTTTTAGCACCTTTTTCTATCTTGACGTCTTCCTCTTTCGCTACCTTTCTGACCTCGTCGATCAGTTCTAGGTACCTTTTATATCCCTCTTCACCTTGTTTTGTATCACTCACGGTCCTTGAGAGAGCTTTATGGAATTTCTCGTGCGGTCTCTGATTCCTTAGAGCTTCTTCGACCAGTTCTTCTCCTTTTTTGTCCATCGCAGTCACTTATCCCTTTTTTTTACATATTATTTTTACGGTCCGACACTAGGAGAGGGAACAGTAAAGCAACAAATAGATATCGGGAAATTACTTATACCGTTTTTTGATAGTTGAAACCCCGAAGCGAGTAATAATCGGAAGCAGAGCTTCCGACTTACCCTCATCATTCACTCGCATTCATGACTGAGGGAGTTTCACAGGAACCTTGTTCCTGTTCACTCCCGATTTATCGCATTTGCTCAAAATGCGGGAGTAGCCAAGCATGGCCAAATGGCGCTAGACTCAAGATCTAGTCCTGTAGGGGTCCGAGGGTTCAAATCCCTCCTCCCGCATTACAAATCTTCTTGAGCGCAGCGAGAGAAGTTTGTAATAGGAGGAATCTATGATTCCTCCGTGTCGATAATCTTACGAACTTGTGAGTAAGTTATCGGAAGATGGAAGGGTTTTTTTCGAGAAAAAAATGCATCAAAAACACTGTAGGGCTTTCACAAACAATAATACATATTCCAAAAGCATATATACTCAAAATATCTTTTCAAGGAGCAAGAAATTTAACTTAGATGGTGATCACTATTCCAAACGTTAAAAACCTGAAGGAAAGAGAGAACATCTCTGGCATCAATAGGGCTTTGAGGGATGCGGATAAATACATAAGAAAAGAGGCTACGGAGGCCATATGCGAGTTAGCGGATAAGGGCGTATATGATAAGTCATCTATCAAGCCCTTAAACAAGGATCTGAAGGACGAAGAAAAAGACATCCGCTGGAACGCTGCGGAAGCTCTTTACAAGCTGGCCGAGAAAGGTGTATATTCAAAATCTTCTTTAGGGCCTTTAAAGGACCTGCTAGAGGGTGAAGACGAATACGTTCTTTGGAACAGTGCCCGGGCGCTGCGGGCTTTGGCAGAGAAAGGTATATATGATCCTTCCTCGGTTGAAAGACTGAATGAGTTGTTGGATCACGAGGACGAGTACGTGCGTTGGAACGCCGCTCGGGCCTTGGAGGAATTGATCGGACAGGGTGTATGGAAAAAGTCAACCTTAGAGCCATTATTGGACATATTAAATGATCCGGACGAAGATGTTAGGAATGTAGCTATTTACACACTTCGGGCCCTCGCTACGGAAGGGCTAACCGATGAAAGATCTATCGATGAACTGATCGAGCTTCTCGACGATCCTGATGATGATGTTAGATGGAATGCCGCGAAGGCTGTAGAAAACTTGGCGGATGCGGGTTTGGAGGTTTCCCCTCTTATTGATCCTTTGAAGGATTTATTGAATGACGTTGATAAAGGAGTACGAGAGGCTGCGGCGACTAGCTTACTCGAACTTTCTGATCAAGGGTTCTATAGCAAAGAAACCTTAGATATCTTGAACGAGATGTTAGAGGATTCAGATAGAGAATTACAAATTTTCGCCGCTGAAAAGATCGGAAAATTTTCTGAAAGAGGTTTTATGGATAAATCCTCAGTAGAGCCGCTCACCTCCCCCCTTCAGGCCTCAGACGAGAGGACAAGAGAAAAAGCAGCCTATGGGTTGCTTTCTTTGGCAGAGGAAAGTACAGAAGTGTCTTCAGCAATAGAGTCATTGAACAAGGCCCTCCAAGACTCTAATCCTGAGGTTAGAATTAACGCTGCTTTGACATTAAAGAAATTAGCCAGCAAGAGTATTTGGAATGAATCATCACTTCAGGCCCTATACTCGCTTTTAGAGGATCCTGAAGAAGAAGTCAAGGAAAAAGCCGTCGAGACTATCGAGACCTTCGCTATAGAAAATGCCTGTGATGATTCTGTCCTAGATGTGATAAAAGACGCTCTCGTCGATGAAAACCCTAATGTGAGGATATCGGCTGTCTCTACTCTGAAGCATCTAGCAGAGCAGGGCATATCGGATGAGGAATCTATCGAGTTCATAAATGAGAACTGTCTCCAGGCAGAAGACGAGGATCTTAGAGAGAGAGCGGTTTTGACTTTGTACGTGCTTGCGGAGCAGGGTATATATGATGAAAAATCGATAGATTATCTGCAGAGATTGGAAGACGATCCCGATATAGGGGTCCGAAGAAAGTCGAGAGACTTGATAGAGATGATCGAAAACCAGTGATGAGACACTTTTCTACTTTTACTCGGTATCGTAATAAGTGATCGGATCTTCGAGTCCCGCCTCTTCGAAACCTTTCAACCGTAATTTGCAGGAGTCGCATCTACCGCAGGCTTTTTCTTCACCTTTATAGCAGCTCCAGGTCAAGTGAAGAGGAACGTCTAAACGGTCGGCCTTTTCTACTATTTCTCCTTTCGTCATGTCGATGAGCGGATATTTTATCTCGATGGGTTCTCCCTCGACTCCCCGCTTCGTTCCTTTTTCCGCCATGGTCTCGAAGGCTTCGTAGAATTCCGGTCTACAGTCCGGATAACCGCTGTAATCTCTAGCAGTCGCTCCTATGAAGATAGCTTCGGCGTTGATACTTTCTGCGTAAGAAAGAGCGAATGATAATAATATTATATTTCTCGCGGGCACGTACGTGGAAGGTATCTCCTCTCCGATATCTCTTTCTTCGTGCTCGGGGATATCTTCTTTTCCTTTCAGTAAAGAAGAGCGGCCGATATCGGTCAAGGGTATATCGAGTATCTCGTGTTCATCTACGGAGTAATGAGAGGCTAGCCTCTTTGCGCTTTCGATCTCCTTTTCGTGTTTTTGACCGTAAATAAAAGTGAGAGCGTATAGATCGTCAAACTTCTCATCGGCTATCCCCAGGGTGGTCGAGGAATCCAATCCGCCGGAAAGTAATACCACGGCATCACTCATCCATCTCCCTCCTGACCCAGGCTCCTTGGCCGTGAGATTCGTCCACGCCTATCTCCACGGCTTTGATGTTTTCGGGGAACTGCATCTCCTCGATGATCTTTTCCAGTATGTGTTTGGCGAGGTTCTCGGCGGTGGTACGCTTTAGGTCTAGGATCACCGCATCGCTTTTTGGAAATATGTATCGATTCTCGTTTATCTCGAAGAGCACCTCGTCTTCCCTCACATCGACGTTCTCAGAGTCCCCGCCGATCAAGATACGGTGGTCGAACCTCTCCGCCACTTCTCTCAATTTGCTCTTGATCGGGACGAAGTCGTAGACAACTCCTTTTTCTCTCGGTTCACCTTCTATCCTCAGGTGGATGGCGTAATTGTGGCCGTGGATACGACCGCATCTTTCGTGCCCTGGAAGGATGTGGGAGGCCGAAAACGTGATCGATTTTTCCCATCCGTCGACTTTTAACCTTATAGTTTCCATGGTTAAGGTAGGAGAGTATAATGATTTTAAAATTTTCTATCGGGAAAATTTAAAAAGAAAGCGCCCTTGATAGGGATGGAAGTGGTGTAAAGTATGGCAGTTCAAGAAGGAGATCGTGTGGCAGTAGACTATACGGGCAGATTGACCGACGGCAGCGTTTTCGATTCGTCGAAGGGAGAAGTGGCAAAAGAAGCCGACGTGTACGACGAAGATCGCGATTACGAGCCGATAAGATTCACCGTTGGAGAAGGAAACCTGATACCGGGTTTTGAAAAAGGCGTTATCGGGATGGAAGTGAACGAAAAGAAGGAAGTGGAGATACCGCCCGAGGAAGCCTATGGAAAGTCCGGTGATCATCCTCTAGCTGGAGAAACTCTGATATTCGAACTCGAAGTTAAAGAGAAAGAATAGGAAGATCGAAACGTTTATTTTTCCTCTTCTTTCTTTCCGCCTTTGCTAGGTGATGAGTATGTCAGGCGAGGTTTATCATAATTTTATCGATGGAGAATGGCTGAGATCAGAGAGTGGTGAAACGTTCGAAGATAGAAACCCGGCGGATATCGAGGATCTGATCGGTCAATTTCAAAAATCGAACGAGAAAGACGTGGATAAAGCCGTCAGAGCTGCTTCAGCGGCGTCAGAAGGATGGGCGGGAACGCCTGGGCCCGAAAGAGGCGCCATCTTAAGGAAAGCCGCACAATTAATCGAAGAGAGGAAGGAAACGCTTACGGAAGCTCTGACTAGGGAAGAAGGAAAAACGTTGAGTGAAGCCGGGGGAGAAGTACAGAGGGCTGTAGACATTTTTTATTACTATGCTGAAAAGGCAAGAGACCTGGGTGGAAAGATAAAATCACCCAGTGCAGAGGATAAAGAGATGTACATCAAGAAGGAGCCGGTTGGCACGGTCGGATTGATAACTCCTTGGAATTATCCGATAGCTATACCTGCATGGAAGTTGGCTCCCGCTCTCGTCGCGGGCAACACCGTGGTTCTAAAACCGGCTTCTCTAGCGCCCGAAGTCTGTAGAAGCTTGATCGAGTGTCTGGAAGAAGCGGGACTGCCCGACGGAGTGGTCAACTATGTTACCGGTCCAGGAGACGTGGTCGGGAAAGCGATCACACTTCACGAAGATATCGACGCGGTTTCTTTCACCGGGAGTTTAGAGGTTGGCAAATACGTGTATGAACAGGCATCTGAGACCGGGAAAAGAGTGCAGACGGAGATGGGCGGCAAGAATCCAGCTGTCGTGATGGACAGCGCCGATTTGGATAAGGCCGTCGAGATAGTGGCGAACGGTGCCTTTGGAGTGACTGGTCAAGCGTGCACGGCGACTTCTAGAGCTATAGTTCACAGGAGCATGTATGATGAGTTCGTGGAAAAGATGAAGGAGAAAGCGGAGTCCATAGAGATAGGGCCCGGCTTGGAAGATCCGGATATGGGGCCTAAAGTGAGCGAAGAGGAGTTGGATAACACTTTGGAATACGTACATCTCGGGGAAGAAGAAGGTGCGGTCCTCGTCACGGGCGGTGATAAAGTAGATAAAGACGGACTACCAGAGGGATATTACATAGAACCGACGGTATTTAAGAACGTGGAATCGGAAATGAAGATCGCCCAAGAAGAGATCTTTGGTCCAGTCCTGGCGCTCATGAAGGCGGAAGATTACGAGGACGCGGTTAGAATAGCCAATGATGTGGATTACGGACTTTCAGCGAGCATCGTGACGGAGGACCTATCGGAGGCACACCGCTTCATCGAAGATTCAGAGGCCGGCGTGGTGAAGGTTAACGAAAAGACTACGGGCCTTGAGTTACACGTACCTTTCGGAGGTTTTAAGGGTTCTTCGAGCGAAACTTGGAGAGAACAAGGAGATGCGGCTCTGGATTTCTACACCATAACTAAAACGGCATATCTGAACTATTGATTTCGGATAGATCGAAGGCAGAAAGGTATTTATGTAATCGTATCTCTCTTAGGTCGGAGAGTGTGAGAGATGAAAACTGCATTCAAAGTACTGATACTTATTTTGGTGATTATAGCTGTGATAGCCGCATCGATATACGTCGTGATGTGGGACATGAAACGAAGTAGTTATACCAGCGATTATGAATATAGGGTGGAAATAAATCCGGACGAGGATATATCCAACGTGACTGTCTTAGTTCCGCTGCCGAAAGAGTTAGCCGGTCAGAACAGATCCGTTCCGGAGGGATGGGAGGTCGAATTTGTTGATAATATTTCTGTCGAAGGCAAAAAATACGAAAACGTGTTGTCCATAGAGGCTGACGAGATTCCCAGTGGAACTTACCAAACATTGACCATATCTATGGAGAGTGATGAAGAGATAGATACCGAGGACCCGTGGGGGAAAGAACCGATGCTGGAGCCGAAATCGAACACTACGGAGGTAGAATGTGATTATCCGGGCGCCTCCGAAAAGGTCCGATGTTACAGCTACTCAGGGGGGATCTTCGCTCGATTCGAGACCGAAGGTGAGGCGCAAACGCATATATCCGTCGAATTGTACGGCACTAACTCTTGGTGGGTCGGAGGTTGGTCCGGGAATGAATATTTTGATAGGTCCATAACCGAGATAGAAGGCGAAGCGACGGGACACTACGAAACCGAGGGAGAAGTGAGAACCGGCGTGGGTAATTACTGACCCTTCGATGGAATAAATATATTAGAACGGTCAGGAGATATTTTTTACCGATGAGTGGAGAGATCGCGAGTGATTTGAAGAACTGCGAACTCTGCGAATGGAGGTGTGGCGTGAATAGATTGGAAGGCGAGAGAGGAGTCTGCATGCTGGGGAAACCTAAAGTCGCTTCCACCACCCTACACCCGGCGCCGCCGCAGAGCTACACCATCTTCATGGCCGGCTGTAATTATAGGTGTTTGAACTGCCAGAATTGGAATATAGCTCATTTTCCAGGACAGGACACCCGTTTGAGAGGTTATGTAAGCCCGAAAAAGCTAGCCCGAGAGACTGTTTCTAAAATCAAATCTAGGAGAGGTAAAGCCATCGGTGCCGACAGGATATTTTTCAGCGGCGGCTCGCCTACGCCCAGCCTACCTTACATCGAGAGAGTCGTGGAAGAAGCTGGAAGAATAGATAAAAATATAGGAGTGAATTACGATACCAACGGCTTTTTGACCGAAGATTCTCTAGAACGAGTACTCGACTTCACTACTTCCATCACCTTCGATATCAAGGCTTTCAACGAGGAAGTACACCGGGCCTTGACCGGTGCACCGGTAGAGCCGGTTTTGCGGAATGCTGAAAAAGTGATCAAAGAGGGGAAGGATAGATTGTGGGAGTTCAGATATCTTCTGATTCCTGGCATAAATGAGAAAGACGTGAGGCCACTAGCGGAATTTTTACGAGGTCTGGACGAATCTGTGCCATTGAACTTTTTGGCCTTCAGACCCAATTTCATCCTCGAAGATGTCCGAGGAGTCCAGAAAGAAGAGCTAAAAAAGGCGGTCGATACCGCTAGAGAAGTTGGTCTCACCAACGTGAGCTGGAGCGGAAGGCCGGGATTGACCGGAAAGATAGATCCTAAAGAGATGTATCCAGATAAAATAGGTGCAGAGCTGGCACAAGAACTTGCCGAGGAAAAAGGGTGTGTAAGAGAGTCGAGAGACTGTGGTTCTTGTCCTGCAACTAAAGATTGTTCAATCAAACTCTACCGACCGAGAAAAAGTAGATGAGCATATTTTTCTACTGCTGAGCCCGTAATCAGTAAAAAGCTATAGCGCTGTATCCGACCACTTCTTTTTGGGGTGTCACGTCACCGCTGGTCGCGTACTTCAAGAGTTCACCTTCGGTTCCTCCCGATCCGATCATCATAGATACGACTGGTCCGTAGCCGCACATCGAGATGTTCTCTTTTTGGACCCTGTCGAAGAGGCCTTTCGGGTCGTTGGCGACGATGCGGTCTATGGCTTTATTGTCCTTTTTCTTCGCATTTTCCTTAAGAACGTAGTGGGAAAGATCCGTCGAAGCGATCACGACCGTATCCTTTCCTTCGGTAGTTTTCCTTATCTTTTCTCCGACCTTCTTAGCGCTTTTGAGATCCTGTTTGCTGCAGCAGATCGGCACGACTTTGAACGAATCCGAGAAATACTGCAGGAAAGGCAGCTGAACCTCCAGTGAGTGCTCTCTCGAGTGCGCCATATTGTCTACCTGAAGGAGGCTATCGTCCTTAGTTAGAGAATTCACCATATCCTTGTCGATCTCGACCGTGCCTAAAGGTGTCTTGTGATCCTCGTCGGCTACGGCGATACCAGCGCCCATACCGTGATGGTTAGGACCCAGGATTATGACCGTTTCGGGGATACCGCTTTCGACCAGGGCTTTGTAAGAGTGGGCGGCGACGGGGCCCGAAAAAACGTACCCGGCGTGGGGACAAACTAGACCTTTGATATTACCGCCTTTACCTTCTTTAGAGGGAAGAGACCCCGGTCCGAGTTCATGGGTGAAACAATCTTCTATATTTTCTTTGAGCTTTTCTTCGTTACCTGGATAGAACTGCCCTGCTACAGCCGGTCTTCTAACCATCTCTATCTACCTCTACATATATAATGATAGATAACTACTTAAATCTATCGAGTTGTTTCCGCGAGATCGGAAAAAGCTAAATTAGGGAGGAGTCCTTCCTCGTAGCGATGTTAAAGATCGACGGATCCCACGGTGAAGGAGGAGGACAGATCGTCAGGACTTCACTCGCCATGTCCATGATCACGGGAGAGGACATAAAGATCACGGATATCAGAGCGAACAGGAAGAATCCCGGTCTTTCCCACCAGCATCTGATGGCGATAAAAGCCGCCGCGGAGATCTGTGAAGCTAACACTGAAAGTGTTGAAAAAGGTTCGAGGACCATCACTTTCGAGCCGGGAGAGGTGAAAGGAGGCAGATACAGTTTCGATATCGGTACCGCCGGGAGCGTAACTCTTCTTTTTCAAGCATTGGTCCCTCCAGCTATGGAAGCTCGGGAGGAATTTGTGATAAAGGTCAGAGGAGGAACCGACGTGAAGTGGTCGCCTCCTTATGATTACTTTGACAACGTTTTTTTGGATCTGTTGAGAAGGATGGGCGGAGATATTCGGTCTAAGCTTATCAAAAGAGGGCATTACCCGAAGGGCGGCGGACAGGTAAAAGTGACTATCGAGCCATCAACTTTGAACGAGTTGGAATTCAACGAAGGCATAGAAAAGATAGAAGGTAGAGCCTTTGTTACGGATCTCCCCGAACACATCGCCGAAAGGATGAAGAAAGAGGTGTTGAAGCAGTTCACGGAGATCGAAACCTCTATCTCGATAGGATCTTACAGCTCGAAAAGTCCCGGGACCGGTATAGTACTGTGGACTTCTGGAGGAAAGGTTCTAGGGAGTGGAGTTTTGGGAGAGAAAGGTGTTCCCGCCGAGAAAGTGGGGGAAGATGCTGCAGAAAGATTGGATGAAAACATAAAAGCCGATGTAGATTTAGATCCTACTGCTGCAGATCAGGTAATACCGTTTTTGCCTTTGCTTGATGAGTCCGGAACTTTGACCACTAGAGAAAGGACCGGACATCTAGAGACCAACGTATGGGTGGTCAACAGATTTTTGAGTGAAAAGATAGAATTGATCGAGGAAGAAGAGAAAGTGAAGATCAAATATTGAATCGAGTGGTATATATGAGACCAAAAGTTCTAGTAAATGTCGCGATGTCGGCCGACGGGAAGATCGCATTACCGGATAGGACCGAAGTTAAGATATCCGGTGAAGAGGACTTCAAGAGAGTTCATGAACTGAGAGATAGGGTAGATGCGATATTGGTAGGTATAGGAACGGTGCTCGCCGACGATCCGAAGCTGACCGTGAAGGAAAAGTATGTGAAAGATCCGGATGATCCGTTGAAGGTTGTGTTGGATTCCAAGGGGAGAACACCTGAGGGTGCTCAACTCTTCGATGAAGGCGAATGGTTGATAGCGACCACTGAAGATGTGAGCAGTAAAGGATGGATCAGATGTGGAGGAAGTGAGAAAGTCGATCTGAAGGTTTTGATGGATAGATTGGCGGAAAGAGGTGTAGAAGAACTGCTCGTAGAGGGCGGAGGCGAAGTGATAAGTTCATTCTTTGAGGAAGGTCTAGTCGACGAGATGACCGTTTTCGTCGGAAATGCAGTGATAGGTGGACGAGCCGCCCCGACACCGGTCGACGGTGAAGGCGCTGACGAGGTAGAGGAACTGGTAGATCTCGAACTGGTCGGTTTTGAACGTATAGACGACGGGATATTGTTGAGGTACGAGGTCGAGAACGGATGACGAAGTTCCTCGTGGACAGGATGTTGGGACAGACAGCCAAATGGTTGAGATTGTTGGGCATAGACGCTGAATACGCTCCCGAGGGTGAAGACGAGAAGTTGCGGGAGATCGCGGAGGAAGAAAAACGGGTGATTATCACCCGGGATAAGGAACTAGGGAAAGAAGATAATGCGGTTTTGGTGGAAAAAGCACCGCCAGAGATCATAATAAAAGAAGTTTTGAGCCGATATGAGGTGAATGTAGATCCGTTGAGTAGATGTTCTAGATGCAATTCACCAGTCGAAAAGATCGATAAAGAAGAAGTCAAAGACGAGGTCCCGGAGGGAGTCTATGAGCGCAAAGAAGATTTTTGGTGCTGCTCAGGATGCGAGCAGCACTACTGGAAAGGAAGTCACTGGGACAGCATAATGGAGAATGTGGAGAACATTCTAGAGGATCTAGATAGGTGACAAAATGATAATTTTGAGGATGGGAAAAACTTTTTATTCAAGGCGGAGGGTACAATCATTTCAGGATGATAGATATGAAAGAGACCCAGTCAAAATCTGGATTTAAAGATAATCATGCATTACCCGTTTTCATCTTGGTCGTGGCAATTATATTGGTTGTGCCTGTGTTCACCCCGTCTTTTACGGCTTCAGCCGATGATACTGACGATAAAGCCGAACTTCCAGAATGGTATGAAGGAGATGTGTGGGAATACGAGATGAGAGAAGAGATAGCACATAATCTGACTTATCTCACCGACGTAAAGAAAGAAGTTGTAGACGAACGAGGAGAGGTCAACATCAAGGAGAACGGGGACGAAGGAGAAACATACGAGACATATGTGGTCTCTGAAACCCATGTTCGTAGCTATGAAGAGAAAGATGAAAGAATCGGTAACATAGAGGGTGAGTTCCATTATACTAAGGAACACCTTTCCCCGGTCTATACCAACCCTGAAGAGGCAATTGCGAGCTTTTATTACCCCCCTATAGAGGAGCTGAATTTCCCTCTTTCAGTAGGTAAAAATTGGAGTGGTGGAGGGGACAAGGATATTTATTTCTTTGAGGATAACACTACTGAAGAGAATGACGAGCCCCTAGAGCCGTCAAAGGAAGTTCATGAATTTTATGGAGAAGTTGAAGAAAAAGTGACCAAGGAAGTTAAGGCGGGAACATTCGATACCTTCTTGGTCAATCTCACCGTTCTCGGTGAGGATCTGGAGAAAGAAGAGAATCCGCTAGAGCTCAAAAGGTTCGAAATATATTACTCTCCCGAGGTCAAGAATATCATCCATAGAAATATATACGAGACCAGAAGAGTTCCCGATGATTACGGAGGGCCCGGAGGAGGATCCGGGGAGAGCATGGTGTGGGAGGAGGAAACTGGGACCGAAAGTTTGGTCCGCTATGACCTCGAGCCCGAATCAGCTCACCCAAACGATAACAACGGTGATTCTCCATTTTTGAGCACTGGTACGATGGTGCTGGCCATCATGGGGACGGCTTTGTTTTACCGCTATAAGAAAGATGAAGGAGAGAACGAGTAGAAGTAGAACTGCTTTGTAGTGTGTGAGAGTGACATTCGAGCGAGATATACTCCCCTTTAATAATATTTTGCCACCTATTAAAAACCATCTACGTTTCCTAAATTATATATATTAGGAATGGAATTCGCTTATCGAAGAATAATAGGGCTGTTTAGCTCTGTTATAAGATGGAGGAAAAAAATGAATGAAGAAAATAAAAGAATGAAGGTAGTGATGACTGTTGTTGTGGCGGGACTTTTACTGCTTTCCGTCCTAACAGTAGCTATGGTCGGAGTCTCGGCAGAAGATGTTGAAACTGAGTCCTCGACCGTAGACGAGGAGAACACGGAGATGTCTGAAAAGAATCCAGAGCTCGCTGAGAAGATAATGGAGAGAATTCAAAATATAGAAGGAGATAGAGATCCAAGTGATCCCGCTGAGAAGCTAGATATGCTTGACCCTGAACTGACTGAACTTTTGAGCGGTGCAGATGTTTCCGAAGAAGGGACATCTTCTTCGGAAGGGATATTGACCGATCCACATACCGTAGATCAGCACAACGTTGAGGCTGTACACGATATGGGCATCACAGGAGAGAACGTCACGGTATCTTTGATGGATACCGGATTCGACATGGCTCAGCCCGATCTGGTCGGTCAACATGCGGTGTTCGAGTATGACGAAGATACGATGCCGGAAGAGTACGAGGCATACGACGGTCATCCGATAGCGTTCGATCCAGTATCGATGCTGGATTATGCCAAGGATGGAAACATAAGCCAGGATTATACAGTCATCGACGCGGATGAGACTCCGGGTTATGATGAAGACATCATGGATAACAGCTGGTACGTCGACACCTCCTATGAGAACACGACCTACGAAGAAGGAGGAGATATCGTCGCGGACTTCAGCGAGAAAGATTCTGGCGTCACTTACACGATGCCCGACGAAGTTGACGAGGGCGAGAAAGTAAAGTTCGGACTTCACCCAGATGATAAATTAGCTACATGGTACGGAGAAAGACCCGCCGTTCTTTTGACGCAGGACGACGGTGGAAACTGGACGAACGTTTACGTCGATCTCGAGAACGACAGAGTTTTCGAAGAAGAAACAGGTGCTTGGATAGACGGAGATGACCCAGATTCGGAAGCGATCAATAAAGATATCGACGGCGACGGTATAGCCGATATATCCGGCGGGATGGTTTATTTTGTATCCGATAACAAAACGCCGATACCGTACTCGCAGCACATGAGAGATAGGATCAATACGATAATCAACTTGTTCTTGGGTTATCCACCTGGAACTGTGCAGGCACTCACTGGTGCGGATGCTTGGACCGAGCTCGTTGGTTCGCAGTTCCACACGACACCTGGAGACGGTGATATGGTCGCTCTGATGGGCGATTTCAACGGATTTGGATCCTATGGTTCCCACGGGACCTGGACGGCTTCAGCTGTTGTAGGTCAAGGTGTGACAGGGGTACCCGACGGAGATATTAAGGATGAATCCGGTCTCGGAGAGAGTCCGTATCCCCCAAGCCCAGAAGGCGGCGACGGTCTCACTAGAGGTTTAGCTCCTAACGCGACGATAATCCCGATGGGCAGGTTCTTCGACTATCTGCCTTCAAACCACAGTCTTCTCGGACTTCCGAACGCGTATACGTCGCTGTTCTTCACCACTGAAGGCTACACGGGAGACACCGAGATCACATCCGATTCCGCCGACATCGCTTCGAGCAGTTTCGGTAGCACTGTAGGTGCAAACCACGGTGGATTCAACTTCTATGAAAGATTATTCGATTATGTAGGAACTCAACATTCCCGGAACACCCTGTTCGTAAACTCGGAGGGTAACGCAGGCAGCGGTTTTGGAACTGTCAGTTCACCTTCCGGTGCGAAGGGAGTACTTTCTGTAGGCGCCAGCAGTAATCAGAATTACAGAGTCGATGGATGGAACATGTATGATGGCGGACCGAATCCGTGGGCCGGCGAAGTTACTGGGATGACCAGTACGGGTCCGCACTCCATGGGTTCACATGGTCCGGACATAATGACCAATGGTCAGTTCGGCTACGGTGGAAGTCCACTCAACCAACAATTAGATGAAGTTGGATCGTTCGACGGCGCTACGTCTTGGACGCTTTGGTCAGGAACGAGCTTGTCTGCGCCGAACGCCGCAGGAATAGCCGCACTGGTTTACCAGGCGTACATGGAAGCTCATGAAGAAGCGCCAGACTCTCAAACCGTCAAGAAGTTAGTCATGCAGGGCGCAAACGATATGAAGAACAGTCCGCACGGCCAGGGACCTGGAGACGCAAATGCGTTAGCTTCCGTAAAACTGGCTCAGGGTAAAGGTCTATACTCGGAGCAATCCCAGTGGAGACCAGGTAAGAATCCTGAGATGGGACAACATGTAGAACATCACGTCAACATGATGGAAGCCGGTGAGAACACCACCGATGAACTGACTCTGCACAACTGGAACGTGACCGAAGAGCAAGATATAGACTACGAGATGAACGCTTACAAGCAGGAAAAAGTCGGTGAAACGCAGATAGA
>CAYWYD010000044.1:15304-18187 GCA_964462425.1 uncultured Thermoplasmata archaeon
TAGACTACGAGATGAACGCTTACAAGCAGGAAAAAGTCGGTGAAACGCAGATAGAACTTAATAGTGGATCGATGGGCCCGTATCCTGGCGACGAGAACGAATCAGGAAGAGTCCCCCTCGTGATGATCAACGAAACAGGAGTCTACGAGCTTGAGTACAACGAGGCCGATGACGATTGGGATATCAGTTCCAGCCCGATAGCTGAACTTGACGCTCCGAATGCGGATATGTTCAGGTTAGGAACACATACCCCATACGAAGAGCAGGGGATGTTCGATATCAGCCTGACCGAGTTCTACAACTGGGAAGACGTCAACGACAGCGGAACTTTCGATGGATTTGAAGAGAGGAACAGGATAGGATACACGGCAGCTCATAGCCGAGCTTATGAGCTTTTCGGATATGAAGTGCATACTAGTGATTACTTCACCATACATGATGCGCTAGAAAGAGCCGAAGACGGAGTCGTTGTACAGATGAGGAATCAACACCTTAATATGACCACCTACGAATTCGATCCAGGTGTGACGGTACCATTCACCTTCACACTGAATATAGAGCAGTACAACCAGGTAGAATGGGATTGGATCGAGTTCGAGAATGGGACATCAGGTACTCTTGACGCTGAAGAAACGCTTGAATACAACGTCACGGCGGAAGTGCCCGAAGATACGATAAAAGGCATCTACGGCGGCAAGCTGATGATAGAGGACACGACCTATGGAAGAGCACATCAGATACCCATCACGATAACTGTGGGCGAAAAAACCAATCTGTCCGAGCCGATGGAATTCGGCGCGGCGGAAGGTAGTGACGACCACGGAGTGTACAGGAACGACAGGTTGTATGGAAGCTGGGCAGGCGATCTCACAGGTGATTGGAGATTCTACACGTTCCAGCTAGAGAAAAAGATGACAAGAAAGGTCGAAGTGAAACTGGAATGGGCTAACGAAGACAGCAATATGTCCGCCTACTTATTAGGTGGAGCAGAGCGTGACGTATTGGGTGTTGCTGGTGAGTTGGCCGCAGCAGGCATAAGTGGATACGATCGAGATCCATTCAGTGTTGTAGATCAATTGGTCGATCCTTCATGGAACTATCAGCATAGATACGGCAAAAATACTTTGGAGAGCATGACGCTCGCCGGAGATAAGGAGTACCGCGGCGATGATTACGTAAGCATCAGAACAGCGGACGAATTGGATTCCGGAACTTATATGGTCGCGGTTCAAGGTCATCGGATATCCGGTGATCAAACTTTCCAAGAATTCGATGGAACGGTCAGAAAGGTACCAGTGACCGTATCTCCCGATTATGGAGATATGATCAAGGGAGATCCAGTGACGGTCACCGCGGAGACCCACGAACCGTTTGGAAACCTCACCTCTGCTCAAATCGAATTGGACGGTTTCTATGAAGACAGTCAAACCGTGACAGAAGTTCGAGAGGTGAGCTTCGATATACCCTATGTGCTCAGTAGCACTTCTCATAGCTACGATATAACCGTTACAGAGGAATCCGGAATGGAGTACATTTGGGAAGATGTCACCTTCGATGTAGACAACATCGAACCGGACCTAGAGATAACCGCTCCTAAAGACGGAGTGATAAGTCTCCTAGAAGAGCGTGAGTTCACCGTCGAGGGAGTCACCGATCCGGATGTTGCTCGGCTGCAATTCCAGAAATCAGACATCACCAATAGTGTTGGAGATTCAGGTGAATTCACGGTAGAATGGAAGCTACCCAAGGATGCAAAAGGCTACAACGAGTTCACAGTGGTTGCAGAAGATGAGGCTGGAAATACCGTAGAAGAAGAGATATCTGTTCTCTACTTACCACAGATAGATGATTTACAGGGTCAAATATATGACCTTGAAAACGAAACTTTTGCACTAGAACAGGACATCATGAGCCTCGAAGAGGATCTTGATCGATTAGAGACCCGGTTGCAGACACAGATAGATGCGTTAAAAGACGCCATGGAGGACGTGGAAAAAGACGTAGATGATCTTCAGGGCCAGATGAGAGAGATAAAGGACAACGTGAAAAGACTGCAGGGCAGAGTCGATCTCATGGAAAGCAATTTAAAGGATCTAGAGAGCAGGGTGAATACCCTCGAGAGAGATCTAGAGGACCAGATAGATGAATTAGAGAAAAAGCACGACGAAGACTTAAGCAATCTCAGAGATGATCTAGAGAGCGACATAGAGGACTTAGAGGGTAAGATAGATGAGCACAGACAGATGCTGAATGACGCCAAGGATAGGATAGACGACGCTGAATCCGATATCAGCAGTGCTGAAAGTGATATCAAAGACATGGAAGATGAACAGGAAACGAAGAACGAGAATCAGGACGACGATATATCGATGGCAAGGAACCTCGG
This sequence comes from uncultured Thermoplasmata archaeon, assembly GCA_964462425.1. Taxonomy (GTDB): domain Archaea; phylum Thermoplasmatota; class Thermoplasmata; order Halarchaeoplasmatales; family Halarchaeoplasmataceae; genus Natronoplasma. Next base: position 17,691 of record CAYWYD010000044.1, read on the forward strand.
GATCGTAGGCATGATCCTGGCTATACTCGCTATCATAATAGCGGTCGTAGCCATGCAGAGGAAGCCCACCACGGAAGAAGGACCGACGTACGAAGAGGAAGAAGAGATGCCGATGGAAGAAGGATTCGGTGAAGAAGAGCCAACAGAGGAAGAGATGTTCGAGGAAGAACCAGGAGAAGCAGAAGAACCAGATGAAGAGATGTTTGAAGAAGAACCGGGAGAACCGGAGGAAGATCTCTTCGAGGAAGAACCGGAAGAAGCAGAAGAAGACCTGTTCGAGGAAACTGAAGAGGAACTGTGATCCGATAGATGAAGATCCGAGACAACCTTCCAAAAACCCTTTCTTTTTTTATAGTCAAAGACACAACTTTTGATGATTTTTTGTGTCTTTGACTAGCAGTGGAGGACATAACGAATTGTTAAGAAGTTATGTCTTCCACTATAATTTTCTTTTTTACTCAAACCATCCTAATTGACCACACCTTAGTGACCAAAAT
>CAYWYD010000045.1:0-17346 GCA_964462425.1 uncultured Thermoplasmata archaeon
AGAGGAAGAGGAACAAGAGGAAGAGGAACAAGAGGAAGAGGAACAAGAGGAAGAGGAACTAGAGGAAGAAGAGACTCTTTCCAAAGATGAGGTAATAGATGAGCTAGTAGATATAAAGGGCATAGGTCCCTCGATGGCGGAAAGATTGTATGATGGGGGCTTTTCATCTATCGAAGAGATAAGAGAGGCCTCGGCAGATGACCTACAAAGAGTCGATGGAATAGGTACTGCCTTTTCTAAGAAGATAAAGGAAAATGTAAGTGTAGATGCTTGATATTTTTCAGATGTCCGATAGTTCTTTCACGATATTGGGTGAATTCTTTATCCTATATCTGTGGATAGCCATGACTGTGAGGTAACTAGCGAAGAGGAAAATCGGACTCAATATTAGAAAGATCAAAATCACAACAGCGAGACTCTGCATCATCAGGGTCAAATTGGTGATATTTAAGGGGGATAGATAGGGGATCACAAAAGGGATGTACAGAAAAGTCAGCGTGGTGATAGCTCCGCATAAAAGAGCGGCCGTAAAGATCTCAGCCCGCCATCTACATCCTAAAAAGTAAGCTGTAGCAGAGGACAGGGGAACCAGCAGAAAAAGGACCCATAAGTCAGCTCCTAATAAGTGGAGAGGGATCGCTACTAGGCCTATCATTCCTGCATAAAACGGTTTTTTTGGTTCGAAATCTATGATGTTCACCCCTCTCATCCAGTCGAATATTTTTAAAGTCTTTCTTTTTAACCTTTTCTTTGAATTTGAAAGTCTCTCCCATAAAGATAGATTTCTTTTTTCTTCTACCTGTTTTATCGTCTTCTTGACCCGGTGATACTCCCTCCAAACGATATATTCATCTATCAGATAGGAGATAAACAGCATAAGGAGCATCGTCATCAGAGCGAAGATGAATGAGGTGAATATATTAAGCACCAAAATCCCATGATTTGGACAATTTTCTATGAAAAAACCGACGAAGGACTCAGGATATATAACCCAAAAAGAGGAATGATAGTTTATTAATTTCTTATTATATGTGCCAGTTTCTGCATCTTGAGGTACATTCACATGGAAAGTGACGGTAGAGTTACCCCCGGCCTCGGTACGAAAGTTTCTCTTATCCACTCTAACCCAATCTGACTTTTCACCTTCTACCTCTACATGATGCATAAGGGGGGTGAACCCAGGATTTTTAATGGTCTGATTTCCCTCTATAGTTTCTCCCCGATCTGCTGAATAGGAATAGTCGGCGTCTTCTGCTCCGTCTTCCACTCCTATAGACAATGTGGTAGAACCGGAACCGTACCAGGTGCTGGGTACTATGACAAAGCAGAAAGCTATGAATATTATTAAAAATATCTGAAGCGCCCGGGTTTTTTCTTCTTCCAATATCAGCCTCCTGATCTTATCGTTATCATCCTCCTCATCCTCCTCTGGTACAAAAAAAACCACGGTCACTATAAGCATCACACCTGCGGTGAGCAGAGGGATCAACATAGCTATACCCCCGCCTGCGATGCCCCCCTCTATAGCTCCCCACAGAAGTGCAGATCCCCACATCCATAAAAAACCAATGCGTGGGATATGAAAAGGCCATCCTCCGAAAGAGACTGGCTGCCCTAGAAGATCTTCCTCTCTGACTGGAGGTTCGCCTCTATCCTGGTCGGTCTCGTCGTTCGCATCGCCCTTGGTGATCAACTCTCTCCCTTCAGGCGTTTCCCGTACCTCTACAACTCGATGTATTATCAACTCTCCTTCCCTTGTACCACTAGAAAAAACGATTATATCACCCTCTTCCACGTCATCTATGGTGGTCGGCCGCCAAAAAACCAGATCTCCAGCAGAGAGGTTAGGCTCCATGCTCTCTGATTCGATAGCCGAAACGGGTGTGGGCTGGAGATCCCCTCCGAAAGACATTACTCTAGATATCAGAAGCAGGATCAGAATCAGCATTACCAGGTTTCCTAGAGTTTTCTTAAGGTCTAGCTTCATCGTTTAAATAGGATTAATTTATTGGCATTTAACTTTTCTCCTAAAAAGAGGTTTTTTATTCTTGGGCAAAAAGGTTAGTGTTTAGTTCTAGAAAAAAATTAATAAGCGACTTTCAAAATCCCTAATATATATTCCTTGAATACTAATTTAGAAAGAGGAGGATCAAAGTGGACATCGATAGGAGAACTTTGGCTGGAATATTGTTGATACTATTTCTTTTCGCCTCTTGGGGTCTCGGAAATGTGATGCATCTTTCCCCCAGGCTTGGCGGAGGATCTCAGGGGGCTGAGCTGAACATCCCTGTGATATTGTGGCCTCTTTCTCTACTAATTCTAGCTGGTGCTTTGTATATGGCGGGAAGAAGACCGGTCTATTTTTTAGTCCCCGCCGTTCTCGCCGCGGCTTTGTTTTCCCCTTATTTGTTAATCTATAGATCTTTTTGGTTCATTTTGATTGTCGTTATGATTGCTCTCCTAGCCCTTCTTTATCTTAAGGGCTATAGGGATCGCAGGATAACCGCCTTCGTGGTCATCCTAGCACTTTTTGCACTGCTGTTCTTCGGCATAACCTTTTTCGATACCGGGGGTTTGATGCCTACGGAATATGGTGGCGACGGAGAGGCCCCTTCCCTTCCTTGGGACGATCCCGGTAGATATATGGAGACTACTTTTGGAGGCCTTGGAAATTTGATATTTATCATATTGGTCACAGGTGTCCTTCTTTTCGTGGTGAGCCAAAAGTTCAAACCTCTGCTCGACGCCTACAGGGCGGAGGAGAAGGAGGATGAGGAGATAGAAAAGGATCTCTCATCTACGGTTAAGAAGGCTCTCAGTGACCTTTATAAAGGAAAGGAAGTAGAACCTACCGTACTAAGATGCTATCAGAGAATGTGTAACATCTTGGAAGCTAGAGGTGTAAAAGATACTGACTTTACAACTCCTAGAGAATTTGAAAGAAGAGCGATAGACGAATTGGATGTACCCGCTTCAAATCTCGAGGATATCAGAGAAGTGTTCGAACTCGCAAAATACAGCACTCATCAACTCGGTGAAGAGGATAGAGATAGAGCCGTGAAAGCTCTTAAAGACCTTAGAAAGGAACTGGAGTGATATCATGAAGGAGTCAACCAAGATCCCGGGTTCATCTCAACATCCCAAATCTTCCTCTTTTTCCAGAGAGGAGTTGGCTAACAGATTATACTATATCTTTATGACATTATCGGTTTTGGTTTTAACGGGCTTCATGCTTATCATGGGAGGGATGCCACGATTGACCCTAGCCATCCTGATTTTGCTCATCATCGGAGTTAACCTGGTAAATTGGTTGAGAGAGAGAACAGAAACTTGGGAGATATGGGAACAGGAAGAAGAGTTTGAAGAAATGTTGAACCTGAAACTAAACGAGACTTCGGATCTTTTCCGGAGAGCGTCTCAGGGAATGGAATTGAGCCAGAAACTTTTAGAGAAGAAGATTAAAAAACTCTTCATTAGTAAATTAAAGTATGAGAAGAATCTTTCACAGGAAGAAGTAGGAAAACTGCTTCAGAATCCAGATGAATTTCGTCAGATTGTAGATGACGGGATGATCTCTGATTTTATGTTGAGTGGATATGTAGAGGATGAAGAGATAGGAAAAAAAGACCGGGAAAAGGATTATGAGGAATGGACATTAGCTCTTCTAAGGAGGATCGAAAGATGGGAATGAGAGGGGGAGAAAGATGAAAAAGGGAAGACCTTTCGTTTACTTGGCTGCGTTCGCGGTGGCTAGTTTGATCCTAGCCAACCTTTTCGGTAGGCCAGTTTTTTTGATCGGCACGGTTTCTTCCCTTGCAGTTTTTGTTGTAGCTGTGAGGTCTTTACCTCCTGAAGATTTTGAGGTGAATATAGAAAGGGGGACTGAGGAAGGCATAAGAGAAGTCTACATTGAAGACGAGATCGAGTTAAAGATCAGGGTTAAAAATAAAGGCGACGATCTTCGCTTCTTGGAAATACACGACATCCTCCCCCCTCTGTTGGAGGTTATGGATGGTTCCAATCATCAGATGCTGAAAATGGAGGAGGGTGAAGAACTCACTTTGAGCTACAAAGTAAAATGTCCGATCACTGGGGAATTCGAGATAGGGCCCACGAGGTTGAGATATAGAGATCCTCTGAATTTCTTTTCCGAGGAGCTAGTGTCGAGAGAAACCATGGAATTGAGGGTATTACCCCGGACACAAGATATGGACAAGGTGGATATCAACCCGAGTTATACCAAGCATTGGCTCGGGGATATAAAGTCTAAAAGTATAGGAGTGGGGAGCGAGTTTTTTTCTCTTCGGGAGTACCAGCCCGGGGACGAAATGAAAGATATAAATTGGAAAGCTACCGCGAGATATTTAGAGCCAAAAACCAACGAATATGAGGGGGAGAAATCCGGAGATGTGATCCTTGTGGTCGACGGTTACGAAGAAGGCATGATAGGGACAAATGAGAACAACACGATGAAGGCCTCTATCGATGCTGCTGCGAGTTTGGCTTCCGTTTTGCTCTCAGCACGCAATCAAGTAGGTCTGATAGTTTCGGGGGAATACATGAACTGGATTTATCCCGCAACGGGGAGGAATCACTATCACAGGATCATGGCTAATCTGACAAAATTTGAAAGTGGAGGTGGATGGGGCTTTGAAGGAGTCAAGTGGATATTGGAGGAGTTCTTTCCCAGGAAGAGTATGATAATCTTCATATCACCGCTCACCATTTCGGGTTTCGGCGAGACCATAATCGATCTAAGCATGAGAGAATACGACGTGATGGTCATCTCTCCAGACCCCCTTAAGATAGAAAAAGAGGTGCTGGAAGAGTACGAAAAAGGGGCGGAAAAGCTGTATCAAATTGAAAGAAAACATCTGTTGGATAAGCTGTGGACCTATGGAACCGTAGTGGTGGATTGGGATCCCAATGAACCGTTGGAACCCACTCTAGAGGAGGTGTTAAGATACAGTCAAAAGCGAAGAACATAGTTGAGAGAATGGTGAACTCAAGCATTATCTTTTTGCCCGCGTTATTTGCCGCTTTTTCCTCTTTGCCCTCCATATACTGGTATTTTCCCTTGATGTTTATTTCGATCTCCATCCTGGGTTATAATCTTAAGAGCTTCTTTTTCCTCGATCTAGGTATCCTTCTCTCGCTTATCTCCTATTTTTTCGTCAACCGCGGCGGAGACCCCTCTAATCTTAACGTTCTTCTGTTGACGATAGGGACCTTTTTCCTCTTCCTCGGGGTTTGGTTCTACGCAAGAAACTTGGTATTGATCAGCGGTATCCGAAAGAGGGTAAAAAACACGAAACAATTCAAAATAGCAGCTTTGAGCGATATATCTACAGATCTTTTCATCGCCGTTTTTCTCTCTCTTATCGCCTCCTTCATAGGGATGAACAGTTTCATAGGCGTAGATATGAGTCCCCAGATGGAGATGCTACTCGTGGTAATACTATCATTCTCGGTTTTTTTCGTTATATATCTAATCATTAGACTTCTCTCCTTAGAAACCGAATAGGATGATATCAGTCAGTCTTTGCCTTTACCAGATCCGCTAAACCAGTCAAGAATAGACTTTTCTGAGGTGTTTATGACCTCGGTGTCCGCCAGCAGATCACCGCTCCGGGTGGAATAGAGGGTCAAAAGGATGAAATCTGCCACACCCAATAAGAAGTTCACGATCGGCACTCTGTAGAGATACTTCGTCGAGTTTCTCAAGGCGGAAGTTTTAAAGGAAGCCTTGGAACCAGATTTATTTACCACTTTGATTCCAAAGATCTTCTTACCTAACGTTTGACCGCCCAGCTTTTTCGATTCTAATCCTATAAAATAGGCCATGAACAACGCGCTGTATGAAAGATGGATCATCACATCCTCGAGGGAGTTGATGAAAATGAAATGCTCTAACATCAATCCTCCTCCTCGGAAAGGAGCTAAACCTTCGCCGAGATAGATCCCAATATTTTCCATCAAGGACTCTGAGATCAATCCTCCGATATCCAGCAGAGAAACTATCACCTCGAAGGCGAAACGGATCAAGATCGCATCGATAAGGTACGCTATGATTCTAAAGAGAGAGTTCGCTTTTATCCCGGAAGTTTTTGATTTTAAATCGAGCGACCTGTATCTTCCCGTTTTATTCATCTTGCAAATCAAACTATTTTTGGCGCTAAAATATTTTTTCCTAGGAACTAATATTTTAGATGATGTAAGTGAAACTGGTATAAGTTTTGAATGCCGTTTACAAACATGACTCTCACGCTTGGATAATCCTCGGTCATATATCTGTTATTGAAAGGAGTAGTTTTCCATTCTTATATCTCTTCAATTCGGTTCACTGCTTTTTCTCTGACTTTTTGCACTAAATCCTCAAAAAATTCATCCTGTTTATCTTGATCTCTCACTAGTCTTCGAAGATTGGGTGCTAGAGAATCTTCTTCGTACATCTCATCTACAGCAGAAACCAGTTCCTCGGCAAAGAATCGGGTATGGTGTTCTTCGTGGGTATCGATATCTTCTCTGTAGAGGTTCATAAGAACCTCTAGTGCTATCATCTTTTTTCTTTTCTCTTTTTCCTCTAATCCATCGTCGGTCTCCACTTCCTCTTCTATATGTTCGTCCATCTCGATACTAAAACCATTTCCTTCATCTCCCATCAGAATCAACCCCCTTCTTCTTTCTTTTAATTTCTTCAAATTGTTTTTGACCCTATTCGTTATGAAGCCCAGCACCATGATGACACTACTATAGTTTTCTCTCGCATTCTATTAAAAAGTTATTACCTTATATCAAATATCTTGTAATATCACTTTTCTTAAAATATATCTCTTGGTCTTTTTACGAGGTATGATGAAAATTTTAATTAATATGTTGTTGATGTAGACTTAAATCCTGGGCGTGTGGCCTTACTAGGAATAAATTCCTCGAACCTTCGAGGCTGCAAAAAGAGCACCCTCGAAGATAGCGGGGAAGATGAAAAAAGACGTCATCCCCTCACCTTCAAAGCCACCAAAGGATGCCTTTGAATATAGCCCGGAAACGAAAACCCTTCAAACTGGGCGTGTGGCCTAGTCTGGATAAGGCGACAGCTTCCTAAGCTGTAAATCGAGGGTTCGAATCCCTCTACGCCCGTTAATACTTGTTTTAAGGGTAATTTGGAAATTTTAGATTTCCGATAGACCCGTTCTATTATTTTCTAGAGGAAGTAAGAGGTGGGAGCCCTTTAATTGCTGACCATAATCATCCAGCTAGACCGAAAGCATATATAATTAAAATAGAATTCAGACTAGAATGGTCAGAGCGATCGGGATAGATCCAGGCACTAAATCTTTCGACGTGTGCGGTCTTGAAGATGGTGAGGTGTTTTTCGAGGAAAGCTTGAGTACTTCTGAACTATCTAAAGATCCAGACTTATTGATAGATATTATCGAGGGTGTGATGCCTCTCGATCTAATAGCAGGCCCCTCGGGATATGGGGTTGAGCTCACTCACCTCAGCGATCTAGACTCCGAAATTTTAAAGGATTGGTATCTCACCTATATTCTTTTACTGAAAAGAAGAGATCTGGAATCGGCTCTCTCAAGTGAAGACCCCGGGATCATGGTTTACTCCGCTATGACCCAGATCGCATTGGAGATGAAGCGGAGAGAGTGGCCCGTATGTTATATCCCGGGAGTGATAAATCTATCCACGGTCCCAGAATGGAGGAAGATAAACAAATTGGATCTCGGGACCGTAGACAAGCTTTGTAGCTGTTTACTTGGAATCCATGACCAATCGCTGGAGAAGAACGTCCCTTACTCCGATACTTCTTTCATCCTCGTGGAGATGGGGTTTGGCTACAATTCGATTTTAGCGGTAGACGGCGGAAAGATCGTCGACGGATCGGGAGGAACCACTAACGGCATCGGATTTTTGACCGCCGGGCAGATGGATCTTGAGCTCGTCCAGCTAGTCGAGAAGTGGGAGAAGTCTGATATTTTCGAGGGCGGAGCAGCGACCATTTCCGAAAAAGATTCTCTAGAAAGTTTGGTGAAGGATAGAAACGAAGAAGAAAAAAGCGAAGTCGCTTGGAAGGGGATGATGGAAGACGTGGAGAAAGGCGTCGCATCTATGCTGACATCTGTTCCCGAGCCCAACGAGGTCCTGCTCTCCGGTAGATTGACGCGCATACCAGAAGTCAAAAAAGAACTCGATCACAGAGTGGAAAAGTTCGCCCCGATTAGACGGTTGGGCAGTTTGAAAGGAGCTGAAGAAGTTAAAGAAGCGGCCCAGGGGTACGCTATGGTTGCAGAAGGATTGTCTGGTGGGGAGTTTTCAGAATTGATCGACCATGCCGAGATCAGAGAGGCTGAAGGAACCGCTCTAGATTATCTGTACCATCCAAAAGGAAGATCGATAAGTGAAGATCTGAAAAATAAAGTTCCGTTCAAGCCCTAAATTTTGAATGTCCATAGGAGTGTCGGGATTCATCGACTTCCAGCCCTTCTCTCACCAAGTCTAAGACGTGATCTCGTTTTTCCGGCAGCTTGTAACCTTCGTAGTCCCTCTTGAACAGTAGATCACCGTCTTCGTTTCTCCAGCTGTTCCACCCGTGATCGAAACATAGTTTGGACGAGACCTCTTGGTTTTCCACAATGATCTTCACCTCCTCCAATCTTTCGAGTTCGGAGTTCAGTTGGAACTCACCATTTTCCATCCTTCGGTGCAGTTCGGTGCCTGGAGACAGTGAGAGAGGCCGCATCCTGATGTAATCCGGATCTATCCGGTTCAGGACCTTCGCGGTATTCAGAGCGTGTTCTTCGGACAACTTCTCCCCTCCCAGACCGGGCATCACGTATTCGGAAAGTTCGAAACCTGCTTTCATTGCTTTCTTCCCGGCTTCGATATGTTCTTTCGAGGTGACCCCTTTGTTGATGAGGTCTAGAACGTCGTCGTCCCCGCTCTCTAGACCGATATGGAGCCTGCTCAAACCTGCATCTCTGATCTTCTCTAACTCACCCATCTCTTTTTTGGCAACGGTATCCGACCTTGCGTAGGAAGTGATCCTTTCTAGAGAGGGGAAAGTTTCCACGAGATGCTCGATCGCCTCGACCAACTGTTCAGTCGGCATGATCAGCGAGTTGGAATCCTGAAGAAATGCGGTCCTCTCGCCGCTTTTTTCCCATCTGGAGATCATCGACAGGCATCTAAAAGGGATTTTATCCATTTCATCTGAATCTTCGATCAGCATGTCTCTGATCCTTTTTACGGTGTCGATATCTTTTTTGATCTCTTCGACTTCCCTGATCTGGAACTCTTTTCCGTTATAATAAGGGCAGAAAGCGCACCTGTTCCAGGAACAGTTCCTAGTGGGTCTGATCAATAGAGAGTGTTCGCCTCCTTCATTGGGTGGTCGGATCGGGCCTATTTCGAAGGAATACTTTTCAGAGGTGTTGCCTTCACGATCTTTCATCCTCTTACCATCTTTTTCCTCTCAAATAAAAATGACGGTCGTCAGCGTGAGTATATCGCAGTCGCGCCCGTACCGTGATGAGAGCAAGATAGCAATATCGTCTAGAATTTTAAAAAATCCTCGAGGGGAGAGGCGTCCCGTTCGGGTCCGTGATGACTAGGCTGAAAAAGGAAAGATTTATGTATTGTGTACGCAATTATTGTCTAGACAATTAAAAGAGGGTCTTCATGAGGTTTGTAGATCGAGAAGAGGAATTGGATACCTTAAGGAAACTATATCGTTCAGACAGATTTGAATTTATCTCTGTTATCGGGAGAAGAAGAGTAGGTAAAACCGAACTGATTAAGAAATTCTTGGAGGAAAAAGATGGAATCTATCTTTACATCTCTATGAGTGATGATAAGCAGCTCAGACTTCATATAGCAGAAAGATTGAATGAGGTAGCGGATTCGAGTCTTGTCGGAGAACCTACATGGAGAGATATCATCAGTGCTATTTTTGAAAAAAGTGAGGAAGAAAAGCTAGTCGTTGTAATCGATGAATTTCAGAGACTTTTGAAAATCAATGAAGCTGTGCCTTCGCTTCTTCAAGAGGCCGTAGATGAAAGGAAAGATTCATCCAAAATGCTGCTCTGTGTTGCGGGTTCTTCGATCGGCATGATAGAAAAGTTATTTCAGTCCGATGCCTCGCTTTATGGGAGAAGGACTCGAAATATCAGGTTGAATCCTTTTGGCTATGAAGGGGTTAGAAAATGGTTTAGCTCTAAAGGTTTGGATGAAGAGAGCATATTGAAAAGATATGCTGTTTTTGGAGGGACTCCCAAGTACCTAGAGTTTGCAACAGAAGAATCGCTTATTGATAACATAGACGAGCAGATTCTTTCTCCTCAGTCACTGCTGTATGATGAGCCTTGGGTACTTCTTTCGACTGAACTGAAATCTCCGGATAAGTATTTCGATATTTTAAAGCTCATATCCCTCGGAAAAGAGACCCCGAAGGGGATATCTGACCAACTAGACCTTGAAAGGACTTCATTAGGCTACTATCTGAAGAAACTTCGAAAAGAACTCGATATGCTCAAGCGGATAGCACCTGCCACTGAAAAGATCACAAAAAGTAAGAAAAAGAGATACAGGATAAAAGATAACTTTTTCAAGTTCTGGTTTCACTACGTTTATCCCAACAAGGACCAACTCGAGATGGGCAATCGAAAAGGTGTAAAGGGCAAGATTGAAGATGAGTTCGGAGGATATATGGGAAGGATTTTTGAAGACGTTGTAAGAGAGATCATCAGAAAAAGAAATGGAAAGGAATTACTTGATTGGAAACTAGAGCAGTATGAAAAAGTAGGGACGTGGTGGGATAGACAAGGTAATGAGATCGATATATGTGGTATTTCGAAGAGTGAAAACCTTTTAGGTGAGGTGAAGTGGAGCTTATCTGATAAGAGGGACGTGAAAGAACTGCTTGAAAAGATGAGGAATTCAAAATTGCAAAATAAATCTAATTTCCTAGTGGTATCTAAAGAGTTTACACCTGATGCTGAAGAGTTCCTGCTCGAAGAAGATGTCGTCCATTTTTCCATCGAGGATTTCTCTGATATCTTTTAGCACGTTTGTAAGGAAGGGAAGAGCTCTTAGCCCTGAGGTAGGATAAAGGAGTTGATAGATGAGGTAACCATGATGAGTAGGGTTGAATATACTCGTCTATGGAATAACTTTTTTAACGAATCAATCGATAAAAGACCATGAGCCCAAAAGCCGAGATAGAAACGGATAGAGGTACGATCGAGGTAGAGCTGTTCGAAGACGAAGCTCCTGAGACGGTCGAGAATTTCATAAAGTATGCGGAGGACGGATTCTATGACGGCCTGATATTCCATAGAGTCATAGAGAATTTCATGGTTCAGGGTGGTGGATTTCTACCCGGTATGAAAGAGAAAGAACCCACTTACGATCCGATCAAAAATGAAGCTGAAAAGAGCGGGCACCGAAACGAAAGAGGGACTATCGCCATGGCTAGGACTTCAGATCCTCATTCAGCCACGAGCCAGTTCTTCATAAACCACAAAGATAACGGGAAGCTGGATTGGGATAAAGCCCGTGACGGCTGGGGTTACTGTGTTTTCGGCGAAGTGGTAAATGGAATGGATGTAGTAGATGATATCGCTTCTCTGAGTACCAAGACCGTCGCGGGACACGACGATGTACCCGAAGAAAATGTGGTTATCCAGGAAGTCGATATTACCGAGTCTTAAACTAATAGAACCACGACGAAATAACTCTTCGTCAGTCCGCACATCGATCCCTAATAAAGCAAGGAAAAAAGAAAAGGATTTTATTATCTTTCTCCGCCCCAGTGGTAATTAGGGGTATCCTCTGTTATCTCGACGTTGTGGGGATGGCTTTCCTGTTTCCCGCCTTGAGTTATCTCGTAGATCTCCGCGTCCCGCATCTTCTCGATGGTCCTCGCGCCGAGGTGACCCATGCTGGACTTTATCCCGCCGACGATCTGATGCAGTACTTCCGAGACCGTGCCCTTGTAAGGTACGAGACCTTCTACTCCTTCAGGTACATATTCCTCCCGACTCTCGAAATCCTGATCGTACCTGTTCTTCTCCCGCTGCTCCAAAGCGGAGATAGAAGCCATTCCCCTGTATTCCTTGTACTTTCTCCCTCCTCTAAAGACGACTCTCCCGGGTGCTTCCTCGGTCCCAGCCAACATATTTCCCAACATCACCCCGTCGGAGCCGCAGGCTAATGCTTTAGCCGCGTCGCCGCTGTATCTGATGCCTCCGTCGGCGATAACGCTCACGTTTTCGGAGTGCGCTTCTTCGAAGACGTTCTTTATCGCGGTTATCTGCGGAACGCCTATACCCGAAACTATCCTCGTAGTACAGATAGAGCCGGGTCCGATACCGACTCGAAGAGAATCGGCGCCGGCTTCGATCAGCGCCTTAGCGCCTTCCCCGGTGGCTATATTGCCCGCCATTATATCGACGTCGAAACTTCCGTTTATCTCCTCTGTTGCTTCTATGACATCTTCAGAGTTACCGTGGGCCGTATCGACGACAATCATATCCACGCCCGCCTCTACGAGGGGCTCGATCCTATCGAATTCATCGGGTCCAGCCGCAGAGGCGACCATCAACTGTCCGTTCTCATCCATGGTAGCCTCTGGATGCTGTTTCTTTTTCTCGATGTCTCTGACGGTTATCAGCCCCTTTAATCTGTCGTCCTCATCGACAAGTGGTAACTTCTCGATCTTGTTTTCGTTGAGTATAGATTTAGCCTCGCTCATATCTGTGTCAGGACTTGCAGTTATAATTTCAGAGGTCATCACTTCTCTGACTTTTTTGTGCAGTTCGGTTTCGAAGCGAAGATCTCTTTTGGTGACTATCCCGATCAATTTTCCGTCTTCTATTACAGGTAGGCCGGAGATGTCTTCCTCGTTCATTATCCTCTTCGCTTTTCTAGCTCTTATGTCAGGCGAGACCGTATGAGGTTCTCGGATTATCCAGTTCTCAGAACGCTTGACCTTTTTGACCATCTCGATCTGACTCTCGATGCTCAAATTACGGTGGATTACACCAAGGCCACCTTCCCTAGCCATCGCTATGGCCATCTCACCCCCGGTGACCTTGTCCATGGGAGAACTTAAGATGGGAACATTTAATTCTATGTCCTCGGTGATAGTGGTCGAGGTATCCATATCCTCTCTTTGAAGATCGGTATTGCTGGGGACCATCATTATGTCGTCGAAACTGAGGGCTTTCTCGAATTTCATAAATATCTACAGTAAGAGTGCACCTCAGACTAATAAGTATTTTTCCTTGAAAGACGACTTACTTTTCCTAATCTCTAGTGTCTCTGGCCCAGACCCTGTGATCCACTGGTTGTTCACCTTCTCCTACATCCAAACCGTTCTCGATCGCATCATCTATGAACTCTTTACTGATCTCTACTGATCCCGCTATGGATTTACCTTTCGCGAGGTTCGCAGTGATGGCTGAAGAGAAGGTGCAGCCGGTCCCGTGCTTGTGAGATGTGAATTTTTCGCCGTATATCTCTCTGAACTTTTTTCCATCGAAAAAGACGTCGACGACTTCCTCTCCGGCATCGCCTGCTTTAACCACGACGTTTTCCGCACCCATCTCATGGAGCTGCCGAGCAGCGGCTTTCATATCTTTTATTTTATCGATCTTGTTTCCGGTCAGCTTCTCCGCCTCTCTTATGTTTGGAGTGATCACTTTCGAGCGAGAAACCATCTCGTCGATGTACTTTTCGACAGCGTCGTCTTTGATCAGCTGGTCACCTGCTTTAGTCACCATCACCGGATCCACGACAACTTGAAGTTCCCACTCATCTATTTTTTTCGCGACGGTTTCGATTATCTCTGAATTGGAAAGCATCCCTGTTTTTACTGAATCGACAGAGATATCGTCTAGGACAGCGTTTATCTGTTTGCTAACAATATCTGCTGGGATGTCATGGACCGCTCTTACTTGCTTCGTATTTTGAGCAGTAACGGAAGTGATAACCGCGGTACCGTAGACGTCGAAAGCTGAAAAAGTCTTCAGATCGGCTTCTATGCCGGCGCCTCCACAGGAGTCGGACCCAGCGATCGTCAGCGCAACCGGAACCTTCTTCATATTTTTCCCTTAATCCTTCTTATGCAGGCGCCATCTACCGATAAAGAGATCGATGTTCCCGTCTTCATTCACTTCGAATCTTACCGAGTTCTTCTCCCCGTTGCCATCCAAGTAGTAAAACTTGAAGTCGTCTAATTTTTTGTTTTCGGGTACAAGTATGAGTTTTTGCTCCTCTAACCTTTCTTTTACCGTCAATCTGAGCAGTCCACATTCTTTCTCGATCTCCATCTCTTTGATGCCTCTGTACGACTCGTAGGTTCCGATCAATTTCTCCATTTTCTTTTTCCTTTTGAAATAGGTCAGTTCGCTTCCGTCTTCTCCTTCAACCGTTTTGATGATCCACTTTGCCAGTTCTTCGTAGGAACTGTCCGGTATGGTGTTCCCGCAGACCGCTATACCGAGGTCGCCTACAAAACCGATGAAGCCTCCGGAGACAGCTATGGAGCCGCCGTGTCCCACGAACTTTTCACCGTCCAATTCCTTGACGGCCCAACCGAATCCGTAGTCGCCCACTTCTCTAGATATGTGGGCCCTGTGAGCTTTCTCTAAAAGTTCCGGATCCACGAGCTGTTCACCTTTGAATTTTCCCTCGTTCATGTGCATGATCAGGTAATTCGCGAGATCGTTAGCCGAACTCAGTAGGCCTCCTCCAGGGTGTCCTATCTCTCTTAAAGGATACGGCGTCTTCTCCGGTTTCTCTTCACCCATGAAGTACGGCGTCATGATATCCTCTACTTCTTCATCGTAATCGAACCTGGATCTTTCCATCTCTAAAGGCTCAAAGATCTCGTCACGGATGAATTCCGGGAACTTTTTCCCGCTCACTTTTTCTATTATCTGCCCCAGTAAAGCGTATCCCGAATTGAAGTAGAAGAATTCCTCCCCGGGTTCCGCCGCGATCTCGTCTTCGGCGCCGTTAAGATGTGTGTAAAAATCATCTAGATCGCTCAGAGCTAAGCCCCGTTCGTCCATCTCTATCAATCTGTCTATCAAAGCTTCGCTGACACCTAAAGAAGGCATGCCGGAGGAATGCGTCAAGAGATTGAAAACGGTCACGTCGTTGCCCCATTCCATGGGTACATATTCCATTATGTCGTCGTCTAGGTCCAGTTCACCTCTCTCCACCAGTTTCAATATAGCCAATGCGGTAAAAGATTTGGTCACTGAAGCCATCCCGTATAATGTGTCGGAAGTAGCGGGAAGATTATCTTTCAGATCTCTAGCGCCGAACCCCCTAGCGTATATCTTCTCTTCGCCTTTAACTATCGCTACGCTCATGCCGGGGACTTTGTTTTCACTCATCCAGTCCGCTATGAAATCCTCCATCTTTACCCTGATTTCGGAAGATAATTCATCTGTCTTATCGCCCATATCAAATCCACCTCGATCCGTGAGTTTGTAGGAAAGTAGAGCTAAATAGTTTTTCGGTAGTTTCTAAATTTTAGCCGTAAAGTTATTACATGATTATAACATTCACAAAGGATAAGAGGTTGAGAAAGACATGACGGATACTAAGAAACTAGATGTTCTAGGAGAGACATGTCCCGTTCCCTTAGTAGAGACGAGGAAGGCCGTTCGAAAAGCTTCACCCGGCGATATCATAGAAGTCGTCGGCAACCACCCGGAATCGAAGGAAGAGATACCCATGGCGGTGGAAGAACTCGATCTAGAACTTCTAGGTATCAAAGAGGAAAAAGAAAAGTGGAAAATAAAGATAAAGATACCGGAGGATGATTGATTTGGGGGAAGATGAAAAAGCCACCTTGATCGTTCACAGCGGCGAGTTCGATAAGATATACAGTGCTTTGATACTTGGAACTGGGGCGCTTTCGATGGGGATGGAGGTTTCGATGTACTTCACTTTTTGGGGATTGGAGAGGTTGAAAAAAGACAATCTGGATAAAGGCCCTATGTCTAGGATGAATTATTTCGGCATGGGTAAATGGATGATGAAGAAAAAACTCGGAGAGTCAAACGTTAGAGAACTCGACGACTTGCTGGAGGATTTCAACGAGTTGGGGGGTAAAATTTTGGCCTGTGATATGACCATGGACATAATGGGGATCGACAAAGAAGATTTAAGAGACGAAGTCATAACGGATTACTGTGCGGTCGGCACATATATTAAGGAGGCTAAAGAATCGGAGGTTACACTCTTCATTTAGGTGGTAAAGATGAAAGATGAAGTAATCTATCTCGATAACGCCGCGAGCTCGAAGATGGACGAAGAAGTGTTCGAGGCGATGAAGCCTTACATGCTGGATAATTTTGCGGTCGCAACATCGGATTTTGCCTACAGCATGGGTGTGGAGGCCAAAGAAGCTCTAAATGACGCCCGCGAGAAGATAGCAGGGGAGCTCGGAGCTTCTTCAGAAGAACTCATATTCACCTCTTGTGCCACGGAATCGAGCAATCTCGCGCTCAAAGGCGTAGTTGATGAACTGGGAGATGAAGGTGATCACATCATCATATCGGATATCGAAGATTTTCCCGTGCTCAACACCGCTAAAACGCTGGAGAAGAAAGGTTTTGACGTGACACGCCTCGATGTCGACGAGAAAGGTTTTGTGGATCTAGATCAATTGAAGGAGTCGATAAGTGAAGATACCATCTTGGTTTCGGTTCAACACGGCAATCAGGAGATAGGAACTTTACAGGATATAAAGAAGATAGCGGATATCTGTGAGGAGAATGACGTGGTATATCACACGGATGCAACTCATACCTTTGGACGCGTTCCGATCGACGTGAACGAGATTCCCGTAGACCTAATCACGATCTCGGCCCACACTATCCACGGTCCGAGAGGTATAGGCGGTCTTTACATCAGGGAAGACACACCTCTGAAGAAGCAGATGGACGGCGGATTCCAGGAGAACAATATGAGAGCCGGTGTGGAGAATATTCCAGCTGCGGTAGGATTCGCCAAAGCTGTCGAGCTCATCGATGAGGAGGAGAACGAGCGGATCAAGGATATGAGGGACGAGTTGATAAGCGGGATGAAAGATGAGATCCCGGATATAGTTTTGAACGGCCCTGAAGAGAGAAGGACGCCTCAAAACGCCAACATCACTTTCCATTACGTGGAAGGAGAATCTATAACGCTACATTTAGACATGAGAGGGATTGCGGTCAGCACAGGTTCCGCATGCTTCAGCAAATCTCTAGAGGCGAGCCACGTGATAATTGGGATCGGAGGCGATCACGAAAGAGCCCACGGTTCGATAAGATTCAC
>CAYWYD010000046.1:0-16587 GCA_964462425.1 uncultured Thermoplasmata archaeon
TATGAATATTCGGAGAGAGCGGGAGAAAGAGCTCTTCAAGGGTTAGATATTTCTAAAGCGATTAATCATTTTGAAAAGGCTTTAGAATCTTTTCGGAAGGTAGAACATTTGGAAGGTCAGGAGAAAACGGAATATGAGATTTTGAAGAAAATTGGAAATCTATATTTCGACACTAGTAATTGGGAATCAGCTAGAGAGATATACAATAATATGATTAGAAGAGGAAGGGAATTAGATGATAAGAAGATGGAAAGTCTCGGTTTGACCCGTTTAGGACATGTCCATAAAAATTTAGGTGAGTACCAAAAGGCGGAAGGATACTTTGAACAAGCATTAGAGATCTGTGAAGAATTACAGGACCTAGAAGGTGTAGCTCAATCTAATAGAGGTTTAGGGTATGTCCATTGGAGAGAGGGAGAATTCGAAAAGGCTAAGGAACATTACCAAACAGGGGTCGAGAAGTCGAAGAAAACAGGAAATGATAAAGAACTAGCTTTGAATTATCTACATCTCGCTAATGTTTACGGTCAGCAGGGAAAACACAACAAAGCGATCGTATTTCTAGAAAAGAGTCTCCCGCCTCTTGAGGCTAGAGATCTGTATCGCCAGTTGGCGAGAGCTAACAACAATATAGGCGATCAATACATGAAAAGAGAGGAATGGGATAGAGCTGTAGAGTACTTTGATAAATGCATTCAGCATGCGAAAAAAATAGACAACAAAGAGGCTATAGGTTGGGGTTCTTTCAATGCTGCTGAGGCCTACACGAGGATGGGAGAAACGGAAAAGGCCTCTAAGTATATTGACGGTATAGAAGAAATGATGGAAGAAATAGATGATGAACTTGGGTTAGCTGGGGTTTATCATAAAAAAGGGTTGATCCATCAGAAAGACGGAAGATTAGATGAAGGAATCCGGTATTATAAAAAGACTTTAGATATTATGGAAGATCTTGAAGTTCCATTCAATAGAGCAGAATATAGGTTGGACTTAGGTATAGCGTATAAAGAGAAAGGGGAATACGAAAAAGCTAGAACACATATCGAAAGTGCGGAAGAGACATTGAGGGAAATCGGGGCAACGGGAAAATTCATAGATAAGGCGAGAAAGGAATTAGATGAACTTCCTGAAGAGGAATAGAGTTGTCATTGGATTATCATCTTCTAGTGCATATACCTATCGCATATAGGGGATCTCCAGAGCTATCTTTTACAAGATTAACATCCGCTTCTACCGGTATGGTCTTCTCATCCTCAGATTCAAAGATGATATCCAATTCGATCTGGTCTTTTTCAACTGAAAAGAGCTCTTCGAGCTTTTTTTCAGCTTTCTTTGAAAAATCGGGATGGATTATCTCGTTACAAGATTTTCCTATAAGATCGTTACCGCTTTTATCAAACAGATCTGCAAATTGATCGTTGACTTCTTTTATCGTTTTATTTTTTTCTATAAGCATGATGGGATCTTTGCTGTTTTCGAATAGCGTTCTAAAAGCTTCCTGACTCTCCCTTAATGCCCCGAAGGTCTTCCTGTAGTCGGTAATATCCATCAGGGATGCGACAGCCTTTTTGGTCTCTGGGATCATATCTATCTGCATCCAAAAGTGGCGCATGTCGCCGAATCTGTTGATCCCTTTGAAGCTATATTGATTCGGGGCTTCTTCATCCCCCTCTCTTCTATGCTGATGAAATTCCTTCATCTTCTCTCGTTCTTCATCTAGGACGAATTTAGTCCATTTTTTGTCTTCTTTGAGTTCATCGCTAGAGAATCCTGTGATCTTTTTGAATTTTTCATTGGCTAGAGACACGGTTTTATCCTTTTCTATGATGCACATAGCTGTACCCGTGTTCTCAAATATGGTCCTGTATTTTTTCTCGCTTTTTTCTAGCTTTTTATGGAACTTTACTCTTTCTCTCGCCTCGTTTATGTGATTAGAAAGTAGTTCCAACATATTCAGGTCTTGATCGTCGAAATTGCCTTTTTCTTTTGACATGGCTTGAAAGACGCCGAAGTCCCCGATAGGGACGCTGATGCCCGATTTATATTCTTCAAAATGAAGGTTTGCCTCTTCAGAGCTCTGGATATCGTCGGTTATATCGGTTTCCTTGGTTTTGAACGTTTTGCCGAGAACACCATCATCTATTTCTCTCGCCTCTATATCATGAGAAGGTACTCTAGAAGTTTCGGCCTTTAGGACTAGTTTATCTTCTTCCAAGATAAATATCGCACCAAGATCGATCTCTAGGATATTTTCGATCGCCTCTATCGCTACCTGGTAGATATCGTCCATCTCGTGTTGTTTTTCCAATTTGGAGGTGGCTTCTAAAAAACCTTCCATCTTTTCTTTTCTTTCTTCCAGTTGTTCCCTCGCCTTCACCCTTTCAGTTATATCTAGAGCTACCTCGACCATGCCCTTTATCTCACCCTCTTCATCGAGGTCGGGAGTCGCTCTTATGAGCCAAGATCTACCCTCGGGCGAGCTTATCTCTCCTTCTTCTTGTTCGCCCGTTTCCAGCGCTCTTTTAACAGGGCACCTTTCACACGGTTCTTCTCTATCATGCCAGATATCGTAGCATTTTTTTCCGATCAACTCGTCTATCTCTTTGTTCACCGACTTAGCGGCCGCTCTATTCACCCATTTTATATTGAAGTTAGTGTCTTGGTAAACGATCAACTCTTCAGTGGTATCTAGAATAAGAGACTTCTCTTTTTCGGATTCTATTCTCTCTATAACTTCACACATGTGAGAGGCTAGTATATCACCCATCTCTAGATCGAATTCGTCGTAATACTCGGCTTCGTCAGAGGCAGTGAGCAGTACACCTTTGTCTCCGATAGGTACATCGATCCCTGATTTTAAGATATCCATAGAAGCTTTCACATCGCTTCGTTTAGATACGTCTCTCACCAGTGAGGATTCTCCGATCATGAATGTGTGTCCCAGCAATCCTTCGTCGATAGGAAAACGATCTTCTCTCTCGAGTGCACTTTTTTCAGTTTTTGCTTTTACAACCAGTTCACCTTCCTCTTCCATCAATATTCCGCAGGTATAAAACCCGAGTATATCTTCAGCAGCGCCAAGAACGAGGTCATAGACTTCTTGTTTTGTCCTACATCTTTCCAATTCACCACTAGCCTCATAGAGTTCCCTTACTTTCTTTTCTCTCTCTTCGATCTTCTTTTTTGCTTCCACTCTCTCGGTGATATCGGTGATGAAACCTTCTATAGCTTTGATATTGCCGTTTTGGTCTTTAATCGTTTTTCCATGTTCCCATACCCATCTTTCTTTTCCTCCCTTTGTCAAGATCCGATAGGTTATTTTAAAAAGATCCTTTTGCTTAATACTTTCTTGGACATCCCCCCGAACCTTTTCTCTATCTTCGGGATGGATTATATCGGCCCAGGCGATCTTTTCGTTATCGATGAGTTCAGAGGGTTCGTAACCAGTAAGATCCACACACCCCTCACTAAGATATTTCATGGTCCAATCAGTATCGTATTTACATCGATAAATCACACCGGGTAAGTTGCTGAGCAAGGTTGATATCTCCCTTTTAGTGTCTTTCAAATTATCATCCTTCCTATAATCCTCTTTTTTCTTAAGGTACGCCCTCTCGCTGTAACCAATATCAATCTATCCAATTTAAAACCATCGGTTATTTAAGGAGTGAAAGAGCATATTTATATTTTACCCTCATTTTCATCCAGCCGTATTTCCCTTCAGATCCTAATTAGCGATCACGTTCATGAGAAAGATTAATTTATCTAATCAAGATTGGAAAAAGAGATATGTATAATGACATAAACGGTGAAGGGAAAAAGAATAAGCCCGCAGCTCGAACCTTTATCCCTCTAGCGGTGATCTCAGTTTCCTTCGCGGCCATATTTATCAGATGGTCGGATTCGCATCCCATAACCGTGGCGTTCTACAGGATGCTTTTTTCTTCGGCGATACTTCTTGTTTTTCTCCCACCTTATATCCCTCATATCAAAAGATTCGAAAAGAGAGAATGGCTGACCTTGATAACTACGGGTTTATTTCTAGCAGTACATTTCGCCGCTTGGATATCTTCTTTAGACTATACTTCGGTGGCTTCTTCCGTGGTTCTTGTCACCGCTCACCCGATAGTTGTTGCTTGGATATCAAGCTGGTATCTAGGAGAAAAGACCTCCTCTAGAGCATATCTCGGTATAGGTCTCGGGTTGGTGGGGGTCTTTGTTATGACTTTTTCTAACTATAGGGTAAGCGGGTGGGCTTTTATCGGTGACATGTTGGCTATCGTCGGTATGCTCGCTTTTGCGGGATATCTATTGAGAGGAAGAAAACTCAGACAAGATATGCCGGTGGTGCCCTACGCGTTCATGGTTTATCTCTTCAGCACTCTTTTTTTAGGTATTTTTTCGATCCCGTTTTCCGCGTCATTCGCGATCTATCCTATGGAAGAGTACCTTCTTTTTTTTGCATTGGCTTTGGTACCTACCATCTTTGGACATACTCTATTCAACTGGACTTTGAAACATGTCAAAGCTAGAGTGGTTTCGGTGAGTCTTCTAGGTGAACCTATAGGTTCTTCTGTACTCGCTTTTTTGATCTTGAAAGAGACCCCACCTCGATTGACCCTTGTCGGTGGAGCGATAACCCTTTTCGGTATATACATGTGTGCAAAATATGAATGAGTGCTAGGTCACCGGGGTGGGTGCTCAGCTCGCTGCTGAGGGACCCAGGTCCTTCCTCGATCCCGCTATCCCTCGAGCATCGGCAGTCCAGGTCTCGGCTGCTCCCTTCCGGGCCTGGCCTGATGTACCTGGCTAAGACAGAGGAACAACCCTCCGGTTGTTCCCAACTGCACCTCCGATCCCGAGGGACGAGATCTCATCGTCGGGACCTGGTTCAGCGGCGGGCTGATTACACCGCCCCCGGTGGTCACCCCCGCGTATCGACGCTTTCGGTGTATAAGGGCACGCCGACCGCCCCGGTTAGACCTAGCAAACGGTAGTTAGGAAGACCTGGTATATAAGTTTTTTAATGGCGTTACTTTTGGTATCGAGCTTCTGACCCCCTCGTATGATGGGTAAGATTTTAATAGTGGACCATTCTATGAACACAATCGTTATGAAGAAACCTCGTAAGATAAAAGACTATTGTCCAAACTGTGATACGCATACCGACATGGAAATAACTGAAGGTAAGAACAGGCCGGGTAGCGAGCTTCGGAAAGGTCAGAGAAGGTTTAGGAGGGTCACTTCAGGATATGGGGGATTTCCTTGGTCTAAGCCTTCAGGCCCTGGAAAACCGGTAAAACGAGCTTACCTTAAATATACATGTTCAGAATGCGGCAAAACGTGGCAGAAGAAATGTCAGAGAGCGGGAAGAGTAGAGTTTGAGGAGTGAACTGGGTAGATAATTATGACGGAAAAGAAGTTCGTAAAGATAAAGTGTTCAGATTGCGAAAATGAACAAGTCACTTTTAAACGGGTTTCTTCCACTGTAGACTGTATAGTCTGTGGAGCTACCTTGGCTGAACCAACCGGTGGGGATTCGGACTTCAAGGGTGAGATCCTCGAAGAACTCGGAGTTCCCGAAGAGGTTGAATGATGGCTTCAACGGATGATTATGGATGGCCGGGCGAAGGCGAACTTGTCATATGTGACGTTAAGACTGTAAAGGATTTTGGAGCTTTTCTACGTTTGGAGGAATATGGTAGTAAAGAAGGTTTCGTTCATATATCCGAGATATCTTCTGGATGGGTAAAAAGGATCGAAGATCACATCCAGGAGGGCGAGAAAAGGGTTTGTAAAGTCCTCAGAGTGGATAAAAGCAAAGGTCATATCGATCTTTCTTTGAAACAAGTGAACGAGCATCAGAAGAGAGAGAAACTACAGGCCTGGAAGAATCAAGAGAAGGCGGATAACCTTTTAGGGATCGTTGCGGACAGACTGGATAAGGGTCTAGAAGAATGTTATGAGGAATTCGGTTTCGAACTGAGCGATAAATATGGGAGTTTATATAAGGCCTTCGAGGAAGCTTCTATAGACCCCGATACCTTGGAAAAAGATGGGTTTGAAGGAGAATGGACCCAACACTTTATCGATGTAGCTCAGGAAAACATTTCACCTCCATATGTCAGCATAACGGGATTTGTGGAGCTCTCTTCTACGAATCCGGACGGGATAGAAGATATAGAGTATTCCCTTTCCGCTTTTGAGGATACTGAAGATTCTAAAGTCGAAGTCAATTACGTTGCGGCCCCGAAGTACAGAGTTGAGGTTCAATCCCAAGATTACAAGATCGCTGAGGAGGTTTTTGAAGAACAGGCTAAAGATGCGGTAGAGGCGATCGAAGAACGAGGGGGAGAAGGAAGCTTTTATAGAAAAGAATGAATCCATTTATAGCCTGAAAATATTTCTTATATTCTGTGAAATGAGGTCTCTTCGGATCGAAGATAAAAAGGTACATCTTCTGTTTGATATCTAACTCCTAATTAGAAGTCCATCCCGACTCGCCTCTGCTCTTCCTCTTTCTTAGATTCGATCTCTTTTTCCTTATCTTTATCATTAGATTCGGTCTCCTCTTCCTTATCTTTGTCAATAAAGTTTAATTCGTATTTGTCTTTAAGCTGCTTCTTATCGAATATCCTTAAGGCCTTACCGACGATATGAGCTTTCTCGTTGGTAGGTTTTATTCTGCCTGAGATCTTAACTTCTTCACCAGCTTTTAATTTATCCTTCAGTTCGAAGTCCTCTATCTCTCCCCCGTTTATCTTGATATCCGGGCTTTGAGCGACTCCGTTACCCTTGTTTTTGAAAAGCACCTCAGTTTCGTTCCATTCGTCCAATTTCAAGTTCTCTAAAGCCTTTATCTCTATTTTAGGACTGTAGTCATCTAGTGCTTCTTCGACTTGATCTAATGCCTTTTCTGCCTTTTTAGAGGCTTTTTTTATTTCTCCTTCTTCGCTCATCAACCTTTTAGCCTCTTCGATCTTATTTTTTACACTCTTTACCGAAGCGCCGAATTTTTTTGCCTTACTAACAAGATTTTCGACTTCCTCGATGGTGTCCTTACATTTTTCTTTTTTCTTCAATCCCGAGAGCACTTTAGCCTCATTTATCAGCTCGATAGCCTTTATCGGGCCCTGGGTATCTAGAGCGCTCTTAGCACGCTCAAGTACGTCCTCCACTTCTCTTTTTCTTTCTTCGTCTTGTACCGAGTCTATTTTGCTTTCAAGAAGCACGATTACGTCATTTATTTCATTTTTATCTAGGATTTTTTCTACTTCGCTGAGATGAGAATAGGCTTTCTTATAATCTCCATTTTTGAATCTGTTGCTGATTTTTTCCTTGACCTCTATCAATTCTTCTACGTTTTCACCTTCTATCTCGTTTATGAACCCCTCTATATTCTTTAAAAAGGATTTAGTTTTCTCATAACACTGCGAGATCTCTTCTAGTTCATTGCCCACTTTCACGGCTTTATCAAAGGCCTTCACATAAAAACCGCTTTTGAAGGCTTTTATACTTTCTTCAAGTAATATTTTAGGTTCATCTATCATGAGATCCTTTTCTCTCGCATTCTTTAGTTTCTGCTTTGCTTTTGATATACTTTTATCAGCGATATTTTGTTGAAGCTCGATCTTTTCTAGTTCACCTTCACTCTGCATCGCATAATTGATCGCTTCTTTATAGTTTCCATCTTCTTTAGCTTTCTTAGCTTTTTGAATAAAGTTATCTGCTAGTGTAGATTCATCTTCTTCACTTCTATAAGAATCAATTTTTTCTTTGAATTCGTTGATTATTTTCTCGACCTCTTTTTCGAGTTCTTTTTCTATCTTCGCTTTCGCTTTTTCTGCTTTTTTAATACTTTCTTCATACTCCTCCTCTTCAAATGCCGCTTTTGCGTCATCCAATAGTCTTTTTCCTTCATCGGAATCTGCATTTATATGTTCTGCTTCCTGGATTCTTTTTTTAGCCGCTTTGATATTCTCATCAGCCTTTTTGTGCCGTTCTTTGAAGTCCTG
This sequence comes from uncultured Thermoplasmata archaeon, assembly GCA_964462425.1. Lineage (GTDB taxonomy): Archaea > Thermoplasmatota > Thermoplasmata > Halarchaeoplasmatales > Halarchaeoplasmataceae > Natronoplasma. The sequence goes on from CAYWYD010000046.1 coordinate 8,016, forward strand.
TATTTTTTTCTCGACCTCACTCAATACTTCTAGGCAGTCCCAATATCTTTCACTACCCAATAAAGACTCGGCTTTAGATAGGTCTGAATCTATCTTCTCGGTATTCACTCCTAATTCGGTTGAAGATCTCATAAAACTCCGTGTTTCTGATATCCTCTCTTCTATGTTTTCTTCCAACCTTTTGTCCAAACGATCACTAGCTTTCTCGACGAAATCTACCGCCTTTGAAGGTTCATCTTCGACCAATTCCGAGGACTCTTCTAGATCGGACTTTACATCCTTCGTTTCTATTGATAGATCCTCTTTCTCCTCTATTTTATCCAGCTTCTTTGCCAGTACTTCTTCCTTTTCTTTGAGTTCACTTTTTCCTTCGGTCTTCTTTATCATCGCATCTGCTTTTTTAACCATCTCATTTGCGGCGGAATAATTCTTTTCTCTAAATTCATTTTTTGCTTTCATCAAAGTGTCTTTTATTTCACTTATATCCTCCACTTTTCCTTCCTTTTTCAATTTACTTACCTCTGAAGCGGTATCCGATATATTTTCGTAGGCTTTTTTCCGTTCCTCTCTCAATTCCTTAGCGATTTTTTCCGTTTCTAGAGAGAGGGGGATAGCTTCTATGTAATCCTCCTGTTTCATGTTTTTTTTACATTCTATCAATTTCTTTCTAAAACCGTCGATCTCAACACCTGTCTTTTTAGCCCTGATGACCTCCATCTTTGCCCTTCCAAATATCTTTTCCGATACCTCCTCTAACTCCTCGTTTAACTTTTCCCTAAGGTGATCGGTTTTATCAAAAACGTCTTTGTATTCGTCCTTTGAAAGCATCTCTTTTGCCTCTTCGATGCCCTCCCAATATGCAGTCGTGTCGATCGTTTCGGTCTCTAATTCCTCCTCAAGCCTTGACAATAACTCAGAAAACTCTTCGATGCGTCTCTCAGAGCTTTCAGCTTTACTTTGTTTTAATTCCTCTTTAGCATCGTTTAGGGTATTATGGGCTTGAATATAGTTTTCTGAATTGAGCTTATTTTTACTTTTAGCTAACAAATCCAAGATCACATCTTTAGTTTCCTCATCTAACAACCCCTCTTCCTCAATCTCTTCCCTGATCCTTTTTCTCATATCCTCTATCTCTGTTTCGATCTTATCTTTTGAGGATTTTTTTCCTTCCTTTGCAATTTCGGCAGCCTCTACATACTCGGAATTTTTGGTTCTTGATACGGCTTCATCTAACTTTTCAGAGACCTCTTCCATGTCTGCACCTATTTCCTCCCCTACTTTAGTGACTTTTTCAAATTTCTCTACTACTTCCATCAGTTCCTCATATGCTTTTTTATCGAACTTTTCATCGAAATCTTCTAGTACTTCTAAAGCTTCTTCGTATCTTTCTTCTTGGAGTCTACCTTCAGCTTCAGATATGATCTCTTCGGCTTTCGGAAGCTGTATAGGAATCGCATCTTTCAATCTTTTCACTTTCTCTTCTTTACTATTGATCTTCTGCCTTACCTTGTCATATTCTTTTACCAGATTTTGAACTTTCTCTCTCCCCTTTTTTGCTAGACCTAAAGCCTCTCTATAATTACCTTCCTGTAGGGAATCTCTAGCTGTACTTAAGATCTTCATGGGCTCGCTGATATCCGCGCCTATATCTTTGGCTTTTATGAAATATTCTCTCGATTCTGCGATAGTGTTCAGGACCTCTTCGAATTTCAGCTCTTTTACTTTGTCGAAAGCATCGTCTAAAAGTCCCCCTGCCTCTTCGATCTTTCTATCGTTCAAATACCCTTCTATTTCCTCGACCATCTCTTCGACTTCCCTGACCGGGGCACCTATCTCTTTCGCTTCTTCTATTTCACCCTCTAACTCTTCTAACGTTCCTCTTAGTATATCAACAAAATGATCGTTCACCAGATCACGGCACATCTGGACGTATCTAACCGTTTTTCCATAATCTTTTTCCCGCCTACTTTCCTCCACTTTCCCAAAAAGCTCTCTAGGCTTAGAGATATCTATTCCTCTTTCATCTAATCGGTCCATCTTTGTTTTGAGCTTACCCATCATACCGTCCAATTCGCCTTGAAGTTTATCCCCTATAAGATCTCTAGCATCTCGGATCAAGGATATAGCTCTATCATATTCCTTTCCTTCGTAGGCGTACTCAGCTTTCAATACGATCTTTTCCGCTTTACCCTTCTTTTTATCGGCTTCTTCCACCCTCTCTAAAAGAGATTTCACATTTTTTAATTGTTCACTTATCTCCTCTTCGATGATATCTTCAGATTCTTCTTGTATCTTTTCCGCTTTTTCAAAGCTTTCTTTTATTTCGCCTTCTTCTAGAAGATTCTCGACCTCTTCGATCTTTTCTTTTAATTTACTCCCGCCCTCAGTTCCCTCGGATATATTGAGAAAATTCTTTACTGATTGTAACATCTCATCGAGTTTATCAGAATGTATCTCGTGGAGTTCTTCGATAACTTCTTCAAACTTTTTTGCGGCTTCTTCGAAGTTTTTATCTTCTATCTCCTCATTTCCCTCTTTTACCTTTTTTTCGGTCTCGCCGGGATCTATATCTAGCTCCTTGGTAACTTCCAATAACTTTTCTGCCCCTTTCTTTTTTTCTTTAACTTCTTCTTTCTTTTTAGCGGTTTTTTCCGCTTTTTCTTCCATTTCTTTGGCTAGTTGCCTCGCTTTGAGATATTTTCCACACAAATTTTTCATCCCCTATATATAGAGGTAACCCTTTGTCCCTGTGTTTTCCAAGTGCTCTTTTGCCATAAGATTTATTTTTATCCTATGGATAAATTCCATCTGTTAAAGAGTCACCAGTCGATTTATACTTTTCGGATTAGGTTTTCAAGTAACCGGAAGAGCCAGTATAAAGTCCTACTTTTGATCACCTCTCTCTCCTCTAAATCCATTTATTCTAAGATATGATCATTGAAGTATGAAAGACAACTGCCCGAGATGCGGATCAAGAAATTACCATCCCAGGGAAGGTTGTGGAGTTTGCATGAGATGTGGTTATCAAGAATGTAAAGGTTGAGCAAATCAGAAAGCGAAAAAATAAATAGGAGCCCGCGCCGTAAATCCAAATCGATGACCACGCTAGTGATCTGTGAGAAGAAGAGTGCTGCAGCCCGGATATCCCAGCTTCTTTCCGGGGGAGATCGAACTCAAGAATCTTACTACGATTATCCTTATTTCGAATTCGAAAGAGATGGTGAGGATTTCATATCGGTACCTCTTCGTGGTCACATAGTAGAATATGATTACCCCGATAAATATAATCAATGGAATAAAGTCGATGAGGAAGATCTCATATGGGTCGAGCCTGAAAAGAAGGTCACGGCTAAAAGGATAGTGAACCTTCTCCAGAAGACCGGTAAAGATGCCGATCGGATAGTCGTCGCTACAGATTACGATAGAGAAGGTGAACTGATCGGTTTGGAAGCTGTGAGGCTGGTAAAAAAGGAACTCGGCGATATCCCGGTGAAAAGGGCCCAGTTCAGCTCTATATCGAAAAGTGAGCTCGAAGAGGCCTTTTCTGATCTGACAGACGTTGATGTGGATCTAGCGGAGTCAGCCGCGACCAGACAGGTGATCGATCTAGCGTGGGGAGCTGTGTTAACGCGCTTCCTCTCGAAAGCCTCGAGTCGGTATGGAGAAGATTTCTTGTCTGTCGGAAGGGTTCAAAGTCCAACGTTGGCTATCGTAGTGGACAGAGATCTGGAGATAGAAGATTTCGATCCCGAACCTTACTGGCAGATAAGCGCTTTTCTTGAAAAAGGTCTGGAATTCGAAGCGCAATATGAAGAGAGTAAGATATGGGAGAAAGAGAGAGCGGATAAAGTCTATGAAAAAGTGGAGAGAGCCGATAAAGCGGTAACGCTCTCATTCGAGGAAAAGACCAAGAAAGATTGGCCTCCGTCTCCGTTCAATACCACGAAGTTCCTGTCGGATGCCAACAAATTGAACATGAGTCCTTCTCAAGCGATGAGCGTGGCTGAAGATCTTTATACCGCTGGATGGATATCCTATCCCAGGACCGAAAACACGGTATACCCGGACAGTCTTCACCTCGAGGGTCATCTTAAAAAGTTGAGATCATCTGAGTTGGGAGACGAAGTCGAAGAGATATTGTCCCAGGACAAGATATGGCCCACTAAAGGAAACAAGAAAAGTACCGACCACCCGCCTATTTATCCGATAAAACCCGCGACGAAAAACGATCTGAGCGGGAACAGATGGAAGGTTTACGAGCTTATTTTAAGGCGTTTTTTGGCAACCTTGGCTCCCTACGGCATCAAACGACTGAGAAATGCTGAATTCGATATCGAAGATGAAAGGTTCAAATCGAGCGGAACCGAGCTGGTGAAAGACGGTTGGAGGAAATATTATCCCTATTACAAGTTCAAGGAGACCGAGATACCTTCACTTAAGGAGAACGAAAAGGTAGACGTCTCCGACGTAGAGATGGAGGAGAAGGAGACCCAGCCGCCCAACCGCTACTCGCAGGGAAAATTGGTCAAGATGATGGAGGATAAAGGTCTGGGAACTAAGAGTACTAGACACGGGATAATACAGAAGCTCTACAACAGGAACTTCATCAAAGGTAAAGTTCCCAGATCGACCGTTTCCGGGAAGAGCGTGATAAAGACGCTGGAGAAACACGCCGAGATGGTGACCAAACCAGATATGACTAGAACACTGGAAGAAGACATGGAGAAGATAGCCGAGGCGGACATCGAGAAGGAAGACGTCATCGAAGAGTCCAGAGAGATGCTTCAGAAGGTCGTCAGATCACTGAAAGAGGATAGAGAAGAGATTTCCAAAGAATTGAAGGATTCGCTGAGAGATCAAAACGCCGTGGGAGAATGTTCTAGATGCGAGGACGGAACGCTGGTGATAAGAGAATCGAACAACGGTAGGTTCGTGGGTTGTTCGAATTACCCGGACTGTAAGAACACTTACAATATACCTCGTTCGGGAACGATAAAGCCTACGGACGATGAATGTCCAGAGTGCGGGTCTCCCATGATAAGAGTCTACCACGGTGGAGATACCGAGAAGCTCTGTATCGATATCAGATGTGATTATAACAAGGAGGAAAGATACAGAGGGGAATGTCCTGAGTGTGGGGGGAAGATGAGAGAACAGCGCTCTTACAGGGGAAAGAGGTTCCTCGGCTGCTCGAATTATCCCGACTGTGAAAATACCTACCCGCTTCCTCAAAAAGGCGGTCTTGAATACGCTGGAGAGAAATGTGAAAAATGTGGTGCTCCTCTACAGAAGATGAAGAAGAAGAAGAAAGAGGACTGGATCTTCTGTCCGGATCCCGACTGTGATTATGAGAAAAAAGAATGAAGGCGGATTATCGGTGAGAAAGTTATAATAAGGAAGAGAGAGGTTAAAGAGTGGGAGAGTTGATGATCGAAGAAGTACCTGCTGTAGATGAAGAAAAGTACGATCGGGTGAAGTTCGCCACGTTTTCCATGGGCTGCTTTTGGGGTCCTGACTCGCTTTTTGGGGCAGTTCCTGGGGTGATAAGTACGAGGGTAGGTTACGCCGGAGGAGCTAAGGAGGATCCGACCTATCACAGTTTGGGCGGACATACTGAAACTGTTCAGGTAAGATATGATCCGGGGGAAGTGAGCTTCAAGGGATTGATCGATCTGTTCTGGGAGAACCACGATCCTACCTATTCTAAAAGCACTCAGTACAAGTCCATCGTATTCTTCCATGACAAAGACCAGAAGATGAGGGCGGAGGATACGAAGGAAAGAAGGCAGAAGAAGATTTCCGGAGACGTAGCTACCGAGATAAGGCCGTTCTCGAATTTTTATTTGGCAGAAGATTATCACCAGAAATATCATCTCAGCAAACACAAGAGATTGTACAGTGCATACAAGCGGGTCTATCCCGATATCGAGGACTTCATCGATTCTACAGCGGTGACTCGAGCTAATGGTTACGTTTCAGGTCACGGGAGTCTGAGATCTAAAGAAGAGTTGAAAGAACTAGGTCTTGGGAAGGAAGGTAGGAAGATGTTGTATAAGAAATGGAACTCCGCCGGAGGTGGAGCATCATGCGGTCTGAAATGAACGAAGATGGAGGATTTGAAAAGCCGTCGGATGAAGAGCTCAAAGAGATGCTGACGAAAAAGGAGTACGAGGTCACCCAGAAGAAAGGCACCGAACCTGCCTTTCAGAACGAGTACTGGGATAACGAGGAAGAAGGTATTTACGTAGACGTGGTCTCCGGTGAAGTGCTGTTCAGCTCGAAAGATAAGTTCGAATCCGGCTCGGGCTGGCCGAGTTTCAGTAGGCCGCTGGAACCTGAAAATATAGTGCTGCAGAAAGAGAGCGGCCTGGACAACAGGACGGAAGTGAAGAGTAAACATGCGGGCTCTCATCTAGGGCACCTGTTCGATGACGGTCCACCACCTACAGGGAAGCGCTACTGCATGAATTCCGCTTCTCTGCGATTCGTACCGAAGGAAGAGCTGGAGGAAGAGGGTTATTCAGAGTATATCGAACTCTTCGAGAAATGAAACGAATATGGTTCTAGAGGTAGAAAAGGTACCGAATATCGGTGAAGGGATATGTACAAGAAATGTAGGTAAACTGTTCGAAAATTGTGAAATAAAACTTAATAGGCCGAAAGCGGTGTAATAGTATTAGGCTTTGATAATATGAAGGGAAAAGATTGGGTCAAATTAGGCGTTTTTGTGATGGCTTATGTAGTAGTCGTGGGATTCGCTGGGGCGAGTGGAGTGGTGTACGGGCAACAATCGGATACAAGTGGTATATCTGCGAATGCTAGTGAGACTAGGGTAGATGTTTGGGACTTTTCGATAGATGATAATTGGAATACTACTATAATCTCAGAAAATAATAGTGCAGTTACGTTCCCTCATACGGTGAATAATGCATCTCAAGTAAGCGAGGTATTCATATCGCTGAAAGTCTATGATAGTCAGGACGTAAGTCAAAATATAAGTGATGCTAAAGTTTGGATTAACTCTACACGTGCAGATGGAACCGATGCTGGCGATGCAGTTTTCCAGTATAATAATCAATGGTCAGTAACAGAGACCGGGACAGAAGCCTATCTTAATATAACCTGGTCTGCCGCAGACAACGATCCCTTCCTTCTGATCGGTAATTGGCAAATAGAGTCTAAAATAACAAATTCTACAGTTGGGACTATAGACAGGGCTGACTTTGGCGATGTTACCGATGATAATGTTGACGATCCGTTCGATGTGGCACTCTACCGATCAATATCTGCGTCTGGAGGTTCTACAACTATATCGGGAACAGCAGCCCCTGGAGAGACATTGACGACAAATAGTTCTTTGAACTCTGGTGAAGTACAATGGGACTCCGCCGATACAGTTGAATTCAGTATAAACGACGACTATGAATTAGAAGCACACGTGACCGACTTAGAACACACCACCCAATCATATATAATCAGTTCAGAAAACTGGGATACTGATTATGGGGTTCATAATGAGACTACTAATCCCACTAATTTAGAAACTTTTGATCCATTAGGGACCACTGAGGGCTATTACTCTTTGGACATACCAGCCGGTCAGGAACCAGGTGAATATACTGGAACAATTACCCATTATGTCAATCAAACGACATAATAATTCGAGGTGAGCTCGTGTGGAGAAAAAAACCAGGAACCGATGTAATCGAATCGAGTTCCACTTTTCCCTATGAGTTATCTGACCCATCTGAATCCTTTCTATTATATTTCATCATCCTTTTGATCGTTTCATTTATTTTTGCCTCCTCAATTTTCTCTTCAGTTATGGCTTCGAAAGGAACTGAGATGGAAGAATCCATAACTGAGAATGGTATTCCTGAGGAACTAGTCGCAGGTTTTTTCAATGAGATAAATTACGAGAGTTCAAACACAGAGACATCTATCGAATTATTGTATAATGGGAGTTCACGATACATATGGGAATTCGATGGAGAATGGACCGGAGACCTAGATTATCTAGACGAGAATGGAACTTATTATGATGAACAAGAAAGTAGTTGGATCGTTAGTATCGCAATAGATCACGAAGCTCCTACGGGTGATGATTGGACTTTGATCTTAGATGGAAAAGAAAATGATATTCAAGTGGTTGAAGCAGATACAACTGTAGGACTTTCAGGATCATTAGAATTCGATTTTGAACCCTATACTGAGGGTGGTGAAGTTAGTGATAGTGTGACTTTGATGAACGATGGAAATGTACCTATGACATATGAATTGACATATTCCGATGAAAATTTGATCCATGAAGCTGAGAAGGATATATTGGAAGCTGGGGAGTCGATCAGTTTGAATTTCACGTATCAGTATTCTACGAGTGGTCCTGAGATGTTCTCTCCGGAAGTTTCCTTGACGGCAAAATATCTAGGATTTTTAGATTTCAAATCCGAAGGTAACATAGGGAGAAGGAGTCAATCCGGATTCGGACTCACAGCGAACGTTTTGGTAGGATACGAAGATTACGAACAGGAGAATATCGAAAGTTATTCAGTTCAATACAAAAGATCGATAA
>CAYWYD010000047.1:0-15529 GCA_964462425.1 uncultured Thermoplasmata archaeon
ACGGCACGGTGGACTACAACGAGACCGATCCGTTAGACGCTGACACGGACGGCGATGGTCTACTGGACGGCGAGAACGTTTCCGAATCTAAATCCGATGAGCTGAAAGGAGTGGATACGACCGCCCTTACGAAGAACCTCAAATCCACCCACTACCTGGGCGAGCTCACAAATCATACCGATCTGGTAGGACACAATAATGAGGAATACACTGAAGAAAAGCGCATCCAGCAGAAGCCGACGACCGACCCACTCAACGCTGACACAGATGGCGACGGTCTTGAAGATGGAGAAGAGCTGAGCGGCTCTCTTAAGAACTATACAGATCCGACCAGGTTCGACAGCGACGGAGACGGCCTGTCGGATAAGCAGGAACTCGACGGCTGGGACGTCACCATCATCTGGGGCGGCAGCAAGGAGACGAAGGAAGAAAGGCACGTTTCCTCCGATCCGTGGGCTGAGAACTCTGACGGGGATGATCTGAACGATAAGCAGGAGTTCATGAACAGCTCCGACCCGACAAGAGAGGACACGGACGGCGACGGCCTGCTGGACCACGACGAGAAGCCGGGCCAGCAGTGGCAGATAGAGGCGGAGCCGCCGGAGATCAAGAAGTTCGATCCGGAGCACTACACCACTGGGAGGTTAGGATTAGATCACCACGTGAAGGTCACGATGAGAGTGACGGACAACGTGGGCATAGAGAAGATAATGCTCCACCTTGCGGGCTACGGCTGGGAGGAGAAGTATCCCGAGGAAGGTTCTACAAACGTGACGTGGACAGAGAAGTGGGACGTCAGCAACTGGAGGATAGACGAGTGGTTAGGTTCAGGTTATGATGTGGAAGTGAAAGTCTACGACTGGGCCGGGAACGGCGCGAAGTCGGATGCCCACGTGGACGGCGCCGCACAGAAAGCTCTCGATGCGATAGTCGATGCGCTGGAGAAGATCGGGAAGGCTGTGAAGGAGATGGCGAGTGAGGCGTTCGAGTGGGTGTGGGATGCGATTCAATCAACCCTCGAGCAGGTTCTAAAACCTGTTTGGAATAAAATAAAGCAATTTGGAATATCTCTTTCTCAAAAGATATTTGAAGTATACCAGGGATCGACAGATTTAGATAGCTTTGTGCAATGGCTTTCGGAGTTTATTGTTGGTTCCTCCCCGCCCAAGAGTTCTTTTGTATTAGCTTTACAAGCCATGGCTATTGCAACGATGGTGATTGAAGGAATAATTATGGGAGTAATTGCAGTGATTCCAGGCGGACAAGTTGTAGGCTTTGTTGCAGGACAAATCGCTAAACAGGGTATGAAACAATTTATAAAAGGTGCTATTGCGATAACTGCTGGTTTTCATATAGAATTGATTCTTGGTGCAATTCTTGCTACAGATCATCCATTTTTGGGCAAAAAGATCGGTAGAGGTATTGAAATCGGAACATTGATTGTTGCAGGCATTGGTATGTTAATTGAATCATTCAGGCAAAAAGCAGGGCTGTTAGATACTCTTGGACTTGTATTAGCATATGCCGGTTTATTTATATCTATAGTTGTTAGTCAGCCCCAAGTATTTCCCCAACATATACCATCAACTGTCTTAACGATTCTTTCAGTTATTGGAGCAGTTATAGCGGGAGGAGGTGTCCTTTTGTCTTTATTAGGAACAGATCTACTGACTGCAGCCGGACTTATCGATGAAGGCTTAAATGGAGCTTGTTTTGCTTTTGCCTCGTTAACAGTAGCTCAACGGATATGAACAATTAGAGATGAGAAAAATGGACAAAGAAGAAGTCGTTTATGCAGACGAATATAATCCTGAAGCTATGCACAATTTGAGAGTAGGGCTTGTAGGAGCATTTTGTGAGATAATATCATTGTGGGTTTTTCCCTTTGTTTCTTTTATATACCTTTTAGCCTACTTTGATAATTACTTGTTTCGGTATCTTCTTATTTTTTGTCTGATAGCCTCCTTATTTATTACGGGTTTAGGATGGTTTAGTGCTATCCATTTTTATTTATACTCTTATCGCCATCAACCTAAGGGAAATACTATTTATGAAAAGGGTTTTTATTTTTATCGCCCTTTCAAATTTAAATTTTTCTTTCCTTTCAAAAAAGTTAAAAGAATTGAGGTTTCTTCCAAAACTGAAAATTTTTGGGTGATATATGAAACTGATGAGGGAAAAATAAAAAAGATTAAGGATTCTACTAGGAGATTACTTATCAATAATTTAAATACTCCTTTCCTTGAGGCCCTTAAAGAAAATCCAAATGTTGAGGTGAAAACGGTAAAATAGCTACAAAAAATCATTTTAAAAAGAGATTATCTGTTAAAATGGAGGAAGACCAATTGACAATAGCTATAAAGGAGAATGATGCTCGGCCGTATTTGGAAGCTTCAGATGATTTCATCCAGTCTCACATAGATTCACACCTTCCTCCGACTGAAGAGGTGATAGAAGAGCAGGAAGAAAAGCAGGAGTATATGAACAGCTCCGATCCTACGGAAGCAGACACGGACGGAGACGGCATCCCTGACGAGGACGAGATGCCGGGCCAGCACTGGCAGATAGAGGCGGAACCGCCTGAAGTGGAGTATATAAAGACCAAGAAATCGGATGGCAAGCTTTACATCCAGGTAAAGGTGACCGACAACGTGGAGGTTTACAAATTAAAACTCAACGTGGAGGGCTTCGACCCGAAATACTTCCACGGAGACGGAAGTAAGACCGAGATATTCTCGACCACGAAGGATCCGGGGCTTTTGGATTTCACTAACTCGCTGTTCTCCGGCTTCGACGTGAAGTTGAAGGTCTTCGATGCCGCGCAGAACGGTGCAAAAGGAGACGCTCACATCGACAGCGTGGCCGAGGAGATCGGAAAGACGATCGTCGGGGCGCTGGAAGAGATCAGGAAAAAAGTGGAGGACTTCAAAAAGAGGGCAGCTAACCTGATCAAACAGAAGATAAGTGATATAGCAAGAGTTGTTATCAAACCCCTAACTCAGGGGCTCGGAGATTGGATAAGAGGGGTTGTAAATGAACTCTTAAATCTTTTCAAAGAGTTAGACAAATTTGAGAAGATGAATGGTACTGAATCGGTAGAAAGCGTAAAAAAGGCAGCTATAGCTTTTTACCTCTCTTTGATAGGGATGCAGGAGAAAGCAGAAGCTTGTAGAAGAGGGATGCAGAGAGGTGCAAATCTAGCGGCACCTTTCGCGGAATATATCAGTCCTTACGGCGTGGCTGGAACAATAATGAAGGTTCTAGGAGAGAATATAGAAGAGCTCGGTTCCTTTTTTGAAAAGATTCGTAGCGGAGTATCTGGTGGTATAGGTAAACTGGTAGCGTGGATAATGGAAAAACTTTGGGGTGCAACTGGTAGCCTTGCTAGTGCTATAGGAATTACCGGTAGAGAGGGAGATGAGGACATAGATTTACCTTCATTCACCGCGCTTAAGAATTTTGCGGGGAGTAGTGATTGGATCGATGAAGGTGGAATATTGTATGCAATCTTTGATAATTTGGAAATAACTGATACTACTACATCCGAATCGACTCAACTTCTAGCCAATGATGATTCTAGTGAAGAGTGGGGTGAGAAATTCACGAATACCGCCTTGATTATCTTGGGTGTATTGAGTATTACGATTTTATCAGCAGAATTTCTACATCGTGCGATAAAAACAGGGAGCTATATGATGGATGCGCTTACATCAATCGGGATGGAATTTGTAGGACTTTTAGCCACCATAGCTTCAACCCAATTAACAGGCGCAAAAGAGGTTGTAGCTACGGTTTTTGGAGCGACTTGGACCTCTTTCTGGTATTCTGTTAGTATTGATGATTATCTACAATTGGTAAAGGATTGGCCCGTTGGAACCATTTTGACTGCTATAGGAACAGGAGAAGTCGTGTATAGCTTCTATGGGATAGCACATTTATATAATGCTTGATGGAGGACTAGAGATGTCGAAAACAAAGATAAGAACAACAGTTTTTGAAAAGGGTGATATTAGAACATATATTGCCCTTATTGGGTTTTTAATCTGGGGGATTATTGGGGCGGTTTGGATAGTCACTGCAGTAGGGAGTTTAGAATCTCAGGGTATGCTACAAACTCTTTACACCCTCAGGATACACTTGGTCATATTTATGAGCTCATGGATAGCCTTTTTACTTGTCCTTCTTGGTTATTTAACATCACCTATCGAGATAGGTGATGATTACATCGCATTTCCACCAAAATATAAATTGAGCCTCAAGTGCCTACAGTTCGACGAGATAAAGGAGATAAAATATGAGGTCACCAAACACGGTAGAGGTGTCAGAGGTGTTTGGATCATCGATAAAGAAGACAGAAAATATCCCATGCGAACTCTATCAGATTGGAAAAAAATCGTTGAAACTTTGCGAGAGAAGATGCCCATGGAAGAATGGAAGAAGAAATCTAACATAACCGTGCTAGATAAAGAGGCACCTACTCGAGGGGGATAGATAAAGATGGATGTCTCTTTAACCACCCATATCTATATTTCTTTTTTTGTCTTCATAGGCGTAAATTTCGTCTCAAATCTTATTAGAGATTTTATCACTGTGAAGGAACTCAGAAAGGGGTTTTCTGAGAAAGGGGTAAAGATAGTCGTAATCCTAGCATTGTCAATCTTGATCCTAGTGACCTTATTAGGAGTCTATTTTTTTAGAAAGGTAAACCTGAAGACTCTGATATATATCTTTCTTGGTATTATCGTCTATTTTATCCTCTTGATGCAGTGGATCATTTTTAAGATAAGTAAAGACGAATTATCCGAAAAGTTTGAGAGAAAACTTGGGTTCATTTTACTGGGCGTTTTAATTTTTATAGGTGCTGCGGCCCTCTTTGTCTTTAGAGATGTAGATAGTGGTTATATGGTAGGTGTGATGTATTTCATTCAATGTATATATCCTCTTATTTTCGCCTGTAACTCCGTTCAGAGAAATTAGAGGAGCAGGATGACTCAAAGGTTGTTGTTATAGAATACTACAAAAAGTTAATTAATAACAAAAAGAATTATTAGATAATATGGTATCGATAAGCCTGCCCAAGAAGATGAGCGAAGAAGTGAACGCCTTGATAGAGTCTGGATACTACGATAACCGCTCAGAATTGGTCAGAGACGCTTTACGGATGTTCCTTGCCAAGAAAGGTGAAAACAGGTTGGTGGCGGCTACGGAACTCTATAAGGAAGGAAAGATAACGATCTCGAGAGCCGCTGAGATAGCAGGAGTCGAGTTTGAAACGATGAAAAACATCCTCATAGATGAGGGCATCCTTAAAAGAGGCCGTGAAGAGACCAAGGAAACGGACGAATTAGAAGAGCTGGTATCTTGATCATCGTGGACAACTGTATAATAAGCTCGTTATCTAAGATCGACCGATTAGAGTTACTAAAAAATTATCCGGAGATATATACCATCCATGGAGTAGTAGAAGAAGCATTCGAATCCGAGATACCTTCGATCGTAGAGGCACTTTCGGATGCTTTAGATGATTGGTTAGACGTTATCGAGGTCGGTACGATCAACAGGATTCCAAACCTTCAACGGGATTATCCCTCATTGAGTTATATCGATTGTGAATTGATAGTCTCATGTGAGGAAAACGATGCGATTCTATTTACTGATGATACAAAACTTCTAGAAATCGCAGAGAAGGATTTCGATATAACCACCTATGATCTATGTGAGATCCTCCTCAGTTTAAAAAATGAGGATATCATCCTCTCGGAAGAGATGAAAAAGATCATCGAGGACCTCAGAAAGAAAGATAGATACAAATTTTCTGAGAAAGATATCAAACGCCTGATTGGGAAGGGTTAAAAGTATAGAGTTTTTAGTTGGTGTCTTATTGCTTCATAGCGGTCTTAAAGAATTGTTACTTCCGAAAGTGTTTTATCCACTGACATGTATACCACTGAAAGAATACCAGGAGGAGGCAGTGAATGCTGGCCGCCACCGTGAGTATAGGACAATCCCGCTCGTGGCGTGACGAGTCTAAGACGCTTGGAATGTGCGTGAAAGGGAGCGCTCCTACGACAGCGCTGGGAAGCGGGCTTTTCTCCTTCACTTTACCCACTGCTCTACCCACGAACTCCACTGGCGGTACAACCGGTTTTGCGGGTACCTCCTCCTTCTCAGACTTCGAGACGCTGCAAAACCCACTTTCGTTCAAGTCTGAAGATGAGTTCATGGGTTGAGGTATGTTGTAGCTAGGGTTTTAGTAGAGATCACTTGAATATCTTTTCTTTGTCTTTGAACTTTGTTTTGTCTTTTTCTTCCATCTCAGCAAGAATAGTTTTTACCTCTTCTTTCGTCAGCACGTTATCTCGGAACAGGATCTTAAAGACATCATAAATATCTAAAGCCAAAATCTTCTCCTGATCCGCAAACTCCAGCAGTCTGCCATCGTTAGACAATATCGGAAGATCTCTTTCTTTACCGATGATGAGTGTTCTAAGGTCAGCTTTAGAGATGGTGAGAAACTTTCCCTTCCTTCTTCTCTCTTTATACGTTTTGATCTCGTTCTTTTCTAGGCTGGTGATATCACACATCTTGAATATCTTTTCTGGAAAGTCAAAGCCTTCCTCCAAGGAAAACAATAGTTCGTCGTAAACGGATTCAGAGATCATAAAATCTCCTTCAGGAAAAGCCTTTTGGAGCAGATCCAGTCTGTCCACTTTAGCGAAAACCGAGAGTAAATCCGTGTCACATATTATCTTCATGATTTTCCTGCCATCTTCTCAAGTCTTTCTTCAGGATCATCTCTTGCTTCGATTTCTCTTGTTATTCCCCTCTCGTCTAGAACTTCCTTGAAACTTTCTCTACTCATACCGGCGATCTCAGCAGCTCTTCCAAGAGAGACTTTATCTTCTTTGAACATCTGCACAGCTATGTCAGTTTTGTACTCGGGATGCTTCTCTTTAAGCATCCGTATGGCAGTTTTGACGACATCACTTTTACTGGTGAAATGTCCAGTTTCAACTAGACTTTCTATCTCTTCTCTGTCCCTCTTCGAGAGACTGAACGTGGCTTTCGGACACATTTTTTAACCTAGTATTGTATAAGTATGAATTATGTAATAAATATTTCCCCAGGTTGTCAGCCCCTTATATATTGAGTTCCCGAAAGTATTTTATTCTCTAACACATATACCGCTCCAACATCGGAGGTAGGCAGGTTGATGGAGTCTGTCGAGCAGAGGATAACCAAACTATTGAAGAGAGGGTCTGATTTTTTCTCAGATATCTTAGTTTCTTAACCTAAAGATGTTTTACAAACCAAATGTTTATATGTGATTATAACCAATTACAAAATATGACCCCGATGAAATCTGTCCAGGTCCGGTTTCCACCCGAGGAATTGGAAAGGATAGATTCCTTAGTGGAACAAGGAGAATATCATTCTAGATCGGAGTTTATCAGAGATGCGGTAAGGAAGACCGAGATGATACGGTCTTTAGAGGAGATGAGCCGGATATGTGAAGAAGAGGACATAACTGCAGAGGAATTGATAGAAAGTGGGAAGGAAGTCCGGAGAGAGTTGTACAAAGAGATGTTCGAGGCAAAGTAGATGAAGATCTTGATCGATTCTTCGACCTTATATTCTGCGATAGCATTTCCAAGAAAAGAACAAGAGATGGTTAAATCACTGTTACAACAGTATTCTGTCGTGACTACAGAATATATTGAAAAAGAACTGAGGAGGAATTTTAAGAGATCGTTCTCCGGAGAAAGGAAGAAAAAGATCATATCCCAACTTGATATATTCATTTCAGAGTGTGAAGTAAAGCGGGCTGGAAGATTATAAGAAATTCCTTGAAGAGGCGAAGAAAAAGATCAGTGATAAGGATGCCCCTATACTGGCCTGTGCTATGCTACCAGAAGTAGATTATTTGATAAGTAGTGATAAAGAATTTGACGATGTGAAATGTGAAAAGGCAAAAATCCTTTCGTCGAAAAAAGCGAGAGAAGTATTACTATGATTCAGCATTTTTCTTGACTACAGATCAATTCTCTATAGTATCCCCAAAAGTATTTTATTCTCTAACGCATATACCTCTACACCATCGGACGCAGACAGGTTGACAGAGGCTGTCGAGCAGAGCGTGACCGACAAACCATTCTTGGACGATCTAGGTGGATTCATCCAGTCACAAATAGATTCGCATCTGCCGCCCCCCGGAGAGGTGATAGAGGAAAAACGAGACGAATTTTTAGGCCCACAGGTGGATGTCAAGAATTTAGTGATTTTGAATATTTGGCAAAATATAGAACACCAATCTAGATTATCATAAGCTTTCTACCGGTGAGATATATCGGAGTAAAAACCGACACGAGAGAAAAACTTATCAAAGAGAGTAGGATTATCACGTTTCGGTGTTTCGAGTGCCGCGAAAAGCGTTGATAAGCGTTTCTGATAAGGATGGTATCGTAGAGTTCGCTGAAAGTTTGGTTGAACATGGATTCGAGATAATATCTTCCGGTGGTACAGCTTCCGTTCTCGAGGACGGCGGTTTAGAGGTAAAAAGAGTCAGCGAGGTCACCGGCTTCCCTGAAATACTCGACGGAAGAGTGAAAACGCTGCATCCAAAGGTCCACGGCGGTATATTGTATCAAACCGGAAAACATGAGAAGGACGTCGAGGAGCACGCTCTTCCCGAGATCGATATTGTTGTGGTCAATCTTTATCCCTTTGAAGAGGTTATCGAAGGAGAACATGAGGTCGAAGAGGCGTTGGAGAACATAGATATCGGCGGCGTTGCGCTTCTGAGGGCGGCGGCGAAGAACCACGAGAGGGTAGCGGTCCTGACGGACAAAAAGGATTACGGAACGGTTCTAGAAGAACTGGAAGATAACGACGGGGAGATCGGTGAAAAAGTTCGAGAAAAATTAGCTCTAAAAGCGTTCCAGAGGACTGCGAGATACGATTCCGTCATCTCCGAATACCTAAATAAAGAATATGGGGAGGAGAAGTTCCCGGAAACTTATCACGTCTCCGGAGAGAAGATCAAAGATCTGAGATACGGCGAGAATCCAAATCAGGACGCGGCCTTCTATCGTACCGGAAGTACCGAGGAAAGTTCCGTTCTGAAGGCTGACAAGCTTCACGGCAAAGCTCTTTCATACAACAACATCAGAGATATAGAAGCGGCTTTAGATATCGTTAAGGAATTCGAGAAGCCCGCTGTGGCGGCTATCAAACACACGAATCCTACAGGCGTGGCTGCAAAAGAAGACCTAGCAGAAGCTTACCAGCTAGCCTACGAGTGCGATCCGCAGTCCATCTACGGCAGTATAATCGGAGCGAATAGGCCGATAACTGTTGAGATGGCGGAAAAGATGGACGAGATCTTCGTGGAGGCGAGTATCGCACCCGGATACGAAGAAGGAGCTATCGACGTTCTGAAGAACAGCAAAAATATAAGGATCATGAAGCTGCCCGAATGGAAGCCGGAAAGGGAAGGCTTCGAATTCTCGAAGATAACTGAAGGTCTGCTCGTTCAGGACAAAAATAAGAACAAAGTGAGTAAAGAAGAGATGGAAATCAAAAGCGAACGAGAACCCACGGAAGAAGAATTGAACGCGATGGAGTTCGCCTGGAAAGTGGTGAAGCACGTCAAGTCTAATTCTATCATATTCACGCGAGAGGATCATACGGTTGGTATAGGCGCCGGACAGATGAGTCGAGTAGATGCGGTCAAGATCGCTCGGATGAAGTCTAGATCCGACACCGAGGGATGTACGATGGCTTCAGACGCGTTCTTCCCGTTCCGAGACGGTATAGATGAAGCGGCTGAAGCCGGGATTGAGAGCGTTATACAGCCCGGAGGTTCGATCAGAGACGACGAAGTCATCGAAGCCGTGAACGAACACGAGATGAGCATGGTGTTCACGGGCGAGAGAGTGTTCAAGCACGGATGAAGAACTAAAGTGGTTCGATGGGAGAAGAAGAAAACACAATAGGGAAGATCGACAATCCGAGAGAAGAATTCGATCATCCCGAGGATTACCTTTATTCTCTCGAAAGGATAGGAGAAAAATTGTGTTTGGAAAAGGTGGAATATTTTCTCTCGAAGTTCGACGATCCTCACCACGATTTCGAATCTATCTTGGTGGGCGGCACTAACGGCAAAGGGTCGGTCTGTAGAACTGTTGTCAGTATCTTAGAGGAAGCGGAGTACAAGACGGGACTCTACCTTTCTCCACACCTGACTCACTTCGAAGAAAGGATACAGGTGGGGAACGAGATGATAGATGAGGAAGGACTCTGGTCCCTCCTGGAGCGAGTTCATCCCGTCATAAAAGAGATAGAGAAGGAAAAACCGAAAGAGAGGCCCAGCTTTTTCGAGGTCTTGACCACGCTCGCTTTCCTGTACTACTCAGAAAAAGACGTGGATATAGCGGTTCTAGAGGTCGGGATGGGTGGAAGATTGGACGCGACCAACGTGGCTCCTCACGACTTCTCCGTAACCACGTACGTCGGTTTTGATCACTCTGAACACCTGGGCGAGACGAAAAGAGAGATAGCCTACGAGAAAGCTGGGATCATACAGGAAGGTAATTTTTTCGTGACCGGTGAGAAGGACGAGAACATAAGAGATTATCTGAAGAGCGTCTGCGAGGAGAGGGATGCGGATTTCAATTTTGCTTTGGATAGGGAATACGAGATTTCTTATGATCCATTACGTTTGAAAGTCCCAGAATATGGAGAAATGCGGATATCCGGTGTAGCTCCGTGGCAGGCTGAGAACGTTTTGTTGGGTTTGAAACTCGCTGAAGGACTCGCCGAGAGAGGTTTTGAAGTAAAACCGGAACATATCGTTTCAGGAATAGAAAAATGCGTCTTCCCGGGAAAGATGGAGACCGTCAAGGAAGAGCCCTGGATCATCATGGATTCCGCTCATAACGCAACTGCCTTCGAGGCGGTGAAAGATGCGTTGGAAAGATTGGATCATGATCGTCTCCTCCTAGTGATCGGGATGTTGGAGGAGAAGGATCACAAGAGTGCGGCTGAACACCTAGGACCTCTCGCCGACAAGGTCTACACCGCTGAACCCGTAAGTGAACGAAAACTGGAGAGCGAAAAGTTCGCGGAGTTCTTTCAAGAGTATTGTCCCTCGGAGACCTTCGAGCACGGGATAAACGCTCTCGAAAAGGCTGAGGATGATTGGAAACGCGGAGATCTGATCCTAGTGACCGGTTCGCTGTATCTACTCGGAGACATAAGAAAAAAGATGAGCACGGAGGATTGATCTATGCGGGAGATAGATTACGACGAGATGATAGAACTTTTGAGAGACGAGTTCGATGTGGGGGCCTATCCCGGGAAAGATCCGGATGATGACGAAGTTCCGACGAGGTCGCCTTTCAAGGTGCTGATCTCCACGGTACTTTCTCAAAGAACGAAAGATATCAACACTCACAGAGCTTCGGAGGCTCTTTTTTCCGAGTACGAGACTCCGGAAGAGTTGGCCGAGGCACCTCTAGACCATATAAAGGAGCTCATCGAACCCTCGGGTTTCTACAACGTCAAATCCGAGAGAGTGAAAAGGATCGCAAAAGAGATACACGAGGAATACGGTGACGAGGTCCCGGAAGACTTGTCTTCTCTCCTAGATTTCAAAGGCGTCGGGAGGAAGACGGCCAACTGCGTCTTGGTCTACGGTTTCGGCGAGCCCGCCATCCCGGTGGATACTCACGTTCACAGGATAAGCAACAGGATGGGTATAGCCGATACCGACGATCCGGAGGAGACCGAAAAGGTCCTGGAAAAGAAGATGCCGAGACGGTACTGGATAGAAATAAATAAATTGATGGTGGAGTTTGGAAAGAACATCTGCCAGCCTCGAAATCCGAGATGCGATGAATGTCCTTTGACCGATATGTGCAGGTATTATGAAGAGGTGTATCATGATGAAGATAGATGATGTAGAAGCTATACCGATAGGGATAGATAGGAACGAGGTCTTTACTATCTCTACTGGCTCTTCTCTGACCGCGGAGAACGTGATAATCAAGGTGGAATCGGGAGAAAAGCGAGGATGGGGCAACGCCAGCTCGAACAGCGTGACGGACGAGACTAGCGAATCGATTTTGAAAGCGCTGAATACGATGAAGACCAAAACCGAAGGGAAAGACATCGAGATAGAGGAGAATTGGGAGGAAATCAGGAAAGAACTTCCGAAGGCTCCAGCGGCTCTCGCAGGATTCGATATCGCGCTTTATGATTTAAAAGGTAAACTTGAAGGTAAATCGATCTACGAGATGATCGGAGGGAGTAAAGAGAGCGTGATGACCGATAGGACCATAGGACATATGACCAAGAGCGAAACGGTCGAACACGCCAGGAAATTCATCGATGAGGGATTTAAAGCGTTAAAGATCAAGATAGGACTGGGCTTGATGGAAGACGTCAAAAGAGTCAGAGCGGTGAGAGAGGAAGTAGGAGACGATATCGACATATGGGTGGACGCTAACCAGGCCTTCACGCCCGTGGAATCTATCACGCTCTGCCAGAAATTGGAGGATTCAGATATAAGATTCGTCGAGCAGCCAGTTAGAGTGGACGATCTAGAGGGCCTGAAAAAAGTTACAGAAGAAACGGAGATGCCGATAATGGCCGACGAGACCATAAAGGGCCCGGAGATGGCTGAGAAGATTTGCACCGAAGAGATAGCTGATATGATCAACATAAAACTAGCTAAATGCGGCGGACTGACTGGAGGAAGAAAGATCGCCGAGATCATGGAGGAGTACGATGTTCCCGGTATGGTGGGCTGCATGGGAGAGACCAGCGTTTCCATAGCCGCGGGAGCGCACCTCTACAATTCCACGCCAAATCTGAGATATGCAGATTTGGACAGCCACTTCATGCTTTCCGACAACATCGCCAGCGGACTCGAATTCAGCGGAGGTAAGTTGTGGATCTCCGATAAGCCCGGATCGGGTATGGAAGTGAACGAGCAAAAATTGGAAGAATATAGATTAGACCTAGAGGCGGAAGCATGAGAGTAAAAACTCCGTGCAGGCTTCACTTCGGTATAATCGATCTTAGTCGAAAGTTCGAGAGAGAGTATGGAGCTTTAGGTATCACGCTGAAAGACGGTTATACCTTGAAGCTGAATAGTACCTCTGAAGGTATCGAGGTCCGGGGGAACGAGCGGGAAAAAAAGGTGATCTCTGGGGTTTACACAACTTTGAAAGAAAAGTATGATATCTCCGGCGGTTTCGAAGTGACAGTTGAAGAAAGGATCCCGAGTCATGTCGGCCTCGGCTCCACGACTCAGTTGAAGCTGGGAAGCGGTCACGCGATAATGAAAGAGAGCGGGATCGATACAGGTGTGAAAAAATTGGCTAAAGTATTGAAAAGAGGGCGTTATTCCGCAATAGGCACCCATGGTTTTCAAAGAGGTGGATTCATCCTAGAAGGCGGTAAGCGGAGAAAAGAAGAGATATCTCCCCTGCTTTTCCGGAGTGAAGTTCCCGAAGATTGGAGGTTCTTGATAATCTGCCCGAAGGAAAAGAAAGGTTACGATGAGAAGGAAGAGAGGCCGATAATGGAGGAATTGAAAGTCGAAGAAAGATATCCTGAGAAGATATGTCACAACATCCTGATGGGGATCCTGCCCGCGCTGAAGCGGGAGGATATCGAAGATTTCGGTGAACATCTGACCGAGATCCAAAGGCTTGTAGGAGAGTCCTTCTCGGATTTTCAGGAAGGCGTTTACCATCCGTCGATCAGCGATCTGATGGATTCTTTGGTCGAACGGACCTACGGGGCTGGACAGAGTTCCTGGGGCCCCACCGCTTACGGCCTTGTTAGATCTGATGAAGTGGAAGAGATAAAAAAGGAAGTTTTACCCGACGATAGAGAAAATTACAGAGTATGGGTCGGAGAGCCGGATAATCACGGCGTGAGAGTCGAAAAGTGATTATTTCTCTAGGTTCATTATCGCCTCAGCTATTTTGCCCGGTTCTTCGAAAGCGTCCGCCGCGGGAAGGTCGTACTGTTTTTCGTATTTCGAGATGTAATTCTTTTTTTCTTCCTTAGAGAGATCCTCCGGGTTGATGGTTACAGCTATCACGTCGGCGCCCGAGAAACCTTTGATCAGCTCTCTCTCGCTTTTCACGTCGGGCATCGGCCACTGCAGCTCGTCTTCCTTGTAATGGCGGTATTCTCTAGCTGGAGCGTGCTGTAACACCACGGCGTCGGGCTGACTAGCTGAAAGAACGGCTCGAGAACCGCACACGTAAGCGGGGTGGGAGATGCTTCCTTGACCTTCGATCAAGATGTAATCCGGTCTTTTTTCTTTCCACGCTTTCCATATCTGGTTTTCGAGTTCTCCCACCATGTAGTCTCCCTTTATGGAATCTAACGGCGTGCCGTAATCGGAACCTTGAAGGAGCCCGGTCTGACCGGTGGCGACCCACTCGACTTTAGCACCTTTTTCTTCCATCGCTTCATAGACTTCCAGCAATGCAGTTCTCTTCCCCACGGAACTGTCGGTCCCCAGGAACGGTATGGTCAAGGCGTCCATGTCTTCCTTCCTGTTTTTGAAGTAATGGAGTTCATCTAGAGGAGGTGATCTTCTTATGTCATTCAAATTCACATCGTATTCTTCGGCAAGAGCTACGAACTCGTCGTCCTCGCTCAAAAAGTGATGCAGCCCCGAAACGATATCTAAACCATTTTTTATCGCGTCTTTCATGTGCTCTTTGAAGTTTTCCGGTAGATAACCTCCAATGGTGGCGACTCCGATTATCAGCGTTTCCGCCTTATTCTCATCTAAAGCTGATCCCAGATCTGGATAGATATCGACGCTCTTACACTCGGGTATTATCTTGTCGGTCGTCTTTCCGGCGAACTTCGAATCTATCACACCCACGACGTGGTACTTCTCGGAATGTCTGAGAAGACCGTGGGAAGTTTTAGCTGCACCGCTATCTAGGTGTTTGTCCGTTAGTATGAGTGCGTTCTTCATGGTACAGTCGATAGAAAAGATTGTTGATAAGTTTTTGGAAACTTCGGCCCTGTCAAGAATTTAGTGATTTCGGAGGTTTGACAGAATAGCCTAAATCCGTCAGAGAATGATTTTCAGATTAAAATTCTTTCAAAGTTTCAGAATCGATAAAATCACGAGCCCCTCCTGCCGAGTGAGACGTGGAAGCCAATTTCCGAAGTCGACCCACTCGGAAAAACTGAAGGGACTTTCAACCCCCTCTGTCTGGGTATAGACTGAAGCAACGCTATACAGCTTCCGTTTTTTGCACTATCATCACTCCAGTTTGAGAGTCGAATTTGTTCTAGTCTGATAGCTATTTGGTCTTTTCATGCCAAAAATCTTCCCTTGAAATATACGTAAGAAAAAAAAAAGAAAAGAGTGGTTTTACTCACCAATACTAGGGTACAACTGTCTACCAGCTGTGCTTCGGATATTCCTGACCATCGACTATATTCCATACGTAGTTCTCGTCGGTCTCTCCAGGGGCGACAGTAG
>CAYWYD010000048.1:0-15029 GCA_964462425.1 uncultured Thermoplasmata archaeon
TAAAAGTTTAGTCGAAATGGCCCAGTTTAGAAATCTAATCACCCATCAATATCATAGGATAGATGTGGAAGAACTCGACTCTATTATAGAAGAGGATCTAGAAGATATCAGCAAATTCATCTCTCAAGTCACTACATACCAAGAAACTAAAAATTAGAGCTGAGATAGAACAACCTTTTACCTCGTTCTTCAGATATCCCTCTCATCCAAGAAAAATTTATTCTCGATGAGCCTCATCACCAGCATAGCACTTAAGAATATCAATGCTCCAGCCGATATGAGCATCCATGAATCTATGCCGAGAGGAACGACTTTGAAATAGCTGTTCAGAGGAGTGTACAGTATCAATATATGCATGATAAAGGAGACCGCTACGGCGGAACCGAGCCACTTGTTGGACCATAACGGGGTCCCGTATCTCTGTCGTATGGGAAAGACTTCGATGAGTTCGAGAACCACCAGCGTCGTGAAGACTAGAGTCCTTGCCAAAGCTGTACTTTCGGCTAAACCATAGTTGTAGACGAACAGGCATATCGCCGTGACCCAGATACCGATCCATCCTATGGAGAACATCAAAGTTTTATCTATTATGTTCTCATCCCGTCCTCTAGGTCTCCTTTTCATTATCTCCTCAGAGCCGGGATCGACACCCATAGCTAGAGCCGGGAGACCGTCGGTCAAGAGGTTCACCCATAAAAGCATCACCGCGGTCAGAGGCAGCCCTAACCCGATAAGAGTGGCTATGAGAACTATCATGACCTCGCCCATATTACCTGAAAGTAGAAGGTTGACGAATTTTCTGATGTTGTCGAATATGCCTCGACCTTCTTCTACGGCATCTTTTATGGTGGTGAAATTATCGTCTAGAAGGATTATGTCGGAAGCTTGCTGAGCCACATCGGTACCTCTTTCTCCCATAGCTGTACCGACATCGGATTCCTTGAGGGCCGGAGCGTCGTTGACGCCGTCTCCCGTCATCGCCACGATGTGTCCGTGGCTCTGCAGAGCTCTCAGTATCTTAACTTTGTGTGAAGGGGAAGCTCTTGCGAATATATCAGCTTTTTTGACCCTCTCACTCAATTCCTCGTCGGACATAGCCTCCAGCTCTTTACCCGTTATCACGTCTCCGTGGAATCCTAAGTTCTCTCCTATAGCTTTCGCCGTCGAAGCGTTGTCGCCGGTTATCATCACGGTTCTGATACCCGCTTTGCGGCATGTTTCTATTGCGCCCTTCACCTCTTCTCTCGGCGGATCGATCATACCCTGAAGACCCAAGAATATCAGGTCTCTCTCTATCTTTTCTCCCTCCACACCCTCGATCATTTCCTTCTTCTCTTCTTCGCTTTCACCCTTCAATGTGATGTCCTTGTATGCGAACCCGAGTATCCTCAGCGCCTCGTTAGCGAATTCCTCGTTCTTCCGGATGAATTCCTTTTTCTTTTCTTCATCCAGTTCCTTCACCTCTCCATTTTCGTAATACCTGTCGCATTTATCCAAGACTACCTTCGGCGCTCCTTTCACAAAGACCTTATCGTTGTCTCCCGGTCCGTCGTGGATCGTGGTCATCATCTTCCTGTCCGAAGAGAAGGGGATCTCGTCTATCCTCCTGAATTTTCGTTCCAACTTTTCCTTCTTCAAACCGGCCTTTTGAGCGGATTGGATCAGAGCCGCTTCGGTCGGATCGCCGATCATCTCACCGTCGGTTATCTCGGAATCGTTGCAGAGGGTTCCGGTTTTGAGGATTTCCTTGAGGTTTTTAGTATCTATCTCCTCACCTTCATAGGTGAACCCGCCCTCTTCAGAATACCCGCCGGAAACTTCTATATCTTTTCCGTCGAAGAATATCCTCTGAACCACCATCTTATTTTCTGTCAAAGTGCCGGTTTTGTCGGTACAGATTATATCTACCGAGCCCAAGGATTCAATCACCGGCAGTCTTCTCACGAGAGCTTTCTTTTTCAGCATCTTCCTTGTACCGAGGGCGAGGGTCAAGGTAACTACGGCCGGTAAACCTTCGGGCACTGCCGCTACCGCTAGAGCGATCGCGGTGATGAAAGAATCGATCGGGGTATAGTTCCTGAAGAGGAGTATCGGGATCAGGGCACCGCAGATAGCTAGGATCATCATGCCCAATTTTTTGCCGAGTTTGTTCACCTCTTTCTGAAAGATGGTCTCTTTTTCTTCGACCTTCTGAAGCTCGGTGGCGATGCTGCCTATCTCGGTATCCATGCCAGTGCCGACCACGAGGGCTTTTCCCTTTCCCTTCGTGACCATGGTATGTTTGAATACCATGTTCTCTCTTTCGGCCAACTCTACATCTTCTTCTATAGCGTGATCTTTTTTGCTGACCGTGACACTCTCACCGGTGAGAGCCGACTCGTCAACCTCTAAATTCTGCTGCTCTATGAGTCTAGCATCGGCCGGGACCGAATCACCCTGACTCACGGAGATAACGTCACCGGGGACTATATCGATAGAATCGATCTTTCTTTTTCTTCCGTCTCTATGCACGACAGCTTTCGGAGACGCCATGTCCTTGAGAGCCTGGATAGACTGCTCCGCCTTCCAATCCTGAACGAAGCCGAAGATACCGTTAGCCAAGATTATCGTCAATATCAGGTAAGCGTCGATGGTATGACCCACCAATAATGAGATCACAACCGCAGCGATCAATATCCATATGAGGAAGTCTTGAAACTGTTCTAAAAAGATCTTGAAAGGGGAAATAGCTTCTTTCTCTTCGATCTCGTTCTTCCCGTGCTTTTTTAGGCGTTTACGAGCTTCCTTCTGACTGAGCCCCTCTTCCGAGGTATCTAGACTTTCGAACAGCTCATCTACGGATCTAGAATGCCATCTCTTCCCCATCTCTTTCCGGGCGGTAAAGGGAGTAAAGCTATTAAAAATTTTTAGTCGGCTAGAACGTTGAAGGTCCTCAGATCGAGGAGAACAATCCCCTCATATTTCTGACTACGACCACTTATCACCCTGCTGTGATTTCCTGTAATAGATCACTGCCGATACAAAAATGGCTAGTGCCAGTATCGCCAATGTGAATCCAAAGATATCATCTTCCTCTTCTTTTTCTTCCTCTTCGAACACTGCTGTGATGGTTTTGTTCTCGTCCATCGTTATCGTGATCTCTTCCTCTTCGCCTTCGTAATCGCCCGACCAATTTACGAACTTCCAACCCTCTCCAACAGATAGGATAAGATTGACTTCCGTACCGTTTTCGTACTCGTCCTGATCTGGATCTATTTCCACTTCGCCTTCTCCTTCGACATCGATATTCAACTCGTAGTACTCTACTTCTTCTACGAAGTGCGCCGTAATGTTCTTGTCCTCGTCCATCGTAACGGTGATCTCTTCCTCCGTTCCTTCATAGTCTCCTGTCCATTCGACAAAGTTCCAGCCCTCTTCTGGAACAGCGGTCAGATTCACCTCCGTGCCTTCGACGTACTGTTCTTTTTCCTCGTATTCTACTTCTCCCTTTCCTTCAATGTCAACTGACAGATCGAACCCCTCGAGCACCTTAACTATCTTCTCCTTTAGGGCCCAGTCCTCATCAGCTCGAAGTTTAACTTCTATCTCGCCAAATTCCTCAAAGGTATACTCAGTCTCGAACGTTACTTCATCATTTGCTGATATCGGTTTCTTTATTAATTGTTCATCGTCAATATAAAGAGAAGCATTCTCCATGGCTTGTGATCCTTGGTATACTGAAGCGGATATGGTCTGTGTCTCTCCAACCACTACTTCTTCTGGCACAGTCAGTGTAGAGCTAATAATTGGTTTCGTCTCCACAATCACAGTAGTATCTATCGTAGTGTACGTCGACTCATCTGCACCTTTAACTTCCAGCTGTAACGTATAGTGACCTCCACGATCTATATCATCAGTTGATATGGTAGCGAAGAATTCACTGTAGCCATCTTGTGGTTTCAGTTCGATTTCATCCGCAGAGATCTCTTTCACGATCTCTCCACCAAGTGATTTTCTCAGCGTGAACCTGTAATCATCCATGTTGTCCTCTGTCAGCGCCACCTCGTCGTGTTCGGGGTACAAATGTGCATAATGTCCCGTTCCTTCGGCATCGAAGTCTTCTCCCAGGGTGACCGTCGTAGAGGCAGTGATATTGTTTAACCTGGTCTCCTGGACATCGAACTGGGCGGCCCAGTAGCCGTACGGTAATTCTACGCCTTCAGCCTCTTCCCCCTCAAAAGGATATCCGTAATGGTCCCATCTCTCCAGTATGAAATTGTTCTCTTCTGTATAATCTTCTATGTAGAAAGGACCTGTCGAAATAAATGAATGATCATGTTCGTTGATGAAGTCGATGAGACTGTTCAGCTCGGTTTCAAGCTGAGAGAACTTCATCGGTATCGGCGCACTATTATTGCCATCTAAATAGGGCGGAAGGTATTCTTCTGCAATTATGGTCTCCATGATGGTCACCAGATCGTCGTTCTGTTCTAGAGAGAGCTGATGTATCCAGTTATCCGTTCCAGGTTCGTAATCGTACGATTCCCCTATTCCAGCTTCGGCGTAGATCTCGGTTGCGCCGTGCAGGTGATCCCATCCTTCATATGTCAATGGATGAGCCTCAGGGAACATGGCGTAATGATCCCCAACTTTATCATCCATCGGGAAAGTGTAGTCCCCATAAACGGTGTAAGTTCCATTCTCTTCATCCCATTCTATCGCGTGGATACTGTCCCACCATGGAGTACTCTGATCATCATGTGAAGCCAGATACGGCTCAGACGCTGGATTGCCGAGTTCCTTTTCACGTGCGTAATTTGCCATGACGTCCTGTAGAGTAAAATTTGTCCCGTCGTGCCACACGTGCTCTTCATGCACGTCTATAGTGGCCTTCACCGCGGCGTATTCGTCCTCTATAAGACCTTCAGCTATCAGTTCGTCACGGGCCCACCATTCTCTAGTGACGTTCCATTCATCTTCGCCCACTTCGATACCGGGGACGTAATCAACCGCAGTTTCCGGTATCTCTATGTTCTCAATCAGTTCACCTTGATCGTACTCGTAATCCGTCTCTACATCGCCCTGCCTCTCGTAGGGATCCGTATCTCTACCCTCCGACCAGTAGCAATTCACTTCCATCGGTAAACCGGTCTGAGGATGATTCCAAGAGCCGTACTCCCTAGCCATCCTTCTTGTATATTCTCCGTAAACATCATCCGAACCTCCGTAAAGGTTCCAGTTATCCATGAATGATCGATCCTCACCAGTGTAGACGGCAGTATCGAGGACGCCGTCGTCGGTTCTCATGGTCCTCGGGCCGAAATAGGTGTCATAGCCGTTGACGGATTCAGGTACTGAACTGAGCAAACGATCTGGATTATAGGGATAGAACGCATGCTTGGTAACGAGGACGACGCGAACCGCTTCCTCGAACCCCATCTCTTCACCACCCATTTTTTTATCCCAATACTCCTCTTTAGTTTCTACCTGTCCAGCGAAAAGTTCCTCAGCCATGATATCGAACTCTTCGACCGTTTTATTCGCATGATCATCCGGTATATCCAGGTAATCTCTCGCTCTCTGAGATGGGCCTATCGTGTTGTCGTACCCTTCCTCATCGTAGTTCCAATGATTATTCGGGTCATAAGTATGCATGAATCCGTACCAGGGAGCGTAGAACTTGCTCACTTTTGCCTCCTGATAATACTCCGCTTTTGACGAGGTCCAACCGCCGATAAAAATATGACGATCTAAATTATCATACGGTTCAACTGGAGGAAAGGTTGGATCCCTCTCTATATTAAAATCAGCGTTGAAACCTAGGTCCCGAAGGACTTCGACCATGTGCTCTCCGAGCTTTTTCCTCCCATCCACTACTGCCGTGGTAATTTCGATCTTAATTTCATGCCAGTCTCCTTCAGACGGCCTATACTGCCACACATCGTTCTCTCGCCTCACATCACCGAAGGCAACGTCCTCTTTAATCCCCATCATCGCTTCTTCCACGATCCGCTCTACTGCTTTCCTATCACCTTCAGGATCAATCCCGTATCTCTTTTCGATCGGAGAATGCTCCGGTGTCCAAGAATCAGGGAACTCGATGAACGAATATCTCGGTTCACCAAAGCCGTCAAGCACTTCATCCACCATCTTCTTCCGGTTCAGATACTGCATCGCGAACCTTATATCGTTGTGAGCAAAAGGATTGACGGTCCAATCGCCATTTTTATCGTTCGCCAACCACTGTAGATCCGCTGGATCATCGATCCATCCTTCGGTCTGCGCCTCGTTAATAGCCGTGGTATTCTTTCCCTCGTGGGCCGGATTCAAAAATAGATTATTGTAACTACCCCGAACTTCCCAGGTATCTAGGGCTCTACGCCATTCTTCTCGGAGACCCTGATACACAGGGCCGTCGACAGAGTACATGAAAAGATCATATTCTCCTTCGTACACTGCACCTACAGCCTCTTCCATATCCAGTTCCACGGAGAGCTTTACTGAACTCACTGGTTTCCCTTCTTGAGCCGCGCTAGCCTCTGAAACGACTACTGTCAGTCCACCTATGACTAAAACCGACACGACCAACACCGATAGGATCTTCCTCGCCCCTACCATCCTTTCCCTTCCTTCGATATAGCATCGAAGTGGTGAGATTTAAGTTTTTTACTTGAGGTTTCTAATCAAAATATACATAGTCTAGATGAAAATATCACTCTGCTGAAGGCCCTCGCTACTCGAATACGGACAGACAAGAGCTCTACTCGAAGATCAATCCAAGTCTTCCATCACTTCGTCCATCTTCTCGATCAGCCTTTCGTTCCTCACCGAGCTGGCTATGTCTCCTCTAGTTTTTTCTACCAGATTCCTAGCCATGTCCTGCTTGTTCCTTATGGGAAGCAGCGCGTTGGGATACTCGAACTCCATCAGCATGTTCTTGATATCCTCCATCTTCCGGTGTAACTCTCTAGCTCTTTCCACGTTGCCCTCGGCGAGTTCGTCGAGCACCATCCTCCTCAGCTCTCCCACCACGTCCGCTAGACCTAGAACGTAGGAACTCGAAGTTATATCTAGTTCTTCCGGAGTTTTGGGCTCTTCCTCGTTGGTCATCGACCAGAGTATATGCGCCTCCGCGAGCTCTTGAAAACCGTTCCTCAAAAAGCCGGCATGGTAAAGTTCGGGATGATCTTCCACCAGACTTTTGATCTTGGATATCTCCTTCAAAGCCTCCTGTAGATCTTCCTTGCACTCGTTCCCTCGGTGGATATCCTGGATAACGTTCTTCGATACCCTCCGGATGGCTCTAGAGGACTTCATCACCAATTCCCTTACAGTATCCTTATCCTCGATCTGGTCGTCGATGGCTTCGACTATTTGTTCAAGGCCCTCAATTTCACTCATCAGTTCTCTCCCCTGATCTTCTTCATGTTATCGATTTTCCGCTGGATGCTCTCCGGTTTGCCTATATCGTGTCTCATCTGTATCTTGTCACCTTTGACATGATCTAAAGCACGTTCACTGGTCGCCTCCGCATCCTCCAATTTTTCCGAGTAACCTACGACCGCCATGGCTCTAGAAGTCGTCGTGTATATCTCGCCGTCTTTCTCATCCACGGAGGCAAAATAGAGCTGAGCGCCTTCCTCCTCGATGGATCTTTCGTCCACATCTACCTTATGACCTCCGTCCGGATCCACGCCGTATCCCTCTGGAACCACGTACTTACACACGCTCGATTTATTCTCGAAAGATACGTCGATACCGGAGATATCGCCTTCAGCGATCTTCTCACATAGATCTACATAATTCGTTTCTAGAAGAGGTAAGACGTTCATGGCCTCGGGATCGCCCCAACGGCAGTTGAACTCAACTATCTTCGGTCCTTTAGAGGTCAGCATGAACTGGCCGTAAAGGACGCCTTTGTACGGGCGGCCGTCGTCTTTGAGCGCCTCTAACGTCTTCTTAATTACATCCACGCTTTCATCGTAAACGGACTGATCCAAGAAAGGAAGCAGACCGTCGGCTTGAGAGTAAGAGCCCATGCCGCCTGTATTTGGTCCCTCGTCTCCTTCGAACAGTCTTTTGTGATCCTGGACCAAAGACATCGGTATCAAGTTCTCTCCGTCGGTGAAGACTTGAAGCGTGTATTCTTCTCCTTTTAACCTCTCCTCGAGGACCAGTCTCGGTTTTCCCCCGATCTCTTCTTCTAGAACTTTTTCGCAGTAATCGATAACCTCTTTTTTGTTCTCTAGATGTTCACCCATGACCTTTACTCCTTTGCCCCCTGTCAGGCCGACAGGTTTAACCGCTAGCTCACCTTCATAATGCGAAAGGAAATCTTCTATCTCCTCTATATCTTCGAAAGTCCTATATTCGACTCTGCCGGGAAGATCGTATCTGGATTGTAAATCTCTCATGAACTCTTTTGACGTTTCGATCTTAGCGGCTGCCTCGTTCGGACTAGCACATCTTATCCCCTTCTCTTCTAAAGCATCAACGATGCCCTCGCCAAGCGGCGCTTCGGGACCGACGACCGCCATCTCGACTTCCTTATCTTCGGCCCAATCCACGATCGTCTCTATCTCGGAGCCACTTTCAAGCAGATACTCCTCTGACGATCTCGCGATACCGGGATTCTTGTTACCCATGGCTGCGTAGATTTCAGCTCCATCTTCGGCTAACGCTTTGACTATCGTATGTTCTCTAGCTCCTCCTCCTACGGTGAGTACTTTCATGTTATCGAATCTGCTAAATGATTTATGGGATATAAGGTTTATTTTCGGGACTTCCGACTTTACTAGGTAAAAATGTTTTTTAAGAATAGTATAATTAATAATAGAGATGACTGCACTTTCGTCGCTTGCGATCGAAGCTCCGTCGTTAGCATTTCAATACTATCAGATCATCTTTGCAGTGATCTTAGCAATCATATTAGTCAGTATAGGCCTCTTAGTGAAACGAGATGAAGACCACCTAACCCTAACCGTTTCTCTCGTTTCTGCTTTTTCTTTGATCGCAAGTACGATCATGATCTCGATTGCTCAATCTAACATCAAATCTATCCACTGGTATGAAGTCCAATTCCCAGAGCATTACAAGATCAACTACTATGCCCTGGTCGCTTTGTTGTTCATCTTACTCATCGGGGGATTCATACTGACATTCTACATTCTATACAAAGTCCGGGATGATTCTAAGAAAAAGAAGATGACTTCAATCCTCATGACTGCGATCCTGTTTGTAGCTATCATAGCTTCCGTTAGCTCTTCGGCGAGCGTCCCTGAGAAGGAAACAACCTATCAATATGAACTCTCCTTAGGAAATCTCTCCGAGGAAACTTCGTACGTTCTTTATGTCCCCACAATATACAACACTAGAAAAAAGAAGATGGATGCTGTCTTCAAAGACGAAGATATGCAGGGTGAAGCTACGATTGATCATATCGACTCGAGCCGGGGTATCCTTTTAAAGATAAACGGAACGGGTCCGTTAGAGCTGAGTTTCCATTACCGGGGGAGCGAGGAAGATTACGAACTTATACTGAATGATGAGATTATAGAGGATGAACCGGCTTACGAACAGGAAAATTTTCTATTGTATTACAATTCGACTTCCGACCAGAAACCCATAATAGACCTGCGATACGAATGTTCCGTCCCTATCAGAAACACCGAATTTCAGATGAATGGTAACCTTAACGAAAAGGGATGGCAATCCGTTCAAGGATCATACGAAAGATCGGTCAGTTGAAAAGTTAAGTAGATATCCGCTTGTGTCTTAATCTTCGATATCTAAGTATTTCTTTTTATTTCCACTTAAACGTATACAGTCCTTCCCTACGTCGACTATCTCATCGGCCTCGATATAGACAGTCTCTTTATTCACGTCGAGATGGGTAGCAACAGGTTCCCCTTCAAATGACGTCGGTGGTAGACTTATGCTCATGTCTTCCAAAGAGGTGACTGGGATCGTGTAGGTGTCCATCTTATCTTCACCGTTCCGGGTCTGGATCAAGCCGGTTGCCGCCTTTATGTATTCTAGGTCGCCGTCCTTCCCTCTCTGGGCCTCAGTTACTGTTCCGATCTCATTATCGTCTATATCTAAAACTCTCGCCCCCTCTAAATTCTCGGCCGGGCTGATCCAGAGTTGTATGGAATCCCTAGTTATCTTATCGACATACTTTAGATTTATACGCAGATATCTTCCGAAAAAACCCTTGTGTATAATCAACTTTGTCGGATTCAGTGTCGTTCGATTGATCTCGATATCGTCCACGTGACCGAGCTCTTCACCGTTGGCATCATACACCTTAGTGCCTTTGATATCGTTGAAAGTGGTTCTCCCGTCTGCAGGGAGGATTCTCTTCCTCTCCTTACCCTTCTCCTCTGTCATATGATCTATAATATACTTCAAGAGATACTTCTAGTTTTCCCTTCTGAGTATAACAATTTTCATATACGGCACTTGTCTTCACTCAAAAAAGATGGAAGAGAAGTATAAGGCGTTGAGCAAGTACCTTTCATACCTTTTGAGACATCATCCGGAAGAGGGAAACCTGGAACTAGATCGAAAGGGATTTGCATCTTTAGAGGAGGTTCTACAAACTCTCGCCGACTCAAAACATTCTTGGGCCTCTGAAGAGGACATACGAAGATTACAAGAGATGGGCGGCAGAAAAAGATTCGAGATTAAAGAAGGTGAGATAAGAGCTCTCTATGGACATTCTATCGAGGTCGATATCGAAGGGAGGATGAAACCAAAAAGTGATCTTTACCACGGTACCGCAAAAAGTTCGGTCGATCTGATTTTGAAAGAGGGTTTAAAACCGATGGGAAGACAGTTCGTACATCTCTCTAAAAAGAAAAAAGAAGCCGTCAAGATCGGTAAAAGGCACGATCCGACTCCGGTCATCCTGAGGATCGAAGCTTCGAGCGCACACGACAAAGGCATCGACTTCTACGATAGAGGCGATATCATCTTGACTGAATATGTACCACCAGAATTCATCGAGATCGAGGAGCGGCTTTCGAGAGGATGACCAAAAACATTAATAATAGTTACAACGGATTGAATACTCCATGGCTCTTGATAAACTCAAAGACGGGCTGCGTGATGCGGTAAAGCGGGTGACCAACGCGAGTCACGTTGACGAAGATCTGGTAAAAGAAGTCGCAAAAGACATACAGAGAGCTATGATCGAGGCCGATATAGAGGTCCAACTCGCCTTGGAATTAACCGAGAAGATAAAAGAACGGGGTGTAGAAGAAAAACCGAGCGGAGGGATGAGCGCGCGAGAGCACCTGATCCGCATAATCCATGAAGAGTTCGTGAAGATCCTTGGAGACGGGACGGAACTACAATTGGAACCGCAGGTCATCATGATGGTCGGCCTTTACGGGATGGGTAAAACCACCACTTGTGGAAAACTTGCGGCTTACTTTCAGAAAAGGGGGCTGAACACGGCTTTGATCGCTGGCGACACTCATCGACCCGCTGCTTACGACCAGTTAGAACAGGTGGCGGAAGATGCGGGTGTACCGGTCTATGGAGACCCGGACGCTGAAAAAGCTCCTAGAGTCGTGAGAGAGGGCATGAGAGAATTCGATAATTACGACGTGATCATAATAGATACCTCTGGTAGACACTCACTTGAGGACGAACTGATAAAAGAGATCAAGTTGATAAAGAACGTCGCGGAACCCGACGAGGTCATCCTGACGGTCGATGCATCAATCGGCCAGCAGGCCGGTCCCCAGGCTAAAGCGTTCCACGACGCTGTCGGAGTGACCAAAACGATAATCACCAAGATGGACGGCTCGGCGAAAGGTGGAGGCGCTCTAAGTGCAGTGGCGGAGACCAACGCACCGGTGTCTTTCATAGGTAACGGTGAGCAGATCCGAGATCTAGAGGAGTTCGATCCGAAGGGCTTCACCTCCCGACTACTCGGGATGGGCGATATAGAAAAGCTGCTCGAAAAAGCAGAGGAAGCCATGGACGAAGAGAAGGCGGAAGAGACCGCAAAAAAGATGCTGGCCGGCGAATTCGATCTCAAGGACATGTACGAGCAGATGGAGATGTTGACCGGCGTCGGGCCGCTTCAGAAGATCGTCGACATGCTGCCCATGGGACCTAGCACCATCTCTGAAGACGAGATAATGTCGACCCAGAAAAAGCTGGATGACTTCAGGATAATAATGGACAGCATGACGGAAGAAGAGATGGAAAATCCAAAGAAGATAAAGGGCGATCGTATCAGAAGGATAGCCAAAGGATGCGGCAAGAACCCGGGCGATATACGAGAGCTGTTATCTCACTACAAGAAGACCAAGAAGGCGATAAAGGGATTCTCTGGAAACCGAAAGATGAGAAAGCAGATAAAAAAGCAGATGGAATCTGGAAATCTGAACTTCTAAAAACTTATATTTTCTCCTCACAATCTTTTACTAGGAACTCCTCCAACATATCTTCGGCTTCTTCCCGCCGCTTTTGATGTTCAGAAAGAAATTGGTTGATGTTCTCTTTCAACTTCTGTTTACACTCACCGCAGAGTATGTCTCCCGCACGACATTTTTCCGCTATACTCTCGACTTTTTCGTCATCGCTTTCGAACACGTAATATCTGTAATTTTGAATAGCACAGATATCGGGATCACCACCCTTCTCTCTCTGCTCCTCGGCGGATATCCTACCGCCGGTGAAGGCGTCGTTTATCTTCTCCTCCACGTCTTCAGGTTGATCGGTGGTGAATATAGTAGTCTTGGGCTGACTAGCGGACATCTTCCCGGTCCCGTCTAAAGAAGGAGCCAGCTTGTTGTGAAGGAGCGCCGGCTTTACATACCCGATTGTTTCAGCTATATCTCTGGTCAACCTGAAATGCGGATCCTGATCTATACCACAAGGTATCAATACTGGCACCTCTCGATCTTTCATCTCGGTCGGCAAAAAGCACGGAGCGGACTGTATCGCGGTGTAAAATATACTGCCGACGTTGGTCGAATTGTCGAAGCCGAAGACCGCTTTCACGTTGGAGAAGTTCAACCTCTTTCCAACTTTCAAAGCTAAAGGATACAGCTCGTGGATAAAATCGGTATCTATGAAGATGTGGGTCTTTTCCGGATCAAAGCCGAGCGCTATTATGTCTTTGGCGTTCTCCAAGGCGTAAGAATAGGTGTCCTCTAACTCGCTGTCGAAATTGAACAGAAATTTCTCGTCATCGGTCAACTGGAAGTAAAGCTCGACATCGAATTTGTCCTGCATCCACTTCGCGAATATCCACGGCATCAAGTGCCCGACGTGAGTGTGGCCGGAAGGACCTCTGCCCGTGTACAGAGCGAATCTTTTACCCTCCTCGTATTCGTCGAGGATCCGATCTAGATCTCTATGAGAATAGAATATTCCTCTTCTCAGCATGAAATGAGTCTCCCCAACAACCTCTTCGATCCTGTCCAACAGTTCCTCATCAACACTTTCGGTACCGAACTTCTCTATCAGCTTCTCATAATCTATGTCTCCCTCGACTTCCCAAGGGGTCACGGTGAATTCGTCTTCAGATCGATCGTTTTCCTGCATGTTACTCCCTCGTCCATAATCCAGGTTATTAAATAATATTTTCCATCATCCCACTTTCGCTCACCTCTCTCCCCGAAATAAGATTAAATAACGATCCTCACTTTCCCCAGCAACTATGAAGAAAAGAACTCATATGATCGCAGCGGTCACTTTCGCCGTTTTAGGATATTTCATCTGGCATTTTCTACGCAGGACCTTTTACATTCCTCCCGATCCATCTCTGCATTCCACCCTTACTTCGATATTATCGATGGAAGTCAAACTTTTCCTTGTAATGATCTTCTCTTCGCTCTTCGGCGGGTCACTTCCCGACATCCTAGATCCGCCTTTTTCCAAACGTCACCGGGACTTTGCCCACAGCAAAATTTTATTCTACATATTGATCGTGATCTGGGCGATCACTCTATTCACCCTTTTAAACGATCCCAATCTGATCACCTGGATACTCTATTTCTTCCTATTGGGATACATCTCCCATCTCGTTCTCGATTCGTTTACACCAGCTGGACTTCAATGACTAGCGATCGAATATAGGGAAAAGCTAAAGTTTGTTAGACTAATCTAGTCCCTTGCGGGTTTGTTTGTAGATAGTACCCACCATTCTTTCCGACAAGAATCCCTCGGTAGCCTGCTTTGCTAGTTCCAAAGTGTCCATGGTATAATGCAACTCCTTTATCTTCCCGTTATTGAACTGGTAGGTGCATATCATTAAGACCTCGATCTCTTCACCATCATATTTGCCGGTTAGAGTATGCTCATATGCAGCTTTATCCCCTTCCCCAAATATGCCAGCTCCAGTTTCCGTATACTCCATGTCTTGGAGATTCCCCGACAACCACTTGAGAAGACGCCTGACTTCTTCTTTTCCTTCGAAGGTGCCAAAAGGAGTCACAAATCTTATGTCCTCCGTACAAAAAGATAATGTCTCTTCTATGTCCTCCTCCTCTATAGAGTCAACAAACTCACGCATCAATTCAAGATTTTTCTCTGTAGACATAATTATCCCGACACTAATTAAACATAAACATATAAGCTTTCTGTCTATCCTGCTCTAAACTTCTACTCTATATCTCAGAACAGACGCTAAGCTCCATCCAACAAAAGCGGATATAAAAAATGCAATATCCACACGCAGACCTGTCAAATGACCAAACTGAAAGCTAAGCAGCAGTCCAGACGTTTAGTAACCGTGGGCTGAATACGTCGCCGAAGCTCCGTACTTACACCCCGGCTCTATCTAACCCGTCTTCTACGGGAGCCTTCAGAGGTGCCTCGTTTCAGGGAGAGTTTCAGGCTTAGATGCTTTCAGCCTTTAACCCTTACGGCGTAGCTACCCAGCGATGCCCTCTCGGACAACTGGTAAACCAGTGGCCGCGAAGCCCTGTTCCTCTCGTACTGAGGGCTCCTTCCCCTCAGGCACCAGTACATCTCTACTAAAAAGAAACCAACCTGGCTCACGACGGTCTAAACCCAGCTCACGACCC
>CAYWYD010000049.1:0-14931 GCA_964462425.1 uncultured Thermoplasmata archaeon
GGCATATTATTTTTTACTACAAGGGATTGGTATTTAATCCTTTCGTTTCTAGCGGTCGAGAAGAGCTAGATCGTAAAAAATTCTCTTTTACATGTAGTTTAAATCTCTACATGTAAATTACATGTCTAGCTATTTTTTTTATATATGGAAGCAGCTTATTTGACCCGTGATAAGATGAGTTTGAGTTGGGGCAGATTGAAAAAAGGCTCGGAGATCATCCGTGATAGAAAGGTGACCGCCGTTCTGCTCGTCGTCTCGTTGATCCTGACATCGGGTATACTCGCGTACAATATAGATAGTATATATGCGAGTAACCGAACGCAGCTCAAGGCGGTGATGCCTTCGGATTACTCCGGAGGCGAGAGCGTGAAGTTCCCTGCGTTGGTGAACAATCTAAACGGTGAGCCTCAAGAGGAGGAAAAGATAGAGGTCTATCTGGAGAGAGGAGAGGAGAAAAAGGAAACTTTGCTTTATGAAGGTCGGACCTCTAAAGAAGGCATGAGCAACGTCGAATTCGAATTACCGGAAGGGGACTACGAGGGAGCCCTGGTCGTGAAGTCTTCAGGAAAGACGATCAGGAGGAATGTAGATGTTAGAGGAGAGAAGAGGCTCTTCGTCTCCACCGACAAGCCGATATACCAACCCGGTCAGACAGTACATATCAGAAGCCTATGCTTCGAGGGCGACGAGCCTTTGGACGAGAGTCATCAGGTCACTTACACCATCAAATCGCCCGAAGGTGACAAGATATTCAGGAAGGATCTTCACCCTGACGAATTCGGTATCTCTTACCTTAACTATACTCTCTCGGATCTGCTTCCCTTAGGCGCCTACGAGCTGAAGGTCTCTAGTGGGGAGAAAACTGT
The DNA here is from genome assembly GCA_964462425.1 of uncultured Thermoplasmata archaeon. Taxonomy (GTDB): domain Archaea; phylum Thermoplasmatota; class Thermoplasmata; order Halarchaeoplasmatales; family Halarchaeoplasmataceae; genus Natronoplasma. The sequence goes on from CAYWYD010000049.1 coordinate 867, forward strand.
CAAGGAAAAGTTCCTGGTCGACGAGTACGTGCTTCCACGCTTCAAGATCAACTTTAGAGGTCTAAAAGATTGGTATCTGAGAGGAGACGACTTGTCCGCCACCCTGGAAGCGGAGTACTTTTTCGGTAAAGACGTGGAGGGGGAAGTCTCGGTGGCTCTTCAGTCTGGCGATAGAATTGTAGATACCTCTACGGGTACTTTAGAGGACGGACAGTTTCCTTTTTATTTTGAAGATATAGATCACCGGAAAGATCATTTCACCTTGAACGCTACGGTCACTGATACTTCCGGTCACCAAGAATGGGATGCGAAGGATGTACCCATCGCTTCTAGTCCTCTCGACTTTGAATTCGTCTCCACAAAAAATATGGTCGATACGGCCTCCGTGTTCACCCTGAGGTTGACCCATCCCGACGGAAGTGCGGTTGAGGGTGTAGAAGTGAGCGGTAAAGTGGGAGACACCTCTCTACCCGCCCGAACGACCGGTGAAGGCGGGACCTCTGAATGGGAAGTGGATTTCGAGGGGCAGGAAACGGTGACTTTTTCAGTTGAATACAAGGGTAAGGAGTTCGAAGAGACCTTCGATATCTCGCAGAAGAAGGGCGTAAAGATACTCCCTACCGAGGGTGGAAACAGGATCGACGAATCGAAGCGATTCCAGGTATACTACAGGGGAGAATCGATGACTGACCGTATATATTACTCGGTCCAGACTCAAAGTCAAGTACTGTATTCTGATTATTTCGTCATGGACGAACGACCCTACACCCTTTCTATCCCTGTCGTCTACGAGATGGCGCCGGAGTACAGGATCAACGCCTATGCCGTCGAGAAGAACCTCTCCTTCAGTTCGGACACTTATACAGGGAAAGTGTCTCAGGGCCGATATCTAGATCTCGATATCTCCACGGGAAAGGAAATGTATCGACCCGGAGAACCCAGCCAGATCGATTTCAACGTTTCCAAGAGAGGAGAACCCACAAGGACCGCAATAGGGGTGACAATCACCGATGAGTCCATCTCTGAATTGAATCAGCTCTCCGGGATGGATGAAGTACTGACCAAGGAGAAAGAAGAGCCTCCTGAGGAGGGAAAAGGGTACGAAGTCGTCTCCGCCGGTCAAACCATGCAGGACGTCCACTCGGTAAAAAATGAATGGGTTTCGAACTATTGGTCTTCTCTCATCTTAGCTGGTCTTGTATCTGCTGCGGTTTTATTCCTTCTCTCGCTTAGATATAAACCCGTGGCTGCGTGTCTCGTAGCCGGTATTTTGATAGTCAGTGTGGCCGGTATCTCCATCACGAGCCTACAGACGGAGGAAGAAACTACTAGAGATACGGAGGAGGCCGGAGAACGAGCGGCTGGAGATGAGGATGCTGCTGCCGATGGAGGTGTTTTAGAAGGTTTAGGTTCCCCAGATGAGGGGGAGAAAACCGAGCCTCGATCGACCGAAGAAAAGGAAGACGGAGAGGAGGAGAGTACCGAGACCAGGACACACTTTCCTGAGACTTGGTATTGGAATCCGACCTTGATAACCGACGAGGACGGCCGCGCCTCACTCAACCTCACCACGCCGGATTCGATAACCAATTGGATGGTGGAAGGCGTCACTTCTACGAAAAAGGGCGAGATGGTCGGTAACGAGACAGGATTGAAGGTATTCAAGCAGTTCTTCGTCGAGCCGGATATCCCTGTCTCGGCGGTCAGAGGCGATCGTTTCAGCCTCAGAGTGATGGTATACAATTACCTGAACGAAAGCGTGGATGCCCAAGTCTCTTTGGAAAATTCTGATTGGTTCACGCTGCACGAAAACGAGACGAAATACGTCGAGCTGGAACCTGAAAGCGTGGGCAGCGTTCATTACAACATAACTGCGAAAACGGTCGGGAAGCACGAGATCAGTATCATCGGCAGCGCGGGAGAACACGAAGATATCATAAAGAAGATTATGAGGGTCAAACCAAACGGTGAGAAACAGGTGGATGTTTTCAATGGGCAGCTCACCAACCAGGACATGACCAACATATCCTTCACCCCGGACGAAGATTACGTTCCCGGCGGCCAGAAGGCATACGCAAAATTATACGGCAGCATGGATTCGGTGACGCTGGATTCGGCCGAAGGCTTCATACATCAGGTGTCCGGGTGCGGCGAACAGAGCATGTCCACCCTCTCCGTAGATGTCTTAGCCTTCGATATAGCTTCCAGTTCCGAGAATCCGCCGCAGGAGATGGAAAAATACGAGAAGATAGTTACCCAGGGCCTACAGCACGAACTCACTTTCCTCAAGGAAGCTAAGAACGGTGAAGGGCGTGGAATAGTGTGGTTCCCCTCCGACGAGGACGTTCACCCATGGCTTACTTCGTGGGGGCTCATCACTTTCCAGGACGCTCAAAACGCCGGTTTCATGCTCGACGACGCCATAACAAAGGACATGCAGAAATGGTTGGTGAGTCAGCAGGACCCCAACGGTTCATGGGAGTTCCCCGAGAGAGGCCTTTACGAAACGACCAGCGGAACTCTCAAGAGTAAGAAAGTGGCTACGACCGCCTATGTGGTCAGGTCCCTGCTCTACTCCGGCTATGACCCGTCGTCCGAAGCGGTAAAAGACGCTGTAGATTATATAAAAGGGAATATAAAACAACATTGGGAGGACCCCTATACACTGTCCATCTCGGCTCTAGCGATGAAGTTAGCCGATGAAGAAGGCAGTCTGTATAGAGAAATCCTGGGACGGATAGACGGATTGAAAAAAGTCGAGAATAAAACGTGCCACTGGGAGGCTAATCACACGGCGCTGCAGAGCGGCGGTCCCGAACTCTACGCGAGTGGCGGAGGCAACAGTGTATATATCGAAACGACCGGTTATGCCATAATGGCGTTGGCCGGAGAGGGTTACGTGGACACTACAGACATGGCCGTCCAGTATCTTCTCAATAACAGGAACCAGTTCGGCACTTTCTTCTCCACCCAAGATACCGTCGTAGCGCTGCAATCTCTGCAGGCGACTTCGAGTGAGATCGAGCTCTCCTCGATGAATATCACGGTAGAGATGAACGGAGATAAGGCCGGCGAGGTGAATTTCGATGAAGACAACAAAGACCTGACTTACCTGATAGATCTGAGAGACTACATGCATACCAACGAGACGAACAACGTAACCATAACAACCAAAGGAGAAGGTAAGCTCGCGTACACGGTCGTTTACGAGGAGTACGTCGGCTGGGCTATCGATCCGAGGGAGCACATATCCCTTGAAACTGACACGGCTTCCCGAGCTGAAGTCGAAAAGGAGTACAACATCGAGATGGAACTTGCCTACGAGCCATCCGCCGGTTACAGCAAGATGGGGCTTATCGAGATACCTCTGCCGACGGGCTTCGCCACGGTGAACTACGATTATCTGTTGGAAAAAAAACAGGTGTCGAACTGGGAGATCAAAGAAGACAGCCTATTGATCTATCTGACGGACATGAACGGAGGCGACGAGGTAGACTTGAACGTAAAATTCATACCTACGAGGACCGGAGAGATACAGATACAGGGGATCAACTATTACGACATGTACTCTCCCAGCAGAAAAGTGGAAATAGACCCTACTACGGTGGTCGTCGAGAGTTGAACCCTCGTATAAAAACCCTTCTCTTTTTATCTACTAGGAAAAAATAAATAGAATAGAAAAGGTAACAGAATGAAGAAAATGGAAAATGTACCCGATCTGACGGTGAAAGAGAAGATCCTTCTCCATCTCCACGAGGAGAGTATATCTGAATGGAGGGTAGAGTGTCCGGAGGAATTGACCCAGCGGGCAATAGCGGATATAATAGGCGTCAGCAGACCTCACGTATCCCAGGCTTTGATATCGTTGGAAGAGGAAGGGATGGTCGAGGAGAAAAAATCGAGGATCAAGGGTCATAAGAGGAAGAAAAAGGCCTACCGTCTCACCCGGGAGGGGAAGGAGCACGCTGAGGATCTCAAGGAGTGCCTCTCTTCTGTAGAGATAGAGATTGTCAAGGAGGGAGAAACGGTCGAGAGAGAATTCGATGAGCTGCGGTCTGTGACTAAGCTTTCGATCATCGAGGTCTACCATGAGGTCAGTGGAGAGGAGAAGATCTCTTGGGAAGGACTTACCGGGATGGAAGATAAAGGGGCAGAAGATGAGGATGAGGAGGAAGAAAAAGAGGAAGTGATATGGGATGAAAAGGGGGATGAAGAGGAATCTTTGTCTCGAGTCGATACCTCAGAAGAGAGCGGTAGTCGATCCGAGGCCGTTCTGGGTTTAGCACTTGTCTTTCTAATACCTCTGTCATTGATCTACCTCTTCGGGAGTTCTTCTGGCGACCCCTATGATCAATTTAATTTCTTTTGTTGTTTTGCTCCCTTCTTCGGCATGATATTCGGTCTCGGTGTCGTGGCCCACTATTTTTCTGGTCTGGACGAGAGAGATAAACTGGTTGAACAGATCTTTTCGGGAGCGGTCCTCTTGAATCTTGGCTGCGTCTTATTCGTCACGAGATACATGTCGCTCGAGGTTTATGGGAACCGATTTCTTTCCTATCTGTTGGTGCTCGTCTCTCTCATCATCGCGGCCTTTCTCCCGCTTGAAGGAGTGGAGAAGCACAGGAAAGAAGTGGCCTTTATCTCATCTTCTTTCTTATTGGCCCACGGTGCATTCTCTTTCTTGTTTTCAAGTACCGATTTCGCATCGCCCTTTGGACCCTATTGGATCCTCGCCGGGCTTTTTATGTTAGACATCGGCCTGAGATGGTATAAAGAGGACGACTGGTGGCAGGATATTCTCGTCGGTGCTAGTCTTTACTTGGTGGTCATCCTAGGCTGGTTTTTATTCAACCAAAAGGGTGATTGGGAGTATAGGCTCACGATTCTGCTCTGGATGATCTTAGGTTTGGCTCTTGTATCGACCAGGATCATGGGCGAAAAGAGGAGTAGAAGCTTTTTCAGAAATATATGGAACGGCCTGCCCGTCTCTCTCACGGTGATATTCGGAGCCCTCGGCCTCGTTTTGCTCGTGTTGGGAAAATATGTCGAGGGGATGATCGAGATATTCCTATCCTTGATCTTTTTATTCTCTCTCTCAGGCAGAGGCGGATTGAGTAGAAAAGAATGGCTGACAGGTCTTGGTTTTGCCTCCATAATCGGGTGGACCATCTACAGTCTGATCTTCTTGTGAGTCTGTTGAGCTTTTCTAGAGAGATTTGTTTCAAATCAAGATGATCGCTTTCACAGCCACTCTATCCTGAACTTACACTGCCCTGAACCTGTACCGTGACATTCCTCTTCGTTCACCCTAACTTTTTTCCCGAGCCTTTCCTCGATGATCCCCTCCAGCAGACCTTCGTCTAAAGAACATAAAGTGTTGCCGACCTCGGGCATGCTCTCGCAGTCGAAACAATCCTTTATCGTTATATACTCTTCTTCGGGAGATTCTATAGATCCAAGTTTCATCTCGCTCCAAAAATCACTTATCTCTTCTAGTAATCCCTCTCGTTCGTTCGCGGAGAAATCTTTAGCTATACTTTTTCCGGCGTCTCTCCCGATCTCTTTCAAAGCAGGATGTAGATCGAGCCCAAAAGAGATCAGCCCGTACCTGACAAGGTGAAAAAGACCTTTCAGGAAGTCGTATTCGTCGTTTTTCGATCCTCTAAGATTTTCAAGTATCCTTTTGTAATGTTCGTCATCGGGTGAACCGGACTGGCCGAGCAGCTTTGACTTGAGATAGAAAAGTTTCTTCCTCTCGTCGACGGGATGTTCTTTATCGTCTATGATCCCTAAATCCGTAAGATCTGAGAGGTGGACCGAAACTGTGGATTTAGCCTTTTCCAATTCTTCCCTGATCTCTGCACCGGTCCTTTCTTTTTTTTCTAGTATCTCGACTATCCTATTTTTGGTCTTACTTTGGATCATGACGATCCCTTTATCGGTCGAGAATATCCTCGGGCTTCCAGTATTGCTCATTAGTTTCTCTAACGTAGTAGGGTAATTTAATCCTTTCCCACTTAGACGAACGTTCGTATAACATCGAAATATATTTATGCAACCTTTCAATTATCCTAACCGGTGAGAATAAGATGGAAAAACACAGCGCTCATGACTCAGTAGAGAATATGTATAAGAAGGTAGAGAAGGACGACATGACCAACGTTCACGATAGGTACGAAGCTATGGAAAAGGTGAGATGTGACTTCTGTAAGAAAGGAACAAGGTGTAATATTTGTTCACAAGGACCGTGCAGGATCGTCGACGGGGTGACGGAAAGAGGTGTTTGCGGTATAGATAAAGACGGGATGGTGATGAGGAACCTGACAAGAGTGAACAGCATGGGCACCTCGGCTTACACTTATCACGCTAACACGACCGCTAAAACTCTGAAAGCCACCGCTAAGGGAAAAACGATATTCGATATAGAGGACGAAGAAAAATTGACTCAAATAGCTGAAAGGATCGGACTGGACACCTCGAAGGGAAAATACGAGTTGGCTGAGGAATTAGCGGACTTCATGCTCGAGGAGATAAACAGGGACAGCGAGAAAACTTCCGAAGTTTTGAAGGAGTACGCCCCGGAATCACGTCAAGAAGCTTGGGATGAACTCGGTATAATGCCGGGCGGTCCGCTGCATGAACTGATGGACGTAAAAACCAGCGTCATGACCAATGTTGACGGCGATTATCAGAGTATGGCTCTCAAAACATTGAGGATGGGTCTTGCTACCTCTTATGGATCTCTAACCCTGCTCGAAGAGGTACAGGATATCCTCTTCGGTACGGCCGAGCCCCACGAGGCGGAAGTGGATATGGGTATTATAGATCCGGATCATGTTAACATTTTGCCCAACGGTCACGAACCTTTCATGGGTGCGGCGTTGATCCAGGTCGCTAGAAGAGACGACATTCAACAGAAAGCCAAGGAAGCAGGCGCTGAAGGACTCAGGATCATCGGTTCAATAGAAACGGGCCAAGAACTGATACAGCGGTTCGAGACCGACGATGTTTTTGCGGGCTTGACCGGCAACTGGCTGAACGAAGAGTACGTCCTCGCTACCGGTGCTGTAGACGCTTTTGTAGCTGACATGAACTGCACCGTTCCTACCGCCGGCGAGTACGCGGAGAAGTACAACTCGAAGATCATCCCCGTGACCAAATTGGTGAATATTCCAGGGGTGGATCACGACATTAATTACAAGCCGGAGAAGGCGGAGGAACAGGCAGAGAAGATAATCGATATGGCTATAGAGAACTTCAAAGAGAGAGAAGGTAAGGAGACGAACGTTCCGGAGAACAAGGAGGAGATAGTGACCGGATTTTCACCTAAATCGGTCGTTGACGCACTCGGCGGCTCTTTAGACCCGCTGCTCGAACATATCCAGAACGGCAATATTAAGGGTATAGTTGCTTTAGTGAGCTGTACCACTTTAGATAACGGTCCTCAGGACCAAACGACGATAGAAGTTGCGGAGGAACTCATCAAAAGAGACATTTTGGTTTTAAGTGCAGGCTGTGGGAACGCCGGACTGCAGGTCGCTGGACTGACATCTCTCGACGCTATAGAGAAGGCTGGAGACGGTCTTACTGCAGTTTGCGAAGCGCTCGAGGTCCCGCCGGTGCTGAGCTTCGGTACCTGTACGGACACCGGACGACTGCTCAATCTCGTCTCCACCGTGGCGGACGCTTTGGACGTCGATCCTACAAAACTTCCTGTCGCTGTGACCGCGCCAGAATACATGGAGCAGAAAGCGACGATAGCAGCCATGGCGGCTATAGGTTACGGGTTGTATACACACGTTTCGCCGACTCCACCGGTCACCGGAAGCGAGAACGTCGTGAAACTTCTGACTGAAGACGTCGAAGATCTAACCGGCGGAAAGTTAGCCGTAGGCGATGATCCAGTAGAAGTGGTAGACGGCATAGAAGAACATATAGAGAGTAAGAGAAAAGGACTGGGTCTCTAAAACCCATTACTTTTTTTCTTTTTAACTGACTGTGATCACTTTCACCGGACACGATTTTTCAGCGTTTTCTACGCAGTCTATATCATCTTCGACTTCGCCTTTTCCGGATCCTTCTTTCCTGAATCCTTCAACTACTTGGGCGGTTCCCGTCCCGTCGTCTTCGAATACTTTTGGACATAACGCATAACAGCTTCCGCATCCGATGCATCCTTCTCGGTCGATCTTTACATCTTTCATGATATCATCCTTTTATGTCATCTTCTCACATTGATTTAATATTTCTAATCGAAATAATCCTTTTCCTCCATCTCGTCCTTCAGGTTAAAAGCGAGTTTGGCTATGCCTGCCCCCCTCCCTCGCACCTCTGCTACAATCTTCCACCGTGTAACCACCCGACGATTTAGCATGGCCACATCCGATTATTATCAAGTCGAAATCTGTCATCTACAATTACTTTTTCTCCTTTTGAAGCATCGGTAGATCTAGATAATCTATATATTCTGATAGAGAGGGTTCGGAATTTTGCTCTTCCATCTTATCCATCTTTTTCTTGATCTTCTTGAACTTTCCTTTCTCTAGTTCATCCGTCACTATCGGATAAAAAAGGTCTCCTTCGTGGAAGGTATGAAAACGGAGTTCACCTATCAACTCGTCGATCGTTTCACTCAGTTCATTCCAGTCGTCTTCACCCCAATTTTCTTTTCTCTCTTGATTCTTCTTCAACAATTTTTTGTGGCTTTTCAAAATATCTTCATGTTCCTCTTCTAATAAGATGGTGTCAGCTATTCCATTTTTGCCAGACCATGAAGGAAAGATCAATTTTTCTTCTTTTTGCACATGTTCTTTTAAATGGTTCAACCCCGTCGTTATCGAATCGAGTTTAACCGCATTACTTCTATCAGATTTTTCTTTTATTTCTAAATTTATCTTATCTAATTCTTTTAACAATTTTTCAAAATACAGATGCTCGGTCATCAGTCTTTTTATCGGATGATCATCCTCTAGGTCTTCTATAAGTTGACAAAAATCTTCTTTGTATAGTTCTTTAAACAAGTTGCTGATCCTGGGCGAGTCTCCTTTTTTGAGCCTAGAACCTTTCTGGTATAGTTCTAATGTGGCAGCATAAAAGTCGAAGGGCTCCGCATCTTTCAGTTCCTCGACCGCCTCTTCTTGCGTTATATTTTTATCGTCAAATTTTTGAAGAATGCTGACCATGTTTTTTATCTTCATCTTACGCACCACCCTTCTCTTTTATCTCGTCCCAATCCGCTAACTCGTCCGACGCCGATAGATACAATATGTTATTCTCCCTCATATTAATCACTTTAATCACAATAATGTACGTAAAGTATATAAACCTTGTCCCTTATACCTTGAATGATGACAGAGAAAACACTCAAGTATCCGTCGGAAAACACCCGGACAGAGATATTGGATGAACTTTTGGATCGAGATCTCACGGCACTAGATATAGCCGATATACTCGGGATAAATGAAAGCGCGGTTAGAAGGCATCTCAACAGATTGGAGAAGAACGGCCTGATAGATAGCTACTTTGAAAAAGCATCGAAGGGACGGCCGAAGAAGTACTTCGAAATCACGGAGGAGGGAGAAAAACTGTTTCCCAAAGAGACAGAATTGCTACTGAACATATTGATAAAGAGTCTTAGAGATAGGATGGACGAAAAAGGACTAAAGGAACTCTCGGACGTGGTCGCTGAGGAATTGAAGAAGTATTTTCCTGAAGTTGATGAAGAAGATGGTCTAGAAAAGAGGATAGAGAAGATTGTGAAAGGGTCCGATGAACTCGGTTTCTACTCCTCTTACGGTAAAGAGGGGGACCATTACACGATAAAGCACAAGAACTGTGTTTTCGGCGACCTTCCGGCAGAACAGGCTTCTTGGATCTGCAGTATTCACAGGAAGGTGGTCTCGGATATATTGGGGTCCGTCGATATCGAGCAGGAGAAATCCATGCAGGAAGGAGATAAGATTTGTGTACAAAAAGTAGGTGTATAAGATGAAGAGAGAGATAATAAAGATAGATCACGAAAAGTGTACCGGATGCGGGGACTGCGTGAAAGGCTGTCCTGAAGGTGCGCTGCAGGTGATAGATGGAAAAGCGAGGCTGGTCAACGAGGCGTTCTGCGACGGTTTGGGCGCCTGCATCAGAGACTGCCCGGAAGACGCTATAGATATAGAGATGAGAGAAGCGGAACCCTACGATGAAAGAAGCGTGGTGGAGAACATGGTGGAACAGGGGGAAAAGGTTCTCAAGGCTCATCTTGAACACTTGAGAGAACACGATCAGAAAGAACTTTTACAGGAAGCGCTGGATCATCTAGACGAGATGGGTGTGGAAAATCCAATAGCGGATCAACAGCCGAAAACTGCCTGCGGCTGTCCCTCCTCTGCTCCCGGCCAGTGGGAGACTGAAGAGCGGGAGGAAGAAGGCCGTTTGAGTTCTCGGCTCCAGCAGTGGCCGGTCCAACTGAATCTCGTTCCCGTAGAGGCTCCGTATTTTGACAACTCTGATCTGGTGATAGCGGCGGATTGCGTTCCTTTCGCTTACCCGAATTTCCACCCGGATTTTTTGGAGAATAACTCGTTGATCATCGGGTGTCCAAAGCTTGATGATGCCGAGCACTATGTAGAAAAATTGACCGAGATATTCAAGAGGAACGATATCGAGAGTTTGAAGGTGGTTCATATGGAGGTCCCGTGCTGTTTCGGACTGACAAAGTTAGTAGATAAAGCTCTATCTGGATCTGATAAAGATATACCGGTCGAAGAGGTCACGATAAGTGTTAAAGGAAAAAAGAAGTGAGGTGTAAAATATGGAAAAGATAAATCTGAAGGGAATAGAAACGAACGAAGAAAAGTTCAGCCCGGAAAAAGTGATACAGAAGGATGAGGTCGAAGTGGTTCTGCTTCCCTTCGCGCCCGGACAAGGGTTGAAGGAACACACGACCCCGGTTGACGTCTTCTTCTACGTTGTCGAAGGAACCGCTGAAATTCAAGTGGGTGATGAAGTACAAGAAGTTGAGGAAGGAAATATGGTGTTGAGTCCGAAGGATATCCCTCATAATGTGAGAAATACATCGGATGAAGACGCGAGGATCATGGTGGTCAAAACGCCTAAACCCTAAACGGGCAACTTACTCCCTTTCATTCACCCATTCCACCAGAGGCTCTAGCCTGGCTTGGAGTTCTTTCCCTTCTTCCGTCAGAGTATAGGTGACTTTAGGCGGGACACTGTTCTCTACATCTCGATTTACCAGATTTTCCTCGGTCAGTTCTTTCAACCTGTCGGATAACGATTTAGGGCTGATATCTCCTAATGACCTCTGTAATTCGTTGAACCGATAACCTTCCTCGTTCGCCCCCAGCTGACTGATTATACAGATGGCCCACTTTTTCGAGACAACGTTTATTATACCTTCTGCGGGGCACAGGCAGGACGTTTCGTCGCCGCAGCATACTTCTCCACTGTTTTTCACGGTCTTTCACCTACTTTCAATCTTTAAACTGCCTGATTTAAATACTTTACTATCTGTAGTAAGTAACGACGTGATAGTATGAGTGGAGAATGCTGCGGAACCGGACACGGACGTAAAGGAAAAGGTCATCATGGTGGACATCACAAGAAAGGTCATGGAAAGAGTTGTGGTTGCTACTGCGGACACGGCGGATGGAGAAACTTCAGGACCAAACAAGAGAAGATAGACGAGTTAGAGTCCTACAAAGAGGAACTGGAAAAGGAACTGAAAGCAGTAGAAGAGAAGATAGAGCACATGAAATCGCATTGAGATTGGTAGAATGACAGATGAATTATCGATAGATTTTCTTTACGTTGATCTTTCGGAATGTGAAAGGTGTCGTTCGAGCGATGAGACTTTAGATAAAGCTCTGAGAGAACTGAGAGATCGGATACATCAAAACAACATCGCTTCGATAACCGTTAACAAGAGAAAGATAAGGGGTGATGAAGAGGCGGAGAGACACGGCTTGGTCCGTTCCCCTACTTTGAGGATAAACGGTACCGATATAGAGGGAATAGTGAACGAGGATTACGAGGTGAAAGATAGTTACTGTCCTTCCTGTGAAGACGTTACGGGCCCTGAATGTTACGAGATAACTGGAGGAGGCAACGACTGCAGGGTCTTCGAGTATGAAGGAGAGACCTATGAAACTATCCCGAAAGAGATGATAAAGGAAGCTGTAAGGAAAGAAGTCGGGATAGAAGAAGAAATAACGGAAACCTGCTGTGAGGAAGAGGAACAGGCTTCGAGCTGCTGTGGACCTACTACTTCATGTTGTTAACTATGGACTAAAGAACAGACAAAAAACCTTTTTCTCAGGATTTATTTTCAATTGGAGGACATAGGATGATGGAAAAAGATAGAGATCAACTGGACGAGCTTACTGGGGAAGTTTTGGAACTTAAAAACTTGGTCCAATATCAACCGGGGTCAGTGGTGAGTAGAACGCTAGTCGATAAGGAGACAGTAACGCTGACGCTTTTCGCTTTCGACGAGAAACAGACTTTGAGTGAACACACATCTCCCCATAAAGCGCTGCTGCAGGTCTTAGAAGGGACCGGAAAAGTGATAATAGAAGGCAAAGAGTACGAACTTCAAGAAGGAGAAACGATAGTGATGCCCGCTGATGTGCCTCACGCCGTGGAGGCTGTAGAAAGATTCAAGATGTTCCTGACGATGGTGAAGTAGGTCTTACCCACCTCAGTACCGTCGGTCAGGCCGTTGTTGTCGGCTCTATAGCATCTCGCTCTAGATGCTGCCTTTCCAGTTGGTACACTATCCGCCTTTGATGATCTTATTCCAGCTCTTCTTATCATCTCTCCATCTGCTGTGAAAATATTTTCAGACTCGAACGAAAATGGGTTTTGCAGTAAGTCGAAGTCGGAAAAGGAGGAGAGGCCCGAAAAACTGGTGGCTTCACCGCTAGTAGAATTGGATGGTAAAACAGTCGGCAACGTGAAGGAGAAAAGCCCGCCGCTCAAGGATGTCGTGGGAGCGCCCCCTTTCACGCACATACCTATAGTCTTGGACTCGTCACGCCACGAGCGTGACTGTCCTATGCTGAGGGTGACGGCCAGCATTCACTTCCTCCTACTGTTATCTCTGCGGTATAGATGTCAGTGAATAAAACACTTTCGGCCGGTTAGACCTGGTCATGCTATCCGAGGTTGACCGAAAGATTAATAATTAATAGCAATAATAGTTAATATATGCCGAGCAAAAGTGTGTCGATCAGCCTACCCGAACTCATGGATAACGAGATCAACGCTCTAGTAGAATCTGGAGAATACAGTTCTAAAAGTGATGTCATCCGCGACGCGTTCAGAACCTTTATGAGAAAAAACCACGAGAAAAAAATACGGGTCGCCATCGAACTATATAAAGAAGAAAAGGTCTCATTGATGAGAGCGGCAGAAATAGCAGAGATGGACTCAGAAAGTTTTAAAGAGGAACTGAAAGATAGAGGTATAACTGTAAAAACTTATTATGACTGAGAACAGAAAGCTAGAAAGGGGTGGCTAAATGAATGACCCACTGGTACTTGATACCGATGCCGCATCGGTAATCGCTAAAGGCGAACTCGTAGATGAAACCCTGAAAGCGTTCTCTAAAATCGATATTGTCATAACGCCAAAAGTAGAAGACGAACTTGAGATCCCTTTAGATTACGGATATAGATTCCCAAATAGAATCTTGAAAGAAAAAGAAATCGATACGATCAATATCTATAGAGAAGAAAAAGAACTTTACAGAAACTGGTTTGATCAGATCATGATAGGAAAAGGAGAGTTGGAATCTATCGCTGTAGCTAAAAATAGGGCTGGAACCTTTTTCACGATGGATAAAACTGCGGCGAAGGTCGCTGAGAAAAAAGGAGTCGACGTCATCGCATTCAATACTCTGATGAAAAAAATGTTAGATGAAGATGTTCTCAAGAGAAAAGAAGCGGAGAAAGCCGTCAAGAGGATCGAGAAAAAAGACAATAGAGAGATAGATAAGAACAAAATATTCTCCAATTGAGCGAACCCTGCGGATCGCTTCTTGATTTATCATTCT
>CAYWYD010000050.1:0-10737 GCA_964462425.1 uncultured Thermoplasmata archaeon
TCAAAGAAAAGAAACAATTCTTCTGAAACAAAGGGGAGTAACAGCGGTAGAAATCCCTTGAGAAAGAGAAGTAATGGATCTAATATATTACCGATCAAAGATAAGGCGATAGCCGGTATCTTTTTGTTCCTAGTCGGCGGTATCGCGCTGATGGGGTTCATAACCGCCGAGGTGCTGTATCCCGGTTATACTACGGAACAGGAGATAAGTGATTTAGGTGCTTCTCGTCCACCTAACAGCGTGATCCACGAGCCTTCGGCGACGATATTCAACACGACGATGATGGTTTGTGGAGTTCTCATGCTCGTATCGACTTATTTCATCTATAGGATATACGAAGATAAAATCTTTACAGCATTTTTGGGCCTGTTCGGCCTGGGGATATTTGGAGTGGGTGTGTTTCCGGGAAACATAACTCCCTGGCACGGCATTTTCGCCTTGCTGACTTTCGTAAGTGGAGGTTTAGTGCTTTTGTTGTCTAGAAGGGTTGTCAGAAAACCGTTCAAATATCTAGGGTTGGTCTATGGAACGATCTCGCTCGGTTTTCTTCTGAGCGCGATATTTCTTGGCGACTCCAATCCAGTAGCTTTTCTAGAACTCGGCGGTATCGAGAGATGGGTCGTTTATCCGATCATACTATGGATGACCGGATTCGGGGGCTACCTATTAGGTGACCTGGATGAGCTAAAAAGATGAGAGGGCTGCGATGACATGGTCTAGTAGTCGATAGCGGCTATTATTTCTGTAAAAATAGCCGCTATTTTGACTACAAAAATGTCCGTTTTTTGAACTATTAAATTGACGATTTGGACTTATTATCCCCCTACAAATTCCGTTTGTATATTTTATTTTGAACATAATATTATATATCGGCGCAGCGTACCCTTCTCCGTGATAATATGAGTGAAAACGGGAGAGATGGTAAAGCATCGGAACAGCAAAAGGATGCAGATATCACGAGCGGGGAAGTGAACAAAAAAATAAATCCAAATGTTAGATATGTGGGTTTTATCTCTGCTGTGCTTGTAACGGCTTTTACCATCCTATTCATAGTCAATTTTGGAATATATATGAGCGAAACACCGTTGGAATGGTCGGGGATAGAATCTTTCGCTGAAAGCTTCAACAGCACTTTGTACCTGGCCTGGGTTATACCCTGTCTCCTGCTGGCTCTTTCCTTTCCTATCATGATCTCTTCTATCCATTTTAGAACCTTGAAGGATAAACAGATCTTGAGCTTTTTAGGAGTTATATTTTCTGTGATGTATGGAGCGATACTATCGGCGAATTATTTTGTACTGGCGACCGTGGTAAGGAGCGCATTGGTCGCGGGCCAGACCGAGGGATTAGAATGGTTCGTGGTACTGAGCCCCTTCTCGATCACTAACTCGCTGGAAGGTATAGGCTACGGTTTCATGGGTTTATCGGCCATCTTCGCTGGATTGTCTTTTGAAAACAGAAAGTTAGGAAAATGGATCAAAAGACTCTTCATAATAAACGGTTTTTCGGGAGTACTCTCCCTGATAATAGGTCCGGTCATAGGCGAGAGCGGTCTCTGGGTAGCTCTAGCTGTCTGGGTGATCACCTTTCCCTTAGTTACGAGCTTGGTAGCTATTCATTTCTGGAAAAGTGAAACCGTGGAGGTAGTCGATTAGATAGACATCTTCGAAAATATGGGCGATGGCTCAGAAAGAAGGTGAAGACAAATGAAGATAAGGAAGATAGCCTCGATTTACTCTATATTCATGGGCGTGTCGATGATTGGTATGTGGTTGATGTTCTGGTCTACGGGTCAGATCCCAGAACTGGAAACTGAACCGATAAGGATAGGTGCCCATTTAGCTGCTGAGTTCGCCACCGCTTTTCTACTGATAACTGCAGGGGTCTCTATCTTGAAAAGGTGTGAGATCGGCCTTAATTTATTTCAGGTCTCGATGGGGATGCTGATCTATACGCTGATACAGAGTCCAGGATACTTCGCTCAGCAGGCCGACATAGAATTCGTGGTGATGTTCGGAGTATTCATGGCATTCGCTCTTTTCTTCACCGGTCACTCTCTGAGGAACCCAGAAGAGTTTTGAGAAGAGTTTGATCTTCAGGCACAATTGAAGAGAGGATAGCGAGGACACTCTAAAATAACAACCACATTCCTTCTATATCCCATGTGATCTAGAATCAACCGATCTTCGTAGATCATCCTCATTGGAAACTTCGGTCCCGATATCTAACTCCATCTTTGATAGGTTAAGTATCGTCAGCCCTAGGTATATCAGTGAAAAGACCAGGAACAATCCGAACATCGCCATATCCATGCTCTGACCGTAGATCAACGGCCTCAAAAGCTCACCGAAACTTAGAGGAGCTAAAACCATCAAGCCGACGATGAATATCGAAGGCGTGAGTAGATATCCGAGATCATCCTTTTTGTAAAGTTTGGTAGCGATGATCAAAAAGGCGGGCATTATGAAACTCAGATCCAAGATGTATATAGAATAGAGGAACTCCAACTTTTCTCCGCTGGCCATCAATGGGACGAGCTGACTGATCCACAGAGGGATGAATATCAGAGGCGTGATGATCAGGAACAATAGTGAGATCAACCTGATCGACCCAGGTGTTGTTACGTCCTCTATCCGGCTCCATTTCAAACTGTAGACGAAATATACGATAGAATATGCGGATATCCCGAAGACAGCAAGGTAAAACAGGTAAAGTACGGTGTATATCTGTTCTATAGAGTAGATACCATAGCCATAGAACAGGTAACCCATAATCCCGACCATGAGGACCTGTTTTTTAGTATCGTCCTCTTTTATACTGATACCCACGAGTAGAACTACAGCTGATAAAATCACGGTGAATATATCCTGTGAAAGGACACCGGGCATGATCTTAGAGCTGACGACGCTATCATATATCCCAGTGTTTACGATCCCGATCAGAGCCACTATCAGTGAAATAGCGGCGGTGTTCAACCATAAAATCTTGTTCATACGATGATTATCTATCATCTTAGCCCTCCTTTTTATGATATCAGAGAATACTTACGAGTATATAAGGATATCTGTAGAGATTTACAATGCGGTCTGAAATCATTTGAGATGCGGAGGAGATTAAAATTTCTTAAACCTCCTAAGTGCTACAGGTATAGGAGCGATGCCTAGACAACCAACTCATATCACCTACTAAAACAAGTTCACACCAGCCTAAAAACCGAGGCATCTCATATTATTGCCTTCTAAACCGTATATGGTGGAACCAAAACAGGAAGCAGCCATATCAAAGCTAACATATCGAAACATAGACGCTGTCTTAAATCCCCGTCTGTTTTCAGCAGTACTAAAGAGATGACAAAGAGAAACATAAACAGTAAACTACCTAAAACAACTGATGTAACCAACTGAAAGATCACGAACTGAGTAGATACCAGTATAAAAATTGCTCCATTACCTAAAAGGAATATCAGGTCAAAACCTAACTCCTTGTATTCTCCTTCGAGTTGATACCTTTCAGCAAATGTATGTACTGATATCCCCGATATCGATCCAACAATCCCTATCAACAGGTATTGAAACCACCTGTAACCTACTGGTCCGAGCTGGATGAACTGGGCGGATACGGTGGAATATAAGATCAAGAAGAGGATAGAAAAAGCGCACAAAGGGATGATAAACTCATATTTTTCTAATAGAGCGCATTCTGAATATTCGATCAACAATAAAAAACAGAAAAGTGCCGCTAACCCAGAAAATAACTGGATCAGCATGGTCGTATATGACTTAGTCTCGATTTCTACGGACCTTTCCTCCCCGACAGAAGATAAAGCCCACTCCACCGATTCTTCGATAAGATCTTCATCGTTCGCTTCCGTCAGATGACCAGAAGACTCAGACACAAAAATCTTAGTGGCATTATCATCCTCGAAATTACCGCTGACCTCACCATCGCTGATATTCTTACCGGTAACATCGTAAGCGATCTCTTCCAGCTTTTCTTGAGGTACCAATGAGTCTTTCTTACCCGTAGCAAGTAATAGATTGGTATCGATCTTGTCTACATCATCAGGAGGATAACGGCCCGCTATAGCTATGACGGCTGTTACATCCTTTTCTTCGACAGCCACCCTATAGGCGGAATTAGCTCCGCCAGAATGACCAGCTACGATGATCCTGTTTATATCTACATCCGGTCTTTCTTTCAATTGGGATATCACTTCTAGATCCTCCTCTAAAGAGCGGTTAAAAAGCAGACTTTTATCGTTCCTTATCTCCCAATGAACTTTCGATGGAAAACTAGTCGATTCCTTCGTAGGTCCGTGTATAAACGTCAAAAAGCCGTTTTCAGCGAAACTCTTTCCATAATACGAATATTGGACCGGATCGGCACCTGACCCAGCTCCGAAGTAAACCAACGGAAAGGGACCTTCCCCTTCGGGTATGTAAAGTAAGGCTTCCATGGATTTATTTTCTGATACTTCAAAAAGAACCTTATTCACTTCAAAATCCTCTGAACTACCGATATCAGATAAAATAGGATAGCCCCATATGGATATACCTAGAATCAAAACGACCAGTATGGCTATTTTTTTCTTTGAAATCTGAAGGTATCTTTTCATGCTCACCGCATCCTCTTGAGACGACCTTTTAGGAAAGATTCTCGATTATATATACTTTCCTAAATCGCGAAGGAATATTATTCAATCTCCTATCCTTTTCTTAAAAACAACCAGTTTTTTTGCCTCTTCTTCACATTCTTCACTAAGGTTATATAGATGTTGATCACCTGTTCGTAGTAGATATGATGAAAGACCATGAAGAGAAGTATGATGAGATGATAGATAGGATCATAATGTTCGGAGAGAGGTGTGAGAGGGTAAGAAGTGCTATAGTGATCGGTTCTAGAGGAAGGACCGATGTCGAAGCAGATGAATGGTCAGATCTGGACATAGTTATATTTACGGACGATCCAGAATATTTTATCTCCGACGAAGGTTGGATCGAAGACATAGGTGATCATTGGTTGAGTTTTCTTGAAGATACGCCCATAGGTGACAACAAGGAGAGAAGAGTGCTTTTTGAAGATGCGTTGGATGTCGATTTCGCTATACTCTCATCTGAAGAGTTCGAATCGCTTAAAGACGATCCTGAAATACGGTCAACTTTCAGCAAGGGGTACAAAGTACTCGTGGATAAGGACGGTCTTTTCGATGATATAGAATTCGATCTTGGTGAAACGTCCCATCCTGATAAATACCAGTTACCAGATGAAGGCAAATTCGATAATCTGGTCACAGACTTCTGGTATCATGCTGTATGGAGCGGTAAGAAACTGCTGCGTGGTGAGATCTGGGTGGCTAGATCATGTGTAGACGGATATATGAAGTCTAAACTGCTGAAAATGATAGAATGGTATATGGTCTGCTGCGAGGAAGAGACAGTCAGGGAAGAGGGAAGATTCTTCGAGAAGTGGGTTGAAGAAAGGATAAAAACTGATATGAAAGCGTGCTTCGCCCACTACGATAAGGACGATATTAAAAGAGCTCTAGAAAATACTATAGATCTCTTTAGGGGACTAGCCGAAGAAGTAGCTGACGAACTCGGATACGAGTATGACTCTCTAGGGGATGCGAAGTGCACCGAGTGGGTAGAAGAGAACCTGCTCCATGATGAAAGAAGATGACCGCCTTTCGTATTCTCTATAAATGATAGATTTTTTGTTTTTCTTTATTAATATTTAGTTCCTCGAAAAACTTTTAGATTCCAGCTTCATTTGTCTTTCCGCCCTTCTAGCATCACAACTGGTATATTAGTCAGATTAATTTTTCTTATAATTTGTGTGTTAGGGCTGTCAAACGATTGACAAAATAAAAAATATCTGAAAAGATATTGGAAAATGAGAAATTTAAACAATATTTACCATTAAATAAGCGTCAAAATCCCCGTGCCCCCATCTTCTTTGAAGATGTGGTCACTACGCGGAAGCTCCGCTTCCGCTGGACTCCTCGAAAAACTCCATTTTTACACGGAACTTGTTCCGTGAAGTATCAGAATTTTCATCGAAAATTCTAATGATAGAGGAATGATAATTCCTCTAATCGATGGAATTGCTTGCAATTCCAGTAGATATTTCTGGAGTCATACTCCAGATATCGAATGAATCTGTTAGATTCATGTAGATTCTGCGGGTCCCCGTGCCCCCTAAAAAACTTTCCTGCGGGTATCGAGCGTTCACGCAGTGAACCGAGATAAAGGAGGATGAAATCCTACGCATACCGAGCGTTTTCGATCAGAAAACCGAGGTTTAGGAGGAAGTATTTCTGCGGGTGCCGAGCGTTCACGCAGTGAACCGAGATAAAGGAGGAAGGATTCCTCCGAATCCCCGTGCCCCCCATGCCGCTATTGGTTCATATCTTTCTCATGAGTAAATATTAAAATTCACGCTTTCCCTCTATGCCGACCAAAGCAGTTCAAGATCACCGTCGTTTTCCTCCCTTTTTACAATGTGCTCCGTACTAGGAGGTACAAATATTGAGATATTCTCTTCCTCGTTCAGTTATGGTGGGATACTCTTTGCTGAAAATCGTCTAGAGAGGCCCACCTTTCAATTACATTTCCTCGGGCAGTCGAAAGGCTAGAAGACCGTTTCACATATTTTAGACCTACCACTGGCTGTCATCCCCGTTGATTTTAAATATTTGAGTCTAAATCAGCGATTTGGAAGATAAAATGTCGGGATATTGGAAAAAATTACTGGAGGTCGATCTGACCAAAGGGGAAGTGAAGGAAAAGGAACTTTCAGATGAATTTTTGAGAAAGTACATAGGCGGAGCGGGATTCACCACCAAGATCATATTCGACGAGCTTGAACCGAAGATCGATCCGCTCGATCCGGAGAACGTCCTCGCGGTAGCTCCAGGGACTCTCGTAGGACCCAAGATACCGACCGCTTCAAAGACGACTTTCGGTTTCAAAGCTCCACAAACAGGGGGATATGGGAAGAGCGTGGTAGGAGCCAAGATGGGCGACCAGTTGAAAAAAGCGGGATACGACGCTCTCGTGGTGAAAGGTAAAGCGGATAAGCCGTCGATGGTCGTCATAAAAGACGATGAGATATCTATCGAAGACGCGGAACACCTTTGGGGTCTAGATACGAGAGATGCCGGTGAAAAGATAAAAGAGGAATACGAAGATTTCGCGACCGCGGTCATAGGTCCAGCCGGAGAAAACTTATCGAAGATATCCGAGATAGAGTGCGAGGACAGACAGGCCGGCAAAGGAGGCGGTGGAGCCGTCATGGGCTCGAAAAACTTGAAAGCTATAGCGGTGAAAGGCACAAAAGATATACCGATAGATGATCAGGAACGTCTCGACGAACTGAACAGCAAATGGAGAAAGATAACGACCGGCCAAGGAGAGACCGCGGACGAAAGCTTCGATCCCCAGGATCAGATGGATTACGGTACGGGAGAAGCGATGACCGCTAAAAATGAAGTCTACGGCTGTTTCCCGACTAGAAATTGGCAGGCCGGGTACTTCAAAAGAGCTTACAACAACCTTGAAGATTCTGAAGACAGGATAGAACTGAACCCTAGGTACTGGACAGAGGTCTATAGAGAGGGAAGAAGACCCTGCCCGTACTGTACGAAACCGTGCAGCCAGTATTTTAAGGCGGAAAACACCCCCTATGGAGATATAGCAGTCGACGGTCCAGAATACGAAACTCAGTATTCGCTCGGCGGAGCTTGTGAAGTGGATGATATCGAGGCGGTAGCGAAAGCTAACGAGATCTGCGACAGTTTAGGACTCGATACTATATCAGCTGGCCTCACCATAGCCTGGGCGATGGAAGCGAACGAGAAAGACATGATAGATCCTGATCTAGATCTGAAGTTCGGTAATGAGGAAGCGATGCTGGAAGCGCTGAAAAAGATGGCCCATAAAGAAGGAGAAATCGGAGAACTGCTCGGCGACGGTGTCTACGAAGCGACCAAAAAAGTAGGGCAGGGTTCTGAAAAATTTGCTATCCACGTCAAGGGCATGCCTCCCGCCGGTTTCGAGGTCAGAGGAATCAAAGGCATGGCTTTAGCTTTTGCAGTGGCTCCAAGAGGTGCCGACCATCTCACTTCTTGTATGTATGCGTTAGAGATGGCCGACGGTTACTGGGACTTTGAAGATTATGATCGCACCGAGTTGAAGGGTAAGGCTTTCGCCCTCAAGTCCATGGAGGACCTCATGACCCTCTACGATATGACCGGATTGTGCAAGTTCTCGAGAGGTCTGATGGTGGATGAAGGGCAATTGGAACTCCTTAATACGGTGACCGATCTTGATATGAGTCTTTCCGAGTTCCTCAAATCCGGAGAAAGAGTATACAACCTCTCCAAGGCGTTCAACATAAGGAACGGATTCGGAAGAAAGGACGACAGACTGCCCGATAGGGTTTTCGACGACGAGGTCCTTTACGGCCCGACAGAAGGTGAAACGCTCTCGAGAAGAGAGTTCGAAGAAGAACTCGACAGATACTACGACGTCAGAGGGTGGGACGAAGAAGGTACCCCGTCCAAAAACACGCTGAAACGACTAGATCTCCCGGAAGTCGCGGAAGACCTGGGCTCGGTGAAAGAGAAAAAATAACTCAACAGTTCTGTTCAAATATGCGGTGTAGGTCCTCTGCCGATACTTCTAAATAAACGTGGTCCTCCAACTTCTCGATCCATGTCTTGAGAAGAGCTTCAAGGCCTAGGAACGCTCCGGAGATGCCGCCGGTCATGACAGCGATCGTATCTCTATTTTCTGGAACCATTATTGAATCCCTGTGCGACTTTTTTTCTTTGTCAATGTCTCTTTTTCAATCGAACGATGATTGAATAGAAAGATAAGTGATATTTTTAATAAGAGACAATCGACCATTCATTTCTAATGAACAAAAAAATTATATATCGATGAACTCTCCCCTAAACCGGTATGTTATATCTTAAGATTCCGAGCACCTTAAGACCACCATATATTGGAGGATTATCATGAAAAGGGGCAAAGCGTTCCTCTCTACGTTTCTGTTAGCATTGTTCACCTACCTGTTGTTGACTCTAGCCGCGGGTCAATCTCTTGTGGAAGAGGCGCCGTTGAGTCATCTGATGTGGAGTTTCGAGGAATTGATGCTGGGCATCTCGGTCAGTCTTATCGTGGCTGCACTGGTCGACCACATCCTTTGTCGTAATGATGATTACAGGATGGTAAACCCTGTCAGATGGGTGATCATGCTGATCTACAGCATTCCTTTGTTCATAGAGATGGCTAAAGCAAACTTAGATGTTGCTTACAGGATCATCACGGGTAAGATCGAGCCCGGTATAGTCAAGATAGAACCCGACCTTGAAACCGATCTAGGGCTGACCTTTTTAGCGAACTCTATAACTCTAACCCCGGGAACGCTCACAGTGGATATAGACGACGAAGAGAGCGAGTTGTACATCCATTGGATAAAGATGGGTGAAGATCCCACCGAAAACATCGCGGGAAGATTCGTCAGATGGATAAGGAGGTTTGCCGAATGATCGAACTTACTACAGCCTTGTATGCGGCCGTTATCGGCATAGCTATATACATAATAATATGCGCCTTCCGTGTGTTTTTAGGGCCGACCGTAGCGGATAGGACCGTTGCTCTAGATACGATAAACACGCTGGTTATCGGAGGTATGCTCGCACTCGGAGCGGCGATGTGGGAGACACTCTTCATAGACATAGCTATAGTCTACGCTATACTCTCTTTCATCACAACGCTCTTCATAGCTAAATACTTGGAAGGGGGTGGATCCTGATATGACTTGGCCCATCATGGTGGTGTTCGTCCTTCTTATCGTCTCGGTGGTATTCAACGCCCTGGGGACGATAGGCCTTCACCGATTCCCAGATGTTTATACTAGGCTTCACGCCGCGACGAAGTGTACCACCTTCGGAACTATATTCATGACCTTTACCGTTATGGCCTACAGCGTCAGGTTGTACGTGATCACGGAGGAAGCGAAGTTCCTCAATATGGCCATCCACACGTTCATAGCTTTGATCGCTCTTCTGGTGACTAATCCGACCGGGGCACATGCGATCGCTAGAGCGGCCCACAAGATAGGGATAAAGCCCAAAAGAGCGGTTAAAGACGATCTCAAAGACGAGGAGGTGAACTGAATGTTAGAACTGGTTCAGATAATACAATTTTTAGTTTTGATAGGGCTTATGTTGACCGGCGTAGCCGTGATAATATTCAAAGACCTTATCTCGGCGGCGATAGCTCTAGGTGCAAGCAGTCTACTGTTATCGCTTGAGTTCTTCATCCTTAGAGCGCCGGATGTTGCGATCGCTGAAGCCGCTGTCGGTGCGGCTCTTACGACTGCGATATTCGTCTTCGCGATAAGAGCGACTGACAGAAAGGAGGGATACGAATGAGAAAAGCTGTAGCGATCTTGGCATTCCTAGTTATTTTCGCTTTCCTGATCGTCGGGGCTGTACAGATGAGACCCTTCGGAGAGCCAGAGGAAGAAGACATGGACGATTACTTCCTCGAGGACAGCCAACCTCACAACCAGGCTAATAACGTTGTTACTGCCGTTCTTTTCGATTACAGAGGGTTAGATACACTGGGCGAAGCTACGATACTTTTCTCTGCAGTGGTCGGTGTTCTTACCGCGCTGCGGAACGCCAAGAAGAAAGGGGGTGAAGAAGGATGAAGACTAGCGTCCTTC
>CAYWYD010000050.1:10837-13928 GCA_964462425.1 uncultured Thermoplasmata archaeon
TCCTCGATCACAAAAGAGGTGATCTGCGGATGAGCTGGATTAGCATCCTTTCGTCCTCGATCACAAAAGAGGTGATCTGCGGATGAATTGGAAGATGTCGAGGATCGTTAGGACCGTCGCCGATTTTCTAGTGGTTCCTATCATCATCTTCGGGATCTATCTTATCATCCACGGGCATCTTACCCCGGGTGGAGGATTCCAGGGCGGCGCCGTGGTCGCTTCCGCTACCGCCCTTCTCATAATCTCCTACGGGACTCTAGGTAAACACAAGAAAGATTTTTCCACAGTGGAGGCTGTAGGACTGATCTTGTTCGTATCTCTAGCGCTGTTCGGTATCGTTCTAGGCGCCTACTCTACCATGTTCTCTAACTTTTTAGCCGGTGAAGGAGGTATTTTCGGCGGGACCGTACCATCTATAGGTATCAATTCCGGCTACATCAATACAGGTGGAACGGTGACCGCGATGAACCTCGCCGTAGGTATCGAAGTATCTGCGGCCTTGAGCTTGATACTTTGGATGATGTCCAAAGAGACAGGCGTCATGGAGCCCGGAAAGAACGATGCTGAAGACGAGGAGGTGGAAAATTGACTCTAGAAACTATATTCATGACTCTACCCTATATAACGGTCGTCGTGCTTTTCGGCCTTGGACTCTTCACGGTACTTTTCAAAAAGAACCTGATCAAGATCATAATGGGTATAGTTCTGATGCAGAACGGGGCAAATCTGTTCCTTGTGTCGTTAGCTTATAGAAGAGGAGAATACGCGCCGATATTTACCAGCGCTGAATCAGAGGAGATGGTGATGCCGACAGCACACGCTCTGACGCTGACCAGCATCGTTATCGGTTTAGCTACCACAGCTCTACTACTCTCTTTCGTGATAATGATCAAACGGCATTACGGTAGCATCAACACGGACGATGTAAGGAGGTGTAAAGAATGAGTTTGATCACACAATCTCCCACATTCCTTCTCGCTATCCCTCTCCTCTTTGCCTTCCTGACCATCCTGTTGAGTAAGGTTTCTAAGAAATTCGGAGAGATGACTTTTCTAGTGGGCCTTCTCCTAACCGGGTTATTCGTCTCTTTGATGTCTTACGAAGTATTTACCAGTGGAGGCTGGACCTATACGTTCGGAGCGGAGGAACCGACGGCACAAAATCTATTCAGGATAATCTTCGTTGCTGATGGATTCTCAGCTTTTGCTGCTATAACCATAGCTATCACGGCGATAGCTGCCGGTATCTACTCTTTCGGCTATCTGGATAAGGATATGGCCTCGGATAAATTCTACACTCTATTCCTGCTGACACTAGGAGGCGTCAACGGGATGGTGCTGACCGGCGATCTGTTCAACCTTTTCGTCTGGTTCGAAGTTACGTCTGTAGCGTCATGCGCCCTCGTGGCTTTTGAAAACCATAGGGGAAAAAGCGTAGAAGCCGCGTTGAAATACATGGTTTTGAGCACGGTCGGCGGGCTCGTGGTCCTTTTCTCGATCGGGCTGTTATATGGGCAGTACGGCGTGCTGAATTATAAACTACTAGCTGACAGCATCTCAAGAACATTCATCGACAAGTTGGCACTAGGCCTTCTATTGGTCATTTTCGCCATGAAGTCCAGCAGCGTGCCGATGCACATGTGGGCTCCGGACGCTTACGGAGAAGCTCCCGGACCCGCGACCCCCTTCATAGCGATCACTAGTCTGGGGTCGTTATTCGTGTTATTCAGGCTGCTCTTCGGCGTCTTCGGGATGAGCATAGACACTGCAGCTACCGGAAACGTTCTGGTGATCTTAGGCGTGCTTTCGATGTTCGTAGGGGTCACCATGGCTCTAGTACAGGATGATCTGAAAAGATTGATAGCCTACCTATCGGTTTCACAGGTAGGTTACATGATGATGGCGGTAGGCGTGGGCTTGGCAACTCTGAACACTGCGGAATATCAGAGTTTCGGGGAACTCGCCATGAAAGGTGGACTTTTCCACGTGATCAACGACGGGGTTTACAAGGCATTATTGTTCCTCTCGGCGGTAGCCGTCGTCCAAAAGACGGATCTGAGAAGTTTGAACGATCTAGGTGGACTAGCCCACAAGATGCCCTATACCACGGTCTTTTTCTTGGTCGGGGCGTTATCTATCGCCGGAATACCTCCGATGTCAGGTTTCAGTTCAAAATTGCTCATTTACCGCTCGGTTTATCTCTACAACCCGATCTTGGCTGTCATCGCCTTGGTGGTCAGTATAGTCACTTTCGCGATCGTTGGCAAAGCCTTCTTTAACGCCTTCTTAGGACCGGACCAGGGATTGGCCGACGGCGAGGTGCCTAAAGTCATGTTATTCGCCATGGGTATCCTGACCGCCGTAGTTATCTTGTTCACTTTGTTCCCTGACCTGGTCGTCTCCGAGGTCGTTACCCCGGCGATAAAGGCCTTGACCGAGGGGGTGCTACCGTGATAGATATAGATATAATGCTAGAAGGTTTCTGGAGTCCGATAGCTTTCATATTGGTCATATTGATCGCGACCTTTGTCGCCTACATCCTGTATAGGATGGGAAATTCGGATTACAACCGGACCGAGCATAAAGGTGAACCTTTCATCTCGGGTAATCGACCGCCGAAGGATGTTAGGGAGATCCATGTCGCCGCGGATAACCTCTTCTGGGGTTTCACCAAGGCATTAAAGAATTACTTCGAACCTTTAATGAAAGGTCATTCCGGAAAGTTGAACGATTACCTGTACTGGGTAGTAATCACTTTGGCAGTGGTGCTGATCTACATATACGTGGTGGTGTGATCATGTGTGAAGATAAAATAGAGGTGAGATTAAGATGAAGTTATCAAAAACATTCGACAAAGCCCTTTGGGTGTTTCATCTCAACAGCGGATCATGTAATGGCTGCGATATCGAGATCGTGGCGGCGGTAACCCCGCGCTACGACACTGAGCGATTCGGTATAAAGCTCGTAGGTTCCCCAAGGCACGCCGATGTGCTTCTTTTCACGGGTCCCGTTACGAGGAAGATGAAAGATAGGGTTCTCAGGGTTTACGAGCAGACTCCCGATCCAAAAGTGGTACTGGTCGTTGGAAACTG
>CAYWYD010000051.1:0-3538 GCA_964462425.1 uncultured Thermoplasmata archaeon
CACCCACCTATTCTATAATATACGGGTTCCTAACTTATAATCTTTACTCTAATCATTCATCTCTACTTTTTTCAAATCTCTATTAGAAGATACTTGAACATATCGCGAATCCAAAGGAAAGATAGTTCTGCATACTCTCTACTTTCTTCAGAACAAAGAGTCCGCGGTCGCGGCTCCTATAACGCTGAACAACGAAACTATGCTCACCACTTTCATAGCGGTGAAGATATTGGCTTCAAATGTCTCGACCGCTCCGAAGATCAGGATCAAGAGTGTAACAGATAAATACGAAACAAAGACCAACGATAAGAATCTCAGAGGGATGCCGAGGAACTTACGCTCACTCCCCTGTTCTCTTTCCACGTCAGCCTGATAAAGGGCGCCGTAACCGATCGAGAAAACTATGAAAGTGGCGAGCAAGGACTGATACCATTCTAAATTGGTTGCTAATGCCCAGACCTCTTCGGTCACGACGAAGGGTCCTGCGAGTAAAAAACCTCCGACCAGCTGTTGAGATAGGTCTGCAAAGGAGAACAACCTTTTTTCAGACTTATTTTTCTTGAGCATGTCCTTTCACCTGGTTTAGAATAAACTATTGATATTTAAAGTATTATCTCTTTTTGCATCGAAATTCTCACCTGAATAACGTCTATCAAAAAAAGAAAAATAAAGGGTTTTTGGTCGGGTCCTCAATTCTTTCCGATCAACACTGAAATCATATTCCCGTGATCATAACTCGGATACCCGGCCTTTCTTTTTTGGAACCTTTTCTTTTCTTTCATCTCTCTCACTAATAATAGTATAGTACCTCGACTATTTATATTCTTCTTGAAAATAAAAATAGATAAGTACAAAGATGTCGTGATAAACCTCAACATGGAAGTTGGAAAAGCTATCTGGCCGCTTAAAAACTATGATAAAAGAAAAGATCGATCTTTTTCATCGCTCTATCGATTTCAATCTTCTCCGTCCTTCAGTTCCGAGTAATCCCATCGATCCTTGATCTCCTTCACCTTCCTTCTGTAGACCCTTTCGGACAGATCTCCCACTGCGAGTTTCTTATCCAATTCCTCTATCTCGCTTTCCGCTCTCTCCACCATAGTTTCTTTATACCTCTTGGCGAGACTGTCCAAAGTGTTCATCAGTCGTTTACCCGGCTTGGTCAACTCGTATATGATCTTCGGTCTTCCCTCGTGCGGGAAGATGGCGTTCCTCTCGACCATCCCCCAATCGTGGAGTTCGACCAGATGCTTATCGACGGCCTGTCTTGTGAGCTCCAGCTCTTCGGCAAGATCATCAGGGTGGTCATAGCCCTCCCAAAGCATCTCCAGTATCCTACATCGAGTCTCGGAAGAAAAAATACCCAGCAGATCTTTAGTGAATTCTTTCATCAGACACTTATCGAAGAACATCTATTTAGTTTTTTCAACTTTAGATTTGAACTTAACTAATGAGATCTTGAATCTATTCAAAATTATATTCAAGATAGATATAAATAGAGCAACCGCGTTAGTATATCTAGAAAAGGTGGAAACGATGGATGAAAAAGAGAAGATATTAAAAAAATTGGACGAAAGGTTGGCTGAAGGTGAGATATCTGAGGAACTCTACAACGAGATAGTTTCGAAGTACGAAAGCGATGAGGAAGAAGAAAGAGAGTTGAACGAAGAAGTGGAAATGGATATGAATATGGAGAACCTCGATGAGAAGAAGACTGAAGAGGGGGAAGAAGAAGCGGAGGAAGAGAAAACCAAAAGAGTGAGCGTCTCCGGGGCCTCTAAGATCGACGGATGCAACTGCGAGATATTCAAGGCGGCGGGTGCTTCTAAAGTGAATGGAGATCTTAAGGCGGACGATGCGAACGTTTCTGGAGCGACAAAGGTGAATGGAGACGTATACGGTGGAAGACTGGACTCTAGCGGGTCGTTGAAAGTAAGAGGTGAAACGGAAGGTGACGAGCTAGATCTTAGCGGCGCCGCTAAATTCAAAAACGACGTGCGGGTGGACAGGATCGACTTCGACGGATCTTTCAAGGTCCAGGGGGATGTAGAATGTGATACCATGGATGGGAGCGGTTCTATCAATATCAGTGGTATATTGAAAGGAGAGGAGATCATATTGAAAGTCTCAGGGAGATCTAAGATCGACAAGATCGAAGGCGGAGACATCGCGGTGGAAAGTGAAGGTTCCGGGTTCCTCTTCGGGCTCGGAAAGTCGGGATCTCTCGATGTAGAAAGCGTGAGTGGAAAGGATATATACCTGGAAAACACCAAGGCCGACGAAGTTTTAGGGAAAAAGGTCAGGATCGGCTCGGGATGTAAGATCAAAAAAGTCAAAGCGAATGAACTTAAGATCCACGAATCGGCGAAAGTCGAGAACAAGAAAAGCTTGAAGGATATAGAGAAGAAGTGAGAGTTTTAAAATAATAAAATCTCCACCCCCTAAATCTTGGAGCAAAAACTTTTCTCCCTCATCTTATTCTCATTCACGACTCCCATAATCTTGGCGTGCCAAGCCCATCTTCATATATCATAATCCGTAGTTGGTTGGTCGTATGAGTATTCGGTATAAACGAAGTATTGATCTCCATCCTCTTCCTCATAGGTACCCTGTATCAAGCCTTTCTCCATCCCTTCGTCGAGTATAGAAACGGTCTCTAATTCACTTTCGCCGATAACCTCAGCGAGCCTAGAAATTTTTATCCTATTATTAGTCTCTAGATAAGTTTTTATCTTCTCCAATTTCTCTTGATTTTTTCTTACCTTGAGACCGTGCCTGATCAGAAATCCTGCGGGAAGAAGGAAGATGGCTGAAAAAAGACCTACACCACACACGCCGGTCTCGAAATCCTCCATAGCTAGAACTATGGACGCTAACACAAATAGAGCACCTATGATTAGAACTATCACACCTATCGTCAGGTAAGCCTCATCCTTGAATTTCCAAAGGATGTTCATATTTCAAGATAAGATAATTACAAAAAGTATTTTATCATTTACGGAAGGTTTACTAGAAAGAACTCTCACAACGTTAGTCGCTAGTCTCCTCGCTAGAGTGTTTTCCATACCCACATCGGCTTCCCAATTATCCTTTTCCTCTAGTTCATCGATCTATTCTATCTTTCTAGATACAAACTTACTTTTTTAAATATTGTCTTTGACCCGCTCTACTAGTTCCGGCAATACCTCTCCAGCTTTTCCTTTCATGAAATGATCGACTCTGGGCGTCAGCGGTGTCCTCTCGGGATTGATCTCGATTAAGTTTGCGTTGTTCCTTTTAGCCAAAGTCGGTATGGAAGCCGCGGGCTGAACCACCGACGAGGTACCGATGCTGAGCAAAAGATCCGCCTTTTCGGCCTCTCGCTGTGATCTCCTCAACGTCTCTCTAGGGAGTGACTCGCCGAAGAGAACGACGTCCGGCCTGAACATGGAGCCGCACTCGCAGCGTGGGATCTCACCGTCCAAGATCTCCTCTACATGATCTTCAGTTTCCACTCTCGACTCGCAGGAAGGACAGACAAGTTCCATCAAAGTTCCAT
>CAYWYD010000051.1:3638-13325 GCA_964462425.1 uncultured Thermoplasmata archaeon
AAGTTCCATCAAAGTTCCATGAAGCTCCAATACCGTCTCGTTTCCGGCCTTCTGATGAAGTCCATCGACATTCTGTGTGACGACAGAGTTCAAACCGTGATCTTCAAGCTCGATTAAACTGCGGTGACCTTCGTGCGGCTCCGCCGGTAAACATTCCTCTATCTGAAGTCTGAACAGCTCCCAACTCTTCTCCGGGTCTCTTTGGAAGGCGGATAGGGTAGCGTACTCCTGAGGATCGTACTCATTCCAGAGACCGTTCTCTCCACGAAAAGGCGCTATGCCGCTCTCGACCGACATTCCGGCTCCCGTAAGGGCGGTTATCCTGTCCGCCCGTTTAACACTCTCGACGATCTCTTCCATAGCTCTTACAGATCGGACTTTACCTTCTCCAGGTTCTTTTCAACTTCTTCCGCAACTTCCGCGTGCGTGCTATTTCCGGCGGAATCCATCGTGACCAAGAAAGGACCGGCCTCTTCGACTCTGAACATCCAGAAAGCTTCCGGTATTCCGAGTTCATCCAAAAAGTGAACGCCCTTCACCTCTTTTATCGCGTTGGCCATCAGAGCTCCTGCACCGCCAGTATACTGGCAGTAGACTCCACCGTGTTCTTCAAGCGCTTTCAGAGTACGATCGGCCATCCCGCCTTTGCCGATTATCACTTTCGTTCCGAAGCGTTCGATGAAATCGTCCTCGAATATCTCCATCCTTATGCTAGTCGTAGGTCCGGCGGAAACGACTTCCCATTCACCGTCTTCCTTGTGTATAGCGGGACCGCAGTGGAACATCGCGTATTTCGAAGGGTCGAAGGGCACTTCTTCGTCGTCTATCTCGAGAAGTTTCTCATGAGCGGCGTCTCTCGCCGTGAATATCGTACCGGTGATGTAAAAGGAATCACCTACTCTTAGTTCGGCTATCTCTTCTGGGTTTATAGGGGTCTCTATCACTTTTTTCATTCTATCACCTCTACACTTCCGTCGGAACCGATTTTAACCTTCGACTGACGATTCGCCCAGCACTGGGGCAGTACCGCCACCGGGAAAGAAGCCGGGTGTCTGTGAGCGTATTCGACCTTCACGTCCAAAACCGTGGTCTTTCCGCCGACTCCCATGGGACCGACGCCTAATTCGTTAGCTTTCTCTTTCAGTTCTTCTTCGAGTTCCGCCACTCTCTTCTCTGGATGGTTCTCTCCGACGGGTCTCCTGAGAGCTTTTTTAGCGAGTTCTAGCGAAAGATCGGCCCCACCTCCCAGACCTACACCGACGACCGTCGGAGGACAGGGTTTACCTTCCATCTCGGCTATCTGATCTAAAACTATCTCTTTGACCCCCTTCAATCCTCTTCCGGGTGTCATCATCTCCAATTTGCTCATATTCTCGCTTCCGCCTCCTTTAGGTAGGACGTGTATGACCGCTTCGTCTCCCTCGACGACATCCCAGTGGAGAGCCGGTACGTATCGCCCGGTATTATCGTCGCTGTTCACGTCGCTCAAAGGATCTATAGCGTTAGGCCTAAGAGGAACCTCTTCGGTAGCTTTCTTGACCGCGTTACCGACCGCTTCTTTTAAAAGATCTAAAGAACAAAACTCTTCTCCGACCTCTATAAAGAATGTTTGAGTCCCCGTGTCTTGACAAATGGGTCTTTTTTCGTCCTTGCCCACCTCGATATTTTCCAAGATCGCATCTAGCTGTACTTGTGGACCTTCTTTCTCTTCTGTTTCCCTAGCCTTTTTCAAAGCACCCTCGGTCTCCTTCGTTACGCTCGTGACCGCTTCTCTTATAGCCTCTACCAGAGCATCTTCTATCTCAGCCTGATTCATCCTATCGTCTTGGGTCAGTACAAAGTACTGTAAAAATGTTTCGAGGTCGTAAAGAAAAGAAGATCACTCATATCTTTTTACATATATCGCACATCAGATCGTCCAATTTTTCCTCCGTCACCTCGCCCGATTCGTGCATCTCATAAAGTTTTTTAGCGGTCTTTTCGGTTTCATATAAGATATCTTCCTCCAACTCTTTATTCCCGCCTCTATCCCCCGCGATATATTGAGAGACGGCGGGTTGAGTGATATTCAACACCTCCGATATCTCCACTTGAGTAATATCATAGTCGTTATAAAGCACATCCACTATCTCCGCTTTTACAGTGGGCAGGTATTTATTTACGAACTCTTCGCATCTCATGTTAGAAGTTATGAATTAGTGATTTATTAAAATATCCCTTCTCTAAAAACCAAAACAATATAATATCTAACTTTTTGTGTGAAAAACTATGTACGACATGGTCGAACCGTGTTCGGATGCAGGCGCATATCGAGCCGAGCCGACGGAAGATACGAGGTTAGATCTGGAGAAATTCGAAGATGTTCTAAAAGAGAATGACTACGGGATCGAGTTCTCTTCCGAGGTTATAGTTCTGGTTCGGCATGATGAGACCGACGTCGAGGTAGGTATCTATCCTTCGGGAAAGCTTCTCTTCAAAACAACCGATAAGGACGTCGTTGACGAACTCTTCGACGAGTTCTCGGAGATGGTAGCAAATTTTATAAAAAATTAGATCAAAGACTTGATCACGTCTATGAACTTCCTGACCTCTTCTTCCGTATTGTACAGGTAGAACGAAGCTCTATTGCCTCCCTCGAGTCCGTGAAAGCTGTACCATGAATGCACGCACTGCTGCCCTCCTCTCAAAAGGATATCTTGTTCGTCCATCAGTAAAGTGATCTCGTGGCAGCCAAGTTGCTTCAATTGAAAGTTGAATATGCCAGACCTTTTTTCCGCCTCATCGGGACCTATTATATTGACTTTGCTTTTCAACTCTTCAGTCGCGATCCTGTTCAATCTCGTTTCATGTTCCTCGATCTTCTTTCGACCGATATCCATCACGTAATCTACCGCTGGTTTGACCGCGGCTTGGCCGGCAAAATTCTGGAGACCGGCTTCAAATTTGGCCGGAGGATCCTGCAGCACCGCCTCGTCATACTCGGTGGATCTGACCGCGCCGCCGCCGTATAGTAGCGGTTCTAAATCCTCTAACAACTCCTTCCTACCGTAAAGTACGCCGACTCCCGTCGGCCCGAGCATCTTGTGAACTGAAAAAGCTAAAAAATCGACCCCTATCTCTTCCACGTCCACCGGCTTGTGGGGTACGCTTTGAGCGCCGTCGAGCATGAAAAGAGCGTCATGCTCGTGGACGATATCGGCAACTTTAGAAGCTTGTATGGTGGTTCCGTCCAAATTCGAGGTGTGCACCATCGAGACTAATTTTACGTTCTGATCTATCTTCTCTTTCAGGTCCTCCATGTTCAAGCCGCCGTCTTCATCAGTGGAGACCTGCTGGTACTCGATGCCCTCCTTTTCTTTCATCTTGATCCATGGAACTAGATTGCTGTTGTGTTCCTTGTCCGTGGTGAGGACCTTGTCTCCCTCTTTGAGACCAAGTCCTCGAGCGAGGGTGTTTATCGCTTCAGTGGTGTTCTTTGTGAACACTATCTCCTCTTCAGAGGAGGCGTTCAACAGCTCCTTGACGGCTTTTCTACTTTTCTTTATCCTTCTAGTAACTTCGGTCGAGAGCGTGTGGGAACTTCTTTTACCTTCACAGACCGGAAAACCTGAATAATACGCGTTGATCACATCTATGACGGGTTGAGGTTTCAAACTCAAACATGCGCTGTCGAAATATATATAATCCTCCACGACGGGAAAGTCCTCTCTTATCTTCTCAACATTCAGTTCTTTAGACATGTTATCAGTCGACTTCTGCGCTGCCTCTTCAAATGATTAAGATTATTTGAAACTTTCTTCGAAATCGCTTGGTTTAAACTTTTCTAATCTTCTCTATTCTGTTCCCTCAAATTCCATATAACTGATTTTCGATAACTCCGGAATAGGCGAACTGTTTGACTGAAGCACGGGAAACATCCCTTCCGCCAGCTTCTTTGAATATGTTCTTTATATATTGCCGTTATATAAATTTTGTATCATCGAAGCGAATATAAAACCGGACTCGATGGATAGGTTTATTTACTCCGTCTATTAATCAACTAAATCCGGAGATATCGATGGCTAGTTACGAAAGAGACGAGATACGAGAAAAATTCAGGGACTTCTTTGAAGATGAACAGTTCCATTCTGAACTGATAAAGGTAGCGGATAACTATCCCGACGAAAAATCCATTTTCATCACCTACAAGGATCTGACACTTTTCTTTGAAGATATCGACTTTCCGAGGTACGTGGTGGAAAAACCTAAGCTCTGTTTAGACGAGGGCGAAAAAGCGATCAAGGAGGTCTTGGGTAAAGCCTACGAAGACGTTCACATCCATCTCCGATTGACCGGGCTCTCCGATGCAAGGAAGAAAATGATAAGAGACCTGAGGTCTGACGACTTGGCAAATTACTTGGCGATAAACGGTCTAGTGAGAAAAGCTACCGAGGTGAGACCGAAGATTTCTACGGCGGTTTTCAGATGTGGATTCTGCGGTGCTAAAACTAAAGTTAAGCAGAGCGGGAGCAATATAGAAGAGCCTACGAGATGCGCCGAGTGTGAAAAGACCTCGAATAAAACGAATTTTACCCTTCTCAGAGACGAATCCGAGTTCAGAAACTTTCAAAATATCGAAATTCAGGAGAGTCCCGACGAGTTGAGAGGAGGGGAACAACCTCAGAGATTGAAAAGCTGGGTCAAGAACGATCTAGTCGGTGAAGTATCGCCGGGAGACAGAATCACCCTCAACGGTATATTGGACGGAAAACCGAAAAGGAAGAGTTCGAGATCGGAAAGCAGGGTCTTCGATATATACATGCGAGTGAACGGTATAGAGGTGAAAGAATACGAATTCGAAGATCTAGAGTTATCTGAGGAAGATAAAGAAGAGATACAAGATAAAGCTAATGAGCCTAGGATATTCTCGGAGATCGTGAATTCTATAGCGCCGAGCATCCACGGCCTACGTGAAGAAAAGATCGGTTTGGCTCTCCAACTTTTCGGCGGTGTACCCAAGGAACTGCCGGACGGTTCGAGGAAAAGAGGGGATATACACATTTTACTAGTAGGAGATCCCGGTACCGCAAAATCCCAGCTTTTGAGGTACATAGGAGAACTATCTCCTAGAGGTATGTACGCCTCGGGTAAGGGCTCCACCGGAGCGGGGTTGACCGCCGCCGCTATAAGAGAAGAAGTGATGGGAGAGAGCCGCTGGGTACTAGAAGCGGGAACTTTGGTTCTTGCTGACGGGGGTATAGCTTGTGTCGACGAGCTAGACAAGATGCGGTCCGAGGATAGGAGCGCTATGCACGAGGCGATGGCGCAGCAGACAATCTCTGTAGCTAAAGCTGGTATAAATGCGACTTTGAACTCGAGATGTTCCGTTCTAGGAGCAGCAAATCCCCAGTACGGACGATTCGAAAGACATGAAAATATATCTCAGCAGATCGATCTTCCACCTCCATTGATATCCAGGTTCGATCTCATATTCGCACTTATAGACAAGCCGGATAAGGAAAAAGACTCCAATATAGCTGAACATATCCTGAACCTCCACGAAGAAGGAGAGAGGATAGAGAAGAACGAGGCCGACGTAGAAGAGGAATTCGGCCCGGATCTAGATAAAGAATTCTTGAGAAAATATATAGCTCACGCGAAGTCCAAGAAACCGGTGTTGACCGATCAAGCGATGGAAAAATTGAAGGGCGAATACCTAGACTTGAGAGAGCAGGGCGGCGACGACACCATACCGGCGACCGCTAGACAGCTGGATTCCTTGGTCCGACTCGCAGAAGCTAGTGCCCGGGCTCATCTCAGAGATCAGGCCACGGTGGAAGATGCAGAAAGAGCCATAAGGGTCACCGAGTACTTCCTGCACCAGGTCGCCTCCACCGACAGCGATACACTGGATATAGACATAGTCGCCTCCAGCGTGTCCGCCAGTGAAAGAAATCTCCTTGAAAACATCAGAAGCATACTTCAGGAGAAGAGCAAAGTTCACGAAAACGGCGTTCCAAAGGACGATATCCTCGAAGAAGCGGTATCGAGAGGGTTATCGAGAGAGGAAGTGAAAAAGGAACTCGATAGGATGAAAACGAATGGTCAGATATATGAACCGTCGCCGAACAGTTACGACCTGGCCTGAGAAATTTTAGGTGGATCACATGAAAGTAAATTTTAGGATGTATGACCAAGGGGATGACATTCTTTTAGCAGCCTGTGACGAAGATCTATTGGGGGTCACTTTGGAGGAAGGAGATATCCACTTAAATGTTAAGGAAAGCTTTTATGGAGGAGACATCATCGATATTGAATCAGATGAAAAGAGGCTGCAGACGAAGTTCAAAAAAGCTACGATCGGAAACCTCGTCGGGGAAGAAGTGGTCAAAGCTGCTGTAGAGGCCGGATTCGGAGACGAGGACGACATAATGAGGATAGAGGATGTTCCCCATTTACAGGTAGTTCGTATCTGAGTGAATAAAATGATATGCGTGGAATGCGGTGCGGAAGTTAAAAATTTAAAAGACGGCCTATGTAGCGAGTGTTACTTCAACAAAAATGCGAGTGTCGAGGTCGAAGATCCTATAGAGATAGAGATATGCGGCCACTGCGGAAGTTTTAGGAAGGGAAAGGAATGGATAGAGAGAGCAGATCTCCAGACGTTGATGTTGGATAAGATCGAGGACGCGCTATCGATTTCTTCTTCCGTAGACAGGTTTGCTTTTCAGGTAGAGTTCGACGAAAGCGATCCAAAAAATATCCATGCTGACCTTAACGTAGAGCTGTTCTCGGACGACGCTAAGGTTGAAAAACACTTGAACACCAATGTGGTCCTGAAAAAAACCCAGTGTAGGAACTGCAGTCAAAAACAGGGGAACTATTACGAAGCTATAGTACAGGTCAGACCGACGGAAAAAGAGATGACTGATGAGGAAAAGAAAGAAGTGAGCGAGATTGTACACCAGAGGATAGAAGTCGACAAGGGGGAAAAAAAGGACGTTTTTATCACCGCTGAAGAGGAGATACACGGCGGAATAGATTTTTATCTCAGCGACAATAGGGTAAGCAAAAACCTTTCCTATGAGATAGCGGACAAGTTCGGCGGGCTTGTAACATCATCTTCAGAGCTCGCCGGTAGAGAGGACGGACAGAACGTTTACAGGATGACTTACTCGGTAAGGTTACCCCCATATGATATAGGCGACTTCATCAAGCACGAGAAAAAGATATACAGGATCAGAGGGGTCAAGAGCGGGAACAGGCCAGTGGTAGTTTACGATATCGAAAAGAACAAGTCCACCACTATCGATAAGAATGATCTGGAGGAAGCGGAGATTTACGATGGGGAGGAATTGGTAAAAAAGGCGGTGGTGGTTTCGGAAGAAAATGGTGATATCAAAGTTCTAGATCCAGAGACCTACGAGACGAAGACACTTCTGAAACCAGAGGGTTTTTCTACCGAAAAAGAAGAGATCGATGTGGTCAAGATCGAAGAGCGCCTCTATATTCTGCCCGACGAGAACGATTGACAAGATTTATACCATACTAACTTCTCTTTTAGCCCATGAGCGAAGAAAAGAAGATTATGCACACCACTTGGTTCGGTACTTTCATAGTGAAAGGAAACGAGGTGGTTGACGAAGAGCTTTTTCCCAAAGACGAGGAAGAGATAGCGGATAGAAAGTTCGCAAGGGAAGAAGGAGAGATATTGGAAGAAGAGAGATCCTTGGCGGAGAAAAAAAACGGCGAGCTTTGGGTGACATCAGAGCGGTTGTCCGAATTCGGAAAAGTGATGGAGGAAGGTGTTGACGGAGTCTATATAGACCCGGAAGATTATTCCTATGAAGACTCACTCCTACAGGAAGCTCTCTTGAAGTTGGGAGAAAAGAAGGTAAGAGAGTCTATCGATTTCGGCGAGTACCTGGCGAAGACTGTAGACACGATACAGGATCTGAACGAGATAATCAACATCAAGAAGGAGAGGTTGAGAGATTTTTACTCTTTACATTTTCCAGAGCTTGAAAACGAGGTCGGAGACGAAAGATTTGTAGAACTGATTGCTTCTTACGGAGTAAGAGAAGAGATAGTGGACAAAATAGGTTTTAAAGGCAGCACCACCGGTGGCAAGATCACTGAGAAGGAGGAAAAGCTGTTCAAAAATATGGCTAGCCAGTTGAAGAACGATATGGAATATAGAGAGATGCTGCATGAATACGTGGAAGAAAGGATGAAGGAACAGGCGCCCAATTTGACTGAATTAGCTGGAGCTAAATTGGGGGGAGAACTGATAGCAAAGGAAGGATCTTTAGAGGATCTAGCCAAACAGCCCGCCAGCACCA
Organism: uncultured Thermoplasmata archaeon; assembly: GCA_964462425.1. GTDB lineage: Archaea > Thermoplasmatota > Thermoplasmata > Halarchaeoplasmatales > Halarchaeoplasmataceae > Natronoplasma. Next base: position 11,960 of record CAYWYD010000051.1, read on the forward strand.
TCCAGATCCTCGGAGCCGAGAAAGCCCTGTTCAAGCATCTCAATAAAGATACTGACCCGCCGAAGCACGGTCTTATCCTTCAACATCCCTTCGTGCACGACGCTTCCAAACAACTTCGAGGGAAGATAGCTAGAGCCTTCGCTAACAAGATAGCTATCGCCGCCCGTTTAGATTATTTCGGCGGAAAGAAGATGGGTGATGAATTGCGGAGCGATCTGGAAGAAAGGATAGAGGAGATCAAGGAGGAGCAGTAGTGTTGACTGATAAATAAAAATACCAATACAGAGATCAATTTTTAGACGGATAAAAAACTTTAAAGCTTGACCTTTATTGTATTTACTGAGATAAAGGCAAAAGGGGGAGAAGATGGATCAGGAACAAAGAGGTAAGAAGGGCACGATAGCCGGGATCTTGATGATCATCGCTTTCATCTTGGCTATTCTAGCAGCTAGTGAGGTCTTATTTCTAGACATAGGAACTGTCAACTTGGACGAACAGGCAGGAGGAGAAATAGAAGAAGATATAGACCAAGATTATATCCAGTCAATCCTAAATGTATGTGGAGTGCTGATATTGGTATTCGGGGTTTTCCTGCTCATCGGAGGTATATTCGCTATCAAACGGATCCACTGGGGCATAGCGCTCTTAGGGGCGATCCTGGGACTCTTCTCTATTGGACCATGGTTCTTGGGTACTATACTCTCGTTGGCGGCTCTCGTATTGATATTCTTATCTAGAGACGAGTTCAAAGAAGAAGGTGAGGACAAGGGGGATATAGAACCAAACTCACTGAAAAAACAACCCTCTGAGCGTTTAGTAGAGCAAGAAGAGTGAAGAGATTCTACAAAAGTTTTAACGCAAATAAGGAGATTGATCGGATAAAAAAGTAGAACAGATAGATGCTTCACTGATAATAGACCTAGCTGTTTTTGTTCATAATTATATCCATAGTTAACTTCGAAATCACGCAAACCTGCTAGATAAAAAAGTATTTTACATTTGTATGAGGAGAGCGGCTACTAGATACTATTTTTCTGTCACTACGGCGTAGGACCTGTATAGATTCTCTACTTTGTTTTGACTGAAGGCCTTTTCAAAAGATGGGTTCTAGAATAAGAAAGGTGTTTTGTCAACATCTTTCTTTGAGAGCTCTCTCTGAAAGCCCTACAGTGTTTTTAGAGCAGTTTTTGTGTAAAAAACCCATTCCATCTTCCGATAACTTAATCACAAGTTCGTAAGATTATCGACACGGAGGAATCAAGGATTCCTCTTCTCAATTTTTTCTTCATAAAGTTCAGAAAAAATAGATGCGAGGGAACTCGCTTTCGCTCGCTCCTTCTTTTTAATCACTTTTCTCGCTAAGCTG
>CAYWYD010000052.1:0-12451 GCA_964462425.1 uncultured Thermoplasmata archaeon
CAGTTGTTTTGTCGAACAGCCCTGTATCGTCAGTGTTCTGCCAGGAGAAGTCTGAGTCCGTATCTGTGATCAGATCACCGTACTGGTCATACGCAGAAGCGCTGAAGTCTATCGTATTTCCCGCGCTCATGGTCTGATCAGTTGAAGGCTCTATCTCCAGATCTACCTCATATTCGGGGTCGCCGAACGAATACATCTTACCGTCCATAGAGCTGACGAACACTCTACCTTTCTCACCTATAGCCGGGGAGGCAAACACATCACTATCGGTTTCATACGACCATTTCTTTTCCCCTTTACTACTTAAAGCATAAAGAGAATCATCATGAGATCCGACATAGATGGATCCGTCAGCGCTCACTGCGGGAGATGATCTGACCTTATCACCGGTCTGAAATGACCATTGTTCTACTCCTTCTTTCAGAGCATGGACCTTACCATTTCTATCGCCGAAATAGACTGTACCGTTCTTGTCGACCGCAGGAGAGGAATGGATATGGACTCCGCAGTCGAACTTCCATTTTAGATCGCCATCTTCCCGGTCTAGTGCGTAAAGGTTGTCGTCATAAGAGCCAAAATATATCCCATCATCCCCTATAGCCGGCGTCGAATAGATATAACCGTCGGTATTGTAGTTCCACAGCTCGTTACCGCTAGTCTTGTCGATCGCATAGAGTTTCTCGTCTCCAGAACCGACGTAAACTACGCCCTTTTCAGATATCGAGGGCGACGACCATAGCCAAGAGTCTGAGGCGAACTTCCAATTCAAATTTCCCTCGGCGTCGATAGAATAAAGGTTGTGATCGTATGAACCCACATATACATTACCGTCTTCATCTACTGTCGGGGATGAATATACTTCACCGCCTGTTTTATATTTCCATCTTAAAGATCCGTCGGGATTCAAAGCGTAGATATGTTCGTCTCCTGATCCGAAATAGATGACTTCGTCCTCAGAAACCGCCGGTGACGAGGTAATCACATCGTCCGTGTTATAACTCCACTTTTCTTCACCGTCATCCACGTCGAGTGCGTAAAGATTTCTGTCTATGGAACCGAAATAAATCATCCCTTCAGAACCTATAGCCGGTGACGACCTTAAAGAGGGCCCCGCTTCATGGGTCCAGTTCACGGACCCGTCTCTGTGCCACGTTTCGTATGAACTCAATCGGGTGTTTCGTTTGTTATTACCGAAGGACGGCCACGGTCCCTCCGATAGACTCTCGATCCCATAGTCTGTACCTTCAGCATCGTCCTCACTTTTCAAATCGTCTTCCTCGCCGACAGCATCGTTCATCTCACCTGGAGCATCAACACCTTCGTCTATTTGGTCCTGCTGTGTTCCCACGGGAAGTACATAAGCTGAACTAAGGGATACCCCCACTATTATAGCTCCTGAGATCAGGAAAGCGATATATTTCCCCCATAGTTTATTCATATTACTTCGTTAATAATTATGGGGGCTGTCATAATAAATAACTTGTCCTCATTTATCAAGAATACCTTTTCTCACCCTCAATTTCAAATTTGTCCCAAACTTTTTCCCTCTTTCCTTTCCACTGCCATTATTAGCATTATAGAACAGAACATACCTTTTTATATGATCTACTTATTTGTTATAACATGGCTCAAAAATCGAGGAAGATCCTGCTCTTGGGAGACGGAGCCGTTGGTAAAACCTCCTTGGTAAGAAGATTCGTGGAACAGAGATTCGACGACGAATATATAGCGACGATCGGAGTCAACGTGAAAAAGAAAAGTTTGCCCGACCTCGGAGTCAAGCTTATGCTCTGGGATATGTACGGGCAGAAGATGAACAAAGACCTTCACTCCTCTCACTACTCGGGAGCCGATGGTGCCATAATAGTCTACGATTTGACCCGCTACGACACTTTTTTGAATTTGGCAAGCTGGATAAACGAAGTTTTCTCGGTCACGGGTAAGATCCCCTTTGTGATTTTAGGGAACAAATTGGATCTCATCGAGGAGTATAAAAACAGTAGATACGACGATTTTGAGTCGTTCATAGAGAAGGAACAAGAGGATGTTATCGAGTTTTATGAGGAAGTTTATGATGAGATTCCAGATTTCTCTAGAGTCTCCCTAGAGGACCAATGCAGATGGGCCGAAGATAAAAAGTATGAGTTAGACTCTGATTTCTCATATTACTTCACCAGTGCAAAGACTGGAGAGAATGTGGAAGAAGCATTCCGGAAGATAGGAGAATTATCATTGGAGCGTGATATAGAATGACTGACCTTGTGTCTATGCCTAAAAATATAATACCCTACCTGAGGACGACCATCGAGCAGATGGGCAGTGACGACGAAGCCAATTTTGCCATCTATCATCTAGGGTTTAAATGGGGTAAAGAGACGGTAGAGATGAGTGGAGAAGAGAGCGACCTTGACGAGTTGAAAACCAAGACCGTTCTGACAGCTATCCACTCTGGAATAACGAACTTCGACGTAGACGTAGACGAGAAGATAAAGATAAGCCCATACGACGCTAGTATCGATGACGATTACTTTCTAGCGGGTTACGCGGCAGGAGTTGTATCGGGTCTTTTGGGAGAATACCACATAGCTAGGATTAGAGAGGATGATTATGAGGTGGTCAAGTCCGAAAGAAGGGTAGATGGTGATTTATTCAAAAAGGAAGAAAAGAGGGATAGAGTTAAGATTAAAAATTTAGAACCGGGCGGATCGTATCTTATAGCCGACGAGGCGAAGGAAGCTGAGCGAATCTTTAGGACGTTCATCAATGCGCTGGAGGAAGGTATGCCCGGCCTGTGTTTTACAAGGAGATTCCCCTCAAAATTGAAAGATAGGTATCCTGATATAGATTCTCCTATGTTCTGGCTGAGTACGGTGGAAGGAACGGAGAATGTGAGGACGATCAGACCTGAAAATTTCAACGAAGAGATGCTCAAGATCTCAGAGTCTTTCCTGGAGACAAAACAGGGTATCATCGTACTTCACGGCATCGAATTCCTACTTTCCTACCTCGAATTCGATGATTTACTAACTACACTGCAGCAAATCAAAGAGATGACCTCTGTCGAAGGAGGTATATTTCTTTTAGCCGTCAATCCAGAGTCCGTAGGGGAGATCGACTTCAATATAAGCAGAGAGGAATTCAACAAATTGAAAAACGAGTTCGAAATGTTCAACTTGTGATCTGGGATAAGATTTATCTATGTGGCGGCTGAATGGACAAAGGGGTGTATAGTCTGAAAAAAGAACCAGAAGAATCAAAGAGAGTTTGTCCGGAATGTGACTCGGAATTGATAGTTGATTTAAGTACATGTCCAATCTGTGGAAATGATCTTCCGATAAAGGACGAGCTTAATATAGACGAAGCTGAAAGACCTTTGAGGAAGAAGATGACACTTCTCTATAATCTGATATTTTGGGCGGAGGAGTTGAAGATAGATACGAGGAAGAGTTATGGCCTACTCAGCCAGGCTTGGGACGAATTAAAGATAGATCATCTTGAAGAATCTGAAAAATTTCTAGACAAGGCTTTTGAGGAGGTCTTCGCCCCTATCGTAAAAGGCTTAAAAGCCGATCTACGAAAGAAGAGTAAAGATGTTGAAAAGGCCGACCTATCTAAAGAAGAGATATCGGGACTCGGTTCCCTGCTTCGCGATGTGATAGAGTCTAAAGAAGAAGACGATCTAGACGAGGCTTTATCACTGTTGATCGAGTACAAGAGGAAAAGTCAATAGGAGTCTTTTTAGATAAATTGACGACGCAACTCTGAGGCAGAAAGGTTCTTACACCATCTTCAATCTTTTCTCTTTTTTGATTCCTGAAGATATTTATGGTATTTCATTCCATATATCGAAGGAATCTACGATTCCTAAAGATGTCTATGGGAAAGTTTTATTTGAAAATAGCGTGTAGTATGAAAATTCTATGAACTTGTGTTATCTCGTACAATTAACAGGTTTGATATTCAGGCCTGAGAAAAAAATACAAGGTATTAAATATCAAAGAGATCAATACAAAGATAATATCGACTTTACCTATTAAGAGGTGGCTATGATGAATATAAGGATAGGAGATATGGTCGCGTGTATGGTGATCTTGATTCTCTTCACGAGCGGGATGGCCGTAGGCGCAGATGTTGGAGAGGATAAAGATGATTCGACGAAACTCAGTATAACCGTCCCTGGACCTGTTCTTAATTATAGAAACATAACTAGAAACGGAACTATAGCTGAAGGTGGAGAATCCATCCTGCTGGAGAATCAGGGTCAAGTCGATGAAAATGTCAATGTGACCTTGAACTATACCTCCGTAGGCGGGCTCGATAGAACGGGCTATGTGAATGCTTCCGCCTGGTACGATGAAAACCAAGATGACAGCTACTGGTTCGAGAACCGAAGCGGCAGAGCCAACTACCGGTGGAAATTGGAATACGATAACACTACAGCAACTGGAAGCTGGAGTCTGGTAACTGATCACCCTTATAACGAGGTGAGCCTAGTCAGTACTGAAAAGCTCTGGAGTAACTCTACCACGGAAAATTGGACCATCGAACTCTCCTGGAACAAGCAGATAAAACACGCTCTTCCCGAAACCGGAGTATGGGGCGACAATTCTAGCGATCCCGATTATGAGGGAGAATTGAGCACCACTTTTGACAGCTCAAGATCTTGGAATGTTAATTGGTCTATTTATCAGACTACAAGTGGTCTAACGAGGACTTGGCATAACGAATACGGCATCTACAAGTATGTGAACGTCACTGCGGAGAGCGACGTCACCGGATCCGGTTTTCCAGGTCAGACCATAGCCGCGACCCAGAACGGAAGCGTAGATGAGGTGCAGAACACTCTTCAGTCGAACCTAACGATGAGTTCCAACGATAATTTCAATACATCGGTTTCGATCAACCACACCTTCGATAACGGTCCAGATCCGAAGGCTAATGACGGCTCGGACACGATAGATATCCAAAATGTTTATGTGAACACAAGCAGGAACAATCCCGATTGGATAGAAAATTATACGCAGTTCCAAAGTCTTGGGGAACAGGTCTTTCTCAACCACTCAAATAATATCACACATGAGGAAGAGAGCAACTGGACCAAGCTAAATACGACCTGGTTGATAGATATACCCATGGCTACCAGAGCGGACCACTATCAGACAGCGATAACCTACGAGATAAAGATGGATGTAGCCTGGGATCCGAATTCATGATTTAGACAGTAAAGCTTCGACAAAAACCCTTTCTCCTTTTTTCCTTTCTATATTTTTTATAATTTTTATTTTTTTCTATGGACCTCTAGAGCCTATAGGATACGTTAGAAATAATCAATATTGGTTTTTAACCTTTATATCACCTAAAAATCTCCTATCCAGTAACTTGATATCTTTGATTATCAGCGCTGATATTTGGCTAAAAAGCCCTAAATATATTCTTGAGAGATATATTGAACACTTACAAGCTTCCTGCATCTAAAAGGTGGTTATGAGATGAAAATAAACCTAGGCGATATAGTCGCGTCGGTTGTGATCCTGCTCCTTTTTACAAGTGGAACTGTAGCAGGAGGAGACATAGGAGAAGATCAAGACGATTCTACAAACCTGAGTATCACCGTAGAGGGACCCATACTCAATTACAGGAATATCACTAGGAACGGGACTATAGCTGAAGGCGGTGGCTCGATCCTAGGAGATAACCAGGGCCAGATCGGTGAAAATGTCAATGTAACGGTCAACTACACCTCGGTTGGCGGCCTGGAGCAGACAGGTTTCGTTAACGTATCTGCATGGTACGATGAGAACCAGGATAACGGCTACTGGTTCGATAACCGGACCGGCAGGGCCAACTACCGGTGGAAATTGGAATACGATAACTCCTCAGGCAACAGCGTGTGGAGCTTGGTGACCGACCATCCTTATGATGAGGTCACCTACGTCGGCGCTGAAAAACTTTGGAGCAATTCTACGACGGAGAATTGGACAGTCGAACTCTCCTGGAACAAGCAGATTAAGCACGCCCTTCCTGATACCGGGGTATGGGGTGACAACGCCAGTGACCCAGATTACGAGGGGGAAGTGAGCACCACTTTCGATACCGATAGGTCCTGGAACGTGAACTGGACGATACACCAGTCGACGAGTGGGATAAATCGAACGTGGCACAACGAATACGGCGTGTACAAGTATGTGAACGTGGTGGCGCAGAGCGACGTGACCGGAACTGGATTCCCCGGCCAAACCATCGCGGCTACACAGAACGGAAGTGTTGATGACGTGCAGGATACCCTACAGTCGAATCTCACGATGAGTTCGAACGACAATTTCAACGTATCGGCCTCTATCAACCATACCTTTGATAACGGCGATGATCCGAAAGCCAACGACGGCGACGAGCAGATAGATATAACTAACGTCTATGTCAACACGAGCAGGACTAACCCTGGCTGGATAGAGAACTATACCCAATTTCAAAACCTCGGAGAACCGGTCTTTCTCAACTATTCTGACAATATCACTCATGAGGAGGAGACCAACTGGACCCAGCTCAACACCACCTGGTTGATAAACATCCCCATGGCTACTATAGCGGACACTTACAAGACAGCGATAACCTACGAGATAAAGATGGACGTGGCCTGGGACCCGAATTCATGATAGAAAGATGAGAGGTATGCATAATATGAAAAAGTTCCCGCTGATCCTCGTGGTCGTTCTGCTATTACCAGCTTTGATTTCGCCTATAAGTACTATAGCTAGATCGAACTCTCTCCAAGCATCACAGAACCTACAGATCAACATGTTGGAGTGCTCTCCACGGTACAAAGACGAGAACCCCGTGATGGTCGCTGGTTTCTACCATAAGATGGAATTCGATTCTTCCCAGAAACCCCATATAAAACTCTCCTATCAGAACACTTCTTATCACTGGTGGTACGACGGTGGTTGGAAAGGTGATGTGTCCTATATGGACCTGAAAAAGTCTAAGATATCTGGAGATCATTATGAAGTGGTGGTCGGAGTCAACGCTACAGACCCTTACGGTACGTGGAACCTCCAGATTAACGCTCAAGAGTACGATGTCTATGTAGAAAAGCCAAGGAGAGTCAGTGCGGAAATACAGAGCGCCGATTTTTATTTTCTCTTCGAACCTTTCACTTCTGAAAAGCAGTCGTCGTCGCCGCAGAAATATATCTTGGAAAACGTAGGTAACTCCGTCCTCTCTTACGATACAAACTTCAAGACTTTTCCTTCACACATCTCGGTCTCGAAGTCAAAAGGCATAATCACTCCGGGGCAGGAGATCGAATCGGATCTTACCGTCGAGTCCTCAGAAGATTGGGGCCCTGGATACATCAACCTACAGGGATCCGTAGCGGTCTTTCCCCAACATATCGTCTCCAACAACACTTATGCTCTTGTACCGGAATTAAAGTTTTCATTATCTGGAAGGATAGCCGTCGGCCATAGGAACTACGAGATCAAGGATATGGGAGACGGACTCACCCTACAGTACAGGGAAACGATAACCATGGAATATCAGGGGGAGAGAACATTAAGCTTTTATCTGAGCGGTAACGAAACGGTCACGATCGATATATTGAGCGAAAACATAAAGATCGAATCCGTCGAGGGAAACGAAGAGAATGACCCGCCGTACAGTGTAACCCTAAAGCCGGGTAGGGAATACAGATTCACCGTATCGGTAAAAGCGAATATCGAGGATGTGACCGGTAAAGTCGTTTATAAAGTAAATGATGAAACCTCTACTCACAGGTATAGGACCACTATAAACGTTAAAAGAGCACCTCCTGGGATGGATACGGGAGTCGATGATAGTGGAGAGAGCACCTCTAAACTGGTGAATATCGGAGTGATCGCTGTCGGTCTTTCTTTCGTGTCAGTATACCTTTTCTCAAGAAGCAAAAATGGAGGGGAAGATGAAAGATAGGGTAGCTGCTATACTTATCGTTGTCGGAATCGTCTTGGTTTTCTGCGCCCAAGGTGTCGGGGGCGACGGGGTGAGCATAAAGAATGTCCCTCCAAAAACCAGCAAAGTCTGTTTTAACAAAGAAAACGGTCTTTACAATCTGACTGTGATAGCTTCAGATTACAACGGATGGGAGGATATAACCCACGTGAACGCGACCATTCACGATATGCAGGGGAAGACCATCTCTTCCTTTGGTTACTATCAATATGAAAACTCTTCCATGGAACGTGATCCCAACAAGCGGGTTCACCAATTCGAAAACTACGAGGGAGACGTTCTCGATATAAATCTGTCTAAAATCAGGCGGGTGAAAAATGGAGACGCTCTATCCGTCAAAACCGAATTGATGATCGAATTTCATTTCGAGATAGATAGTGGTTGGACGATCCAGATAGAGATCAAAGATACATTCCACGAGGTCTCTACGGCCAGCTTTGAATTCCCCACCCTGTTGAGAAGGGTCTTTAAAATAGCTCACTACGCTGTGATCGTTGCTGCTCTCTCCACCGCCTTCGTTTCTTACAGATTCTTTAAAAATAAGGAGAGGATGGAGGTGACATGAAATTGGCAGGAGATAGCAGCCACTCCTATAAAACCATCTCCTGCCCGAGCTGTGGAAAAACCGTCTCTTTACTAGACGATAGATGTGAAAACTGCGGTGAACCGTTGGGTTATAGTGAGGGCGAAGAGAAGGAGGTAGAGAGGAAAACAATACTTAGAACCTCGAAAAGAAACACGTCGCTTATCTGCAACAATTGTTACACCCGTCTAACCACCCCGGCGATCTTCGTTAGGTTGGACGAGGAAGGTCACACTAGATGTCCTTCCTGTAAGACAAAATTTTCACTCCGCAGAAGACTGATAGAAGATGCTAAGAACATCGCCGATAGGATCTCGGATGCGGAAGAAGTCGAGGAGATAGCACTCGACAGTATAAAGAGAGACCAGCGCGAGCTCGTAGGAGCTTTAGAGAAAAACGATTATCGGGCCGCTATGGACATGGTAGACGATCTGATAGTCGACAGTCTCTCCGTGTATAAACTGTATAAGCTCCTTCCAAAGATACGGGAAAGGAAGGAGAAGGTCTCCGAGGAGATAGATCTAGAAGAAGTAAACAAAAAAATAGACAAGTTATCTCTAAAGAGTAAGAACGGTTTATATCTAGATGCACTTTTCGAAGAAGGCGTCTCTCTAGCCGATGATCTATTAAGTAAAAAGACCAAGTCAGAACTGATACCGAAAGAGGAAGAACCCGAGGTCGAAGAAGAGGTAAGAGAGCCGCCGAAGATCGGTCTTTCTCAACTCATAACACCGATGTATTCCTTCGCGGTCCCTGTTTTCCTTGCACTTTTCGTAGCTCTAGAATTTTTCCTGTTCTTGGTCGTGTACCCGCTATCACAGCCCAGTTCGCTGATACTACATCTGACTCCATCTCCTTTTTTCATCGGCGAAGAGCTGGTCTCGATTTTACTGTCTTTCATAGTGACCGCGATATTGTTCTTGACCACGTACAGGGCCTTTGAATTCGACACGACCGCTTTCAAGATAGAGAGAAGAAAGTTATCTTTTCCTCTGGTGATAAGCGGCTCGATCGCATCCTCTCTGATGATCGATGTTTATCTCACGCCCTTTTCGATAGAACTCGTACCAGAGTATGTATTGTTTTTCATGGTCCTATTCCATTCAGCGGTGATCCTGGATATAATCATCAATCATAAAAAATTACGTAAAGGCGGTCCCTCTAAAGAAAAATCTGAAAGCGCGGAAAGAAAAGGATCCGTTCCCGAAAGAAAGGTCCTTAAGAAAAGAGAAAATCCGACCAATACAGATACTATCAAACCTTTGAGAGCTATCAAACGAGCTAAAAGCGGTATGGATAAACCGCTCTTAAGAAAATCCCTCCTGTTCTTGATCATCTTTTCTTTGACTGTAACTTTGATCATCCCAGCTGTAGGGCAGCCGTTGAGATCCCGTGAGCCCGATGAAGCCGAACGTGAAAGTGAAAAAGAAAATCAGAAGATAGACAAGGATGATCGGCGGAGTGAGGATCAAAATCGAAGTTCGAACGAGACGAACTCGACTCATAGGGTAGAACCGGTTGAGGAGAAGTCAGGCCCTTCTCTGCAGCTATCCGATCCCGCAACGGAACTGGATAACCTCACCCAGGGAAGAGGTGAAGAATCGAACGGAAGATTCGGATGGAACGTCAGTTCCTTGGGAGACGTGAACGGAGATGGTTATAAAGATTTCATAATAGGTGCACCGAACAATGACAGTGACGATTCCGGAGCCGCATTCGTTTATTTCGGCTACGAGCAGTTAGATGAATACCTAGGCAATTATATCAACTCGTCAGATGCGAATGTCAGTATCTTTGGTAACGCCGCAGGGGGACATCTAGGTTGGGATGTCAGCGGGGTGGGAGACATCAACGGCGATGGTTATGATGATATTATCGTAGGGGAACCTGATAACGGTTCTGGTCATGCTTATGTGTTTTATGGAAGGAAAACTTGGTCATCTTCCTATACCTCGAATGAAGCTGATGTCACGATACAGGGTGAGTCGAGTGGTGATAAGTTCGGTTTTAGCGTCGACGGCGGTATTGATATGGACGATGACGGTTACGACGATCTAGCGGTCGGGGCTCCCCATAACTCGACTTACAGTGCCTCCACGCCTGGAGCCGCGTACGCACTCAACGGCAGCACCTCGCTATCTACGAATTACAACGCTGGAGATAGTGAAATAGACAAGCTGAGTTCCGGCCGATCTAGAAACGAAACCTTTGGCTTTTCAGTCAGCGCAGCAGGAGACCTGAACGGTGACGGGTACGGTGATCTTGCGGTCGGCGCGCCCTCGGTGGATGAAACTTTCGTTTACTATGGGGATAGTGAAGGATACCTATTGGAGAAGACAAATACTACTGTACCTGAATTCGAAAATGGAACTACATACCACACTCAGGTCAAAGAGAACGGTACGACACCTCCAGCGAACAACGGCGATGTAAAATTGGCCAATAAAACATCTGCGGATAATCTGTATGATGTGGATAATAATGGGACGATATATGACCAGGAAGAAAGTACTGGAGACTTTAATGATACTTTAGAAAAGGACGATGATATGTGGAATATAAAAGAAGCTGGAGGAAAAGTGAACGCCACCGCTAATGGTGAAACCACAGTAAATGGGACCCGGATCAATGATCTGACCTATACGGAAGAAAGCGACGACGAGTACGAAGTTCTAGAGGAGGAAGAAACGGAGAATCATACTTATTGGGATTTTGAAGGCGATGTTTCCGGCTGGTCTACCAGTGGTCTTTGGCACAGGGTGGATGAAAGCGACACCTATGGAGACAGCAACAGCCCTACACATTCTTTCTGGTACGGTCAGGATTCCACTGGGGATTATGATACCGGAGCCCAGACCACTGGCACACTAGACGCACCTTTGGTCAATCTGAGCAAAGCGACAAATCCAAAACTCGAATTCTATCATTGGTATGAAACGGAAGATTACGACGGTGAGTACGACATATGCGAGGTAACGGTGAACGGCGACGTGGTGTATCACCGTGATTCAAGTGATCCCAACGTTGGATCGGAAGATGATTTTGTCAAGGAGACTATCGACCTTTCAGCTTATGTAGGTGAAGTCATAGACGTCGAGTTCGTCTTCGACAGCGTTGACGATATGTATAACACTTACAGAGGATGGTACGTTGACGACGTGAACATAACCGGTTTATCGACGACAAGTAACCTCGAACACTTCTGGGAGTTCTCCATCCCTGAAAGCTCAAATGTCAAATTCAATCTAGAAGCCTATCATACCGATCTAGGGGTTACAGAAAATTTTACTTTTTACTACTCGAGCACCGGTACGGGATACGTCGGAACGTCGGGATGGACCGAGATGTTAACTGTGACAAACACCAGCGATGAAGATTATAATTGGACGTTCACCAGTGATACGCTGAACAATACAGACGGAAACATCTACGTAGGCGTGATAGACACGGACAGAACACTGGGCTACAATTCCACCGATTCACTGTACATCGACAGGATCTGGTTCAACTGTTCCGGCTCCAGTTCATATTACGATATAAATTTTGGATTCGATAACCTGGGAAGTACCTACAACAGGAAGACCATGTTTACCTTCTACGGTTACGAGGAGAACGACGATTGTAACGTGACCGTTTGGGACAATTCTACCAACGATTGGGTGGAGATACCTGATATAGAGATAACAGCGAATGAGGGATGGTACAACAGTTCATTCAACCTTACCGATTACATATTTGACGAGGACGGAGGAAGGCTCGTAATAAGGTTGAACAAGTCGAAAGATGCCAATGCGGACGCGTGGATTCATGTCGATTACCTGGGACTTAGATTTGATCCGTACATAAATAACGGTACCTTTTACTCGTCCATAGCTAAATTAG
>CAYWYD010000053.1:0-5545 GCA_964462425.1 uncultured Thermoplasmata archaeon
AGATGCTTTCGGGAGGTTCATAAAATCTTGGAAGAACTCGATATTGGATGATCCTGGTTTCCCGCAGGTTCAGAGAGCATAACTATCCCCTTTTGCAGTCCTAGTAAAAGGCTGACGATGAGTGCAAAACCTCTTGCTTTTCATAACATCACAAAAAATAGCTGCTCCCACCAGCATCCTACTGGTCCATCGGCACAAATCTACTTACCTAGACCGCGAGCAGGGGAAGACGGCAGCGGCCAGCGATCCCAGTGCGGGGAAGCGGCTACAACACTCACTCAACAGATGAATCATCGCAGTTTAAACAAAAGACCCACCCTCCACACCTTTAGGAAGAACAAGTTTATATATTACGTTTGTATTACTTTTGTATACATGCTCGTCTTCGACGCCTCGACGCTGATACTGTTAGCAAAGATAGAACTGTTAGGTGACCTCTCCCGAGAAATCAACGTTACGATTCCAAAAGTCGTGGAGGAAGAAGCTACCGCAAAAAAGGACTCCTTCGATGCCAAGATGATCCAGTCCTTGATCGAAGAAGGAAAAATTCGAGTAGAACCTGTAAAAAAGGATGGGCCCGTTGAAGAATTGATGAGAGATTTCAACATGGATGAAGGAGAGGCCGCCGTGCTGATGTTATCTGAAAAGAAAGACGCCGATCTTATCGCTACCGACGACGGGCAGTTGATCAAGGCTGCGAAGGTCACGGGGATTCCTTTCGCAACCAGTATCTCGTTTCTGATAAGGGCCGAGGAGAAAGGAATCGTAGATAAAGATATAGCCCTTGAAAAACTGAGAAAACTGGAAGAGTTCGGCTGGTACAAAGCGAGGATCATCGGAGATGTGAACAAAACTTGTTTTGTGAGCCAGAGGAATTTTATTCCTCGCGCTGAAGAAAAGATCAAAGGAGGTAAAAAATGAGCGAAGTTATGAGCCTTCGGCTTACTGAAGAGGAAAAGAACATCCTGAACCGAGTGGCGGAAGAAGAAGGAAAAGATCTTTCCGCCACGGCTAGAGAGTTGATAGAGTACGGCAGAAAATATCGTATTCTCCAACTATACAAAGAAGGTAAGATCTCTCTAGGTAGGGCGGCCGACGAACTAGATCTCCCCTTGACCGAATTCATAGATCTGCTGAACGAGTTCGGGATCCCTGCCAATATAGATTACGAAGATTACCTGAAAGGGACCAAGAATATAGAAGAGGTCTGGTGAAAAAACTTCTGAGCTGTGGATCCGAAAACCTCGAATGGTCCAGCTTTAGGTACGCCGCTAAATATCTAGTTGTTTCTCTTTTGTATCTCTCATAGTACCTATAAAGCTTCCTCACTAGAACACACAACATTTTCAAAAAAACCGGTCTAAGTTTGTTTTCCTACCCACTCACAGCTAAAACAGCTCGTACCATCGGCATCCCGAAGGTTCATACCCGATCTGCAATCTCAAACCAAGACCGCGAGCCCGGGGAAGACGGCAGCGGCCAGCGCTCACCGGGCGGGCAAACATCTGTGATATCCAACCAAAAAAGTGTTCTATCCACCCATCACTTTCGATCGAATATGTCGGCCCACTGCTTCGGCCACTGCGGCTCGTTCCTCATCTTTAAGTGTTGGTCGATCAGCCCGATCCCTCTAACGATCTTTTTCCATCCTTCCCTGGTCTGCTGATTCAACCCGTATCTCAATATACCTTCGTGATGGATCACCTCGTGAAGTCGGTCGAAGTCTCTATCGTTGGTCAATAGGACCCTTTGCTCCTGGGCACAGAGCTTCAGCAGTTTTTCATCCGGAGCTCCTTGACCCGCCACATCTCTAGCGAATTTTACGTCATGACCCTCGGCCTCGAGCCTAATCTTCACGTGATCCGGAACGTTTTCGTCCAGGCAGACCTTCATAGGTCTAACTCCTGCAGCCTCTCTTTAGCTCTCTCCTGCGATGCCTTTTCAGCTAGTTCCTGCTCCTTCTTCAACAACTCGATCTCGTCCTCGTTCTCTTCTATATATTTCACAGCGGCTTCAACGCCTTCCTTCTCTACGTGATAGTTCTTGCATATCTCTTCCACCGATAAACCTTCCTCAAAATGCCAATGAAAAACGTTCAAAACGCCGATCCGGGTACCTTTGATCCTAGGTCGTCCGGAAAGCGTATCTCTGGTTGAAACGATCCAGCCCGTCTCATCCACGACACCCTCGGCACCTTTCACTGCTTCTTTAACTGCCTCGCCAAAGGTGGAAAGTCCCTCTTTCTCCATGAAATCTTTGATCTCTTGATGTGTTTCTTCATCGATCTTTATGGTTTTTGCTGTTGTCATACACTATAGTATACAAAGTATAAGTATTTATAAACTTTGGACGCATCTTCTTGCCAAACCCCCCCTTATTTTCTCCAACAATAACCCACACCACTCTCACCTCGTCACTCGGATGAAACAACCCTTCGAACAACAACCCAGCCGAGATCCCCACCCCAATAAACCGGCCATCACCTCTTCCGGCGGCCTTGAAAACCTCTCTACTACATCTTACTCTTTACGACTTTCCTCATCTATATCTTCCAAAGAATCAAGGATCCTTTCGGATAGAGCCGGTCCTATCCCCTTTATCTCCCGTAAATCTTTTTCAGAAATATTCCCCAGGTCTCCCAGGGATCTTATACCGTTATCGTACAGTTTTTCAGCTTTATCTGATCCGACACTCCTTAGTTGTGTCAATTCTTCAATAGCTTCTTCTTTTGGTATCTTTTCACTCCCTCCAGTTTCATCCTTGAATACTTCTGAATCTATCTTTTGAGTTTTCATATCTGTATCTTCGACTTGAGGTGCGGTGTCTTTATCCTCTACTTCTTCCTTCATCTCTCGACCTTTTACCATCGGACCCAGTTCATGAGACTTGAAATCTTCTTCAGTTATCGTCGGGGTTTTTTGTATTCTTTCTTCATCTTCCTGGATAGAGTCATGGATGAGTTCAGCTTGAGTATGACCGATCCCCTCGATACTCCTGATATCCTCTATCTCGGCTTCCTTGAGTTCCTCCTTAGAATGGAAACCTTCTTCATAGAGAGAATGTGCTATACCCGAACCGATCCCCTTGATCTTTTGGAATCCTTCCACCACTCTAAGTTTGTCTATATCCATCTCCTCTTCAATCGATCCCTCTAGCGTCTCTTCTGATCCTTCTAGTTCCGAAGGCTCTTCGAAGACCTCTTTATCTTCTGAGCCTTCTTCAGCTTCTGATTTATCTTCCATCCATTCGCTTTGCCCTGTAATCTCAGTTTCATCCTCTGTTTGTGAGATATCCGTCTTTGCCCTATCGATATCTCTGGAAGGGGTTTCCCTCTTCGTCAGAACTTTTCTTTTCGTTGGCGGAGCTACTCTCATCCCTGAGGGTTCTTTCTCGTCTTCACTTTTCTTCCAACTGTACAAGCCCGCGACAACCAGGACCGCTATGATAATCGCGAGTAAAAGAGGTAGTAAACAAGATTCAGATACCTGCATATAAGAGGTATCTTCCGTGCTTATCTCAAATTCGGTAGTCTCGCTTCCTACATTTCCAGCATTATCTACAGCTCTCACCTCCACTGTATGTTTACCATCTGATAGATCGGTGAAATCATATTCTTCGAACTCACCGATCTGATTCCAATCACCATCGTCTATCCGCACTTGGTAGTGATCCACCCTACTAGTATCACTTCTAACATCCCATTCTACAGTGACCGAATCATCCTCGAATACTTTACCTTCTTTCGGCGAAACAAAATGAATATCCGGAGGTGTAGTATCAACGATGAACTCAACGGATTCTTTAGCACTATGTCTAGCTTTATCTACCGCTCCGACTTCCACCCTATATTCACCGTCTATCAGGTTTTCTAATCTATAGCTGGTATCCTGTAACGCTCTCCATTCAGTCCAATTACCATCATTTCCTTCGTCTACCCGAATACCGAGGTAATCTATACCGGAGACGGTATCTTCACATTCCCATTCTACAGATATATCGGATCTATCGAGGAACTCACCATAAGCTGGTTCTATTATCTCTAGGTCGGGAGGGGTGGTATCCACCGTGAAATTGATGGAATCATAGACGAATACACCCATACCCGCGGCTCTCAGATCGAACGTGTGAGTACCGTCGACTAGAGCTTCAAATCCATATGTAGTTTCATCACCCACGTCGATCCAACCACCGTCATTCAATCTTACCTCGTGATGATCTGCATCACGGGACTCCCATTCCACCTCGACCTCAGACTTGTTAAGTATCTCGTCTTCTCCAGGAGAAACGATCTCAACCCACATCTCCACCTCTTCAAAATGTGCCGTGATGGTGCAGTCATCATCCATCGTGATAGTTATCTCTTCCTCCGCACCCTCGGAATCTCCGGTCCATTCGATGAATTCCCACCCTTCGGCCGGATCAGCCGTGAGTGTCACTTCAGTACCGTCTTCGTACTCCTCTCTGTCCGGCTCTACATCTACGGTGCCTTGTCCATCGGTATTTACTTCCAATGTATGAGTGACCACTTCACCTACTTGTACGGATATACTTTCATTTCCGAGATCGACATAATACAATCCTTCTTCCTCGTACGTGTATGTTTCATCTATAGATGCGTTATCCCCTGGTGCGAGGGTCCAACGGTAGAGTTCTTGATCGTCAGTTTCCAATGTTATCGTACCTTCGGTATCGCCTACGTTCTCTATCTCCGCGGTAATAGTTACTTCAAGTGGTGGGTCGCCTTCTGTCGGATCGACGTTGAAATCCGTTATTTCGAATGCGGATTCTAACTCTTCGAACCTTGCTGTTATACTCTTGTTTTCGTCCATCGTGATGGTTGTCTGCTTTTCACTGCCTTCGTAGTCTCCCACCCATTCTTCAAATCCCCATCCTTCGGCTGGATCAGCCGTGAGCTTGACTTCAGTACCGTCTTCGTACTCCTCTCTATCCGGTTGTACGTCCACCGTGCCTTCGCCCTCGATATTTACTTCTAATGTGTAAGTCACTACCTCGCCTACCTCTACGGCTATACTTTCATTTCCGAGTTCAACATGATATGATCCCTCTTCGTCGTATGTGTATGTTTCATCTACAGATCTATTGTCGCCGGGACTAAGAGTCCAGTTCCCGAGTTCCACGCCGTCTGTTTTCAGCTTTATAGTTCCTTCAGCACCGCCTATGTTCTCTATCTCTGCAGTTATATCTACTTCAAGCGGTACGTAACCTTCTGTCGGATCGACGTTGAAATCTGTTATCTCAAATGCGGGTTTCAGCTCCTCAAACACTGCCGTTACACTCTTGTTTTCATCCATTGTGATATCTATCGTCGGAGCAGTACCGGTTTCGTCTCCCGTCCATTCTACGAACTTGCAGCCCTCCGCAGGTGTAGCTTCAACCGTCACATCAGTTCCTTCTTCGTAGGTGTGATTACCTTCTGAAGGGGTGGTACTGCCTTCTCCTTCGATGTTTATCGAGAGATCGTATTCTTCTAGCTCCTCAAACACTGCCGTTACACTCTTGTTTTCATCCATTGTGATATCTATCG
>CAYWYD010000053.1:5645-12263 GCA_964462425.1 uncultured Thermoplasmata archaeon
TGTGATTACCTTCTGAAGGGGTGGTACTGCCTTCTCCTTCGATGTTTATCGAGAGCGTTGTTGGTGCGGGCATCGGAGTAGCGTTCTCTTCGGTTGAACTTGGTCCTTCTCCTAAACTGTTGACGGCACTGACCTTGTAGTAATAGGTCTGTCCGTTCGTCAAACCAGTATCGGTATAATAAGTGGTGTTTCCGTCAACACTGTTGTGATAACTAAGAGTCCCACTACTCATCCCACGATATATCTTGTACTCAGTGATACTTAAACCACCACAATCCGATGGAGGATTCCAAGTTAATTGTACTTGACCATCACCTTTTGATGCTTGAAGGTTCTGTGGTGCTGAGGGGGGACTTCCGATAGCATACAGGTCATTATCAAGTGACCCGATGTATATCGTGCCGTTACTGCCGATAACCGGCGAGGAATGTATCTCGTCGCCGGTGGAGATGCTCCACTTCTTGGTGCCGTCCGGATTGATCGCGTACAGCCTATTGTCAGCTGACCCGACGTATATCGTGCCGCCGCTCCCGATAGCCGGCGAAGAAAGCACCGAAAAAGCAGTTTCGAAGCTCCACTTTTCCGTGCCAGCCTCTCCATCCGTTTGTTCGGAATGGAGTGCGTACAGCTTATCGTCAAGTGACCCGACATATATCGTGCCGCCGCTCCCGATAGCCGGTGAAGGCCTCACATCGTTGCCGGTGGAGAAACTCCACTTTTTCGTGCCGTCCGGGTTGATCGCGTACAGCTTATTGTCATTTGACCCGACGTATATCGTGCCGTCGCTCCCGATAGCCGGCGATGAATGTACATTGTCGCCTGTGGAGAAACTCCACTTTTTCGTCCCATTCCCGGGATAGAGTGCATACAGGTTGTTGTTACATGACCCAACATATATAGTCCCCTCAGAGCCGATAGCCGGCGAAGAACGCACTATGCCGCCAGTGTTGTAGGTCCATTTTTTAGTGCCATCCGGTTTGATCGCGTACAGCTTATCGTCAAATGACCCGACGTATATCGTGCCGTCACTGCCGATAGCCGGCGAAGAAAGCACCGAAGAACCAGTTTCGAAGCTCCACTTTTCCGTACCGTTTGGGTTGATCGCATATAGATTAGGGTCATTTTCCCCGACGTATATCGTGCCGTCGCTCCCGATAGCCGGCGATGAATACACACTAGATCCAATGCTGTAATCCCACTTAAGGCTCCCGTCTGGGTTGATCGCGTACAGCTTATTGTCATATGACCCGACGTATATCGTGCCGTCGCTCTCGATAGCCGGCGAAGACTGCACTATGTCGCCGGTGGAGAAACTCCACTTCAAGTTGCCGTCGCCTTGGCTGGTGTCGTAGGGACTCCTTCCAGTGTGCTTCAAACCTCCACTAAACATCGGCCACGGGGTGTCTGCTAAATCTGTCAATTCAGGCTCACTCTCTCCGCTAACGTTTTCGTTAACTTTTTCTCCTTCATTTTCCACTTCCTCTCTCGCCTCGCCTCCGACCGCTACCAGCATCCCGCTGAACAGCAGGGAAAGGATGACGGCGATAACGAATGCTTTCTTTTTCATCCTCATACCTCGCTTGAACGATGTCATATCGATATATTCCTATAAATATCTTAGGAGCACCGGACCTCCCACTCTTCTTCACTTCCACCGGAACACCTATCACCTCTCAAAGATTATGATCTGGGTCTGTTTTCCTGCCAGCTACATAGCAAAAACATTTCGTACTACCGGCATCCTACAACTTCCTACGCGATCTGCAGAACCCAATCATAGAGTGCGAGCCAGGGAAGACGGCAGCGGCCAGCGATCCCAGTGCGGGGAAGCGGCTGTACATAATTCACCAAAGCCGGAAAACTTCATCGTCACAAAAATAATCCCGTAACGAGGTCATATTTAACATAAAACAACCTCGTAAGGGGAATAAATAGTAAACTATTTTTACCACCTAGGGGAATATCACATACCGATGTACTCCGAAGAAGAACTGCTCGACGAACTCAACAGGCAGAACCCCTGGTGGAATACTGGGGAGATGGAGTTAGAAGACGACCTTATCGAGAAAGACCTAGCCCCCACCCTAAAAGAGGAGTTAAAAGACGACATCATCTCTGCATTGATAGGCTTGAGAAGGACCGGAAAGACCACTTTGATGAGACAGCTCATCGATCATATCTTAACAAAAAGTTCTCCAGAAAATGTCCTCTACTTCTCATTCGATGCGATGCAGAAAGAAGAAAGAATAGTTAAAAAAGTGATACAGCTTTACTATCAGAACATCCTCAAACAGGTACCGGAAGAGCTCGAGAACAAAGTATTCATTTTCCTGGACGAAGTACAAAAGATCGAAAACTGGAGCGAGCAGGTAAAATCCATATGGGATAGAGATTATCCTATCAAATTCGTTATCTCCGGTTCTTCCTCCATGAACGTCACCAAGGGCGCCGGAGAGAGCTTGGTGGGAAGGATCAGAATTCACCGTATCCATCCATTCTCTTTCTCCGAGTTTTTAAAATACAAGGAAGTGAAACCACCGGACATCGATCTAAGCGACGTGAAAAAAGACAGGATCAAATATCCTCCCAACTCGGAAAAGATAAAGATCATGTTCAAAGATTATATGGAATACGGCGGTTTTCCAGAAATTTACCAAAAAAAAGAGAAAAGAGAATACCTGAACGACATAGTGAGCCTCACATTTTATCGAGACATAATAAACATGCTGCCGGTAAAAAGATCGGAAGTTTTAGAGGGGCTGTTCCACCACTTCATCTCGGAATCGGGCCAGCTCGTCAACTACAATAAATTAGCTGGCTCTTTAGACACGAAGTACAAAACTATAAAAAAGTACATAGGGTACCTTGAAACATCTTTCCTGATAGAACGCTCCAATCTCTACTCGAAAAGCGAATTGAAAGGAATAAGAAAGAATCCGAAGATATACGTGACCGACCAGGGCTTTTCTCAACTCCAAAGTATGGAAGAAGGACTGAAGGTCGAAACGGCGGTTTACAACTGTTTGAGTAGATCCCACGAGGTTCACTACTGGAGAGACGATCATGAGGTGGATATGATCTTACAAGACGAAGGTATAATCCCTATAGAAGTCAAATATAAAGAAGAGATAAGGAAAAGGGATCTGAAAGGTCTCTTTGAATTCATGGAGAAACACGAGGTAGAAAGAGCCGTAGTCGTGAGCAAAGAGAAGTGGGATAGTAAAAGGTACGATGATAAAGAAGTGATATTCGTCCCTGCGTGGTTGTTCATCTTGATCTAGCTGGAGAAACGGCAGCGGCCAGCGAAGCGGCTGTAACACCCCTCTAACAGACGCACCTACGCCAGTTTCAATCTACGATCGGCGGGACTTCGAAGAACATCCCACTAACGAGCAGAACCTTTCTTCTTTGCAGTTCGGAGATACGGACTTGCCTTCTCACAGCAACTTCCAACCGCTGCCTTTTACAACTTCCTGCCGATAGACCAAATAGATAAGTAAAACTATCCTTATACCGATTCGATGCCCTACTCCATCCCGAGCGACGAGGAGATAGAGGATTCTCTTCGCTACGTCATGAGGAGGAATAGAGGCGTGAATTCGCTTCAGAAGTTGAGAAAACTGGTTTTGAAGGAGCTTCGCAACAATGATCCCGAGTACACCGTGAGTTCCGAAAGGTTGAGGAAAATAGCCGTGACCGCTCCTTTTATAAACACCGAGATAGCCGCGAGAAAAGGTGAAAAAAAGAAACAGCTTAAAGGAAAGTGCCCCGTATGCGGGAACAAGCTGGAAAAGACGAAGAACGAGACCATCTTCGGCGGCTCGGTAACTTTGGGATACAAGTGCGAAGAATGCCCGTACTGGACGACGCTCAAGAGGCGGATACCGATAAGGTACGATTTCGAGTACAAAAAAGAGGAGAAATAAGATGGAGATAGAACACGAGAGCGGGATCACCATAAAGGATGGGAACGAAAAGATCATTTTAGATCCGTCCAAACAGGTAGAAAATGGTATCGTCACCCACGGACACATGGATCACCTTGTAAAGGACTCTCACATGACTCCTCCGACCCTAGACATCTTGGAAGCGAGGAAGGGAGAGAAAAGAGGGGAGAAACTTCACTACGGCTCGCCTCGAGAGATCGATGGTTTCGAAGTCACGCTTTACCCCGCGGGCCATGTCTTCGGTTCAGCGATGGTAAAAGTGAACGACGTATTATACACGGGCGATTTCAATCCCTACGGCGGAAAAACGTGTAAAAGAGCCGCCCCTTACGACTGCAGCACGCTCATCATAGAATCCACCTACGGGAAGAGCGAGTACAGTTTACCTCCGAAGGACGAAGTCACTAGAGACCTGAAAGCTTGGACCGAGCAGAAACTTACCGAGGGGCCCGTTGTCCTCGGTGCCTACGAGTTCGGAAAAGCTCAAGAGCTCATCGCTCTACTGAACGAGATGAACGAGGTACCCTACACGACGGAATCGATAGCTCATATCACCGAAGTCTACAACAGGTACGATCTAGGTTTGGAATACGAGGTATGGGACGGTACCGACGGTGACGCGCCTGTGGTCGTACCTCCGGGTGAGATCAAAAAGCCGGCGGGAGAGATCGTGAGAGAGGTCAAAAGATGTGGAGGAACTTCCACTTACCTCTCTGGCTGGTGCGCGATTTATCCCTTCTACAATTCGATGGAGATCGACGCTCAGTTCCCATTTTCCGATCACGCCGGTTTCGACGAGCTCTTGGATTTCGTGGAAGAATGTGATCCGGAGAAGGTACTGACGGTACACGGCAGCGCCGAAGAATTCGCTTCTACGGTGGAAAAAGACCTAGCTATCGAAGCCGAGGCCCTGGGATAGACGTTCTTTTGAAGGGATACAACGAAAGACATTTAATACTGTTTTATAATAAAATAGAGAGTAGAGATGAAATACCGGGTTTTCTCACTGGTGATCTCTCTCTGTATCATCTTCTTAGCGACCGTAGGAGCCGCTGCTAGACCTCAGCGAAGGCAAGTCACGGGAGCGGATGGGTCTCATCAGGTGCAGGAGGGTAACACATACACGGTAAGAGAGGAGAATCACACCAGTTTTCAGTACAATATTACTTCGGGCGAGATTTTCACTTATTCATTCGAGGTGAAATCTGGACCCGCGATAGACGTTTTTTTGATGAAAGGGGATGAATACGAGGATTACAAAGATATGTTTCAATTCGATTATTACGAGGAAAACTCCTCTATCGAAGCAAACGAGGGGCAGGGTCAATACGAGGCGGAAGAAGATGTAGAGATCTATGTCGTACTCGATGGAACTGACTACGCTGGTTCTATATACGGCAATAGCACCGAAGATAGAGAGGAAGAATCAAAGGTCAAGTACATCAATTTCACCATGAACCCGAATTTCATAGAAAACTGGGGGAGATTATGCTGTTACGGCGGTGTGATATCGATAATCATAGTAATAGCGCTCGTCATCTTTTTGGTATATCAATTCATCTTTAGAGAGAGCGAAGAGGACAAAAGAGAGTACTATAGGACCCTTTCAGAATTATCTTATTCCAAGGATCTAAGAAGATGTCCTCGCTGTAGGAAAAAAAGTTTGGAGGTGGAGGAAAGTCATGTAAAATGTATGGATTGTGGATATGAAAGGGGGAAAGAGGAGTCGTGACAATTATATAAGCACGAGTTCATGGAGGAACGGACGAGGAAGATAGCATGGAATACGAGATAGAGAACAACATGTTAGTAGCGAAGTTGGACGACGGAGAAGACCTGTTCGATAGTTTAGATAAGATGATGGACGAGATAGAGCAGGACAGCGCCTTCGTTATCGGAGCTATCGGCATGCTGAAAGACTTCAAGATCGGTTTTTACGACAAAGAGTCGGGAAATTACCGGTGGGAAGAATTCAACGAAGCGAAAGAGCTGCTCTCCTTGAAGGGGAGTATAACCGCGGACGATACCGTCCACCTGCACGTCGAAGCTGCGGGTGAGGACCATAAAGTCTTTGGCGGGCATCTCGAAGGAGGAGAAGTTTTTAACGTAGCCGAGCTGACCATGTTCGTCTTCGACGATATAGAACTCCTGAGGAAAAGAGACGTTGAATTGGATACGGACCTGCTTTCAGTGAGGTGAAGTCTTATCCCGTTCGAACAGATAGATCATACCGCCGACGTCGGTATAAGTGCAAGCGGTGAAGACCTAGAGGAAGCGTTCGAAGAGACCGCTAGAGGGATGTTCAGCATCATCACCGATCTTTCGAAGGTCGAAAAGGTCGAAGAATTCGAGATCGAGATAGAGAAAGACGATATTGATAGCTTATTAGTCAATTTCCTTTCCGAGCTGATATATCTGCACGAGGTGAACAACGTCCTTTTCAGTGATTTTGAAGTCGAGATCAAAGAGAGTAAGAAAAGTAAGAAGCTGGTCGCCACTGCTTTCGGTGAAGAGATAGATCTGGGAAAGCACGAGATGGAGACGGCGGTCAAAGCTGTCTCCTATCACGAACTTTCGATCGACCCCGAGGGGAAGATAGAGATACTTTTGGACATATGACATCCTCTCCGCCCTGAAGGACGGAGCTTCCAGCCTTTCAAAGGTTCTCCTC
>CAYWYD010000054.1:0-9405 GCA_964462425.1 uncultured Thermoplasmata archaeon
TACGTATCACCGAGGCCCTCCAATATCTCGGACCTATCTAGTTCGACTTTGGGATGTTCCTCTACCAGCTTCAAAACTTTCTGGTACATCTCGATAGCATCCTCGTGTGCGTAGACGTTCTTTGCCTCTTCGCCGGCTTTCCGATAATACTCTACAGCCTTTCCTATTTCATTTCCCTTTTCATAGTGGTATCCTATATCTGAATATCTCCCTTCTAAATCACCCTGGTAGATCTCAACCATCTTTTCTCCGACCACTCTGTGGTATCCTTCTTTAACCCTTGTTGAGATATCTTCGTAGACCGCGAGATGTATCAAGGTGTGAGAGAACGAGAAGACTTCTTCCTTCGGGTCGTCCTGAAGTAGTTCCATATCCACCAAAACATCGAGGTGATCTAAAAGTTCGACCTGATCTAATCCAGTTACATTATGGAGTAATTCAAATGGTACTTTCTCCCCGATGACGCTCGCCTTGGAGAGTACTTGTTCAGCATCTTCTCTCAACCTGTTCACTCTCCTCTGGATAACGGCTTCAACGACACCCGGTATCTCTATCGCGTCACGGCTGCTCGGATACTCATTTTTCTTCGGCTTTATCGTTCCATCTTCCAGCATCTGGGTAACGCTCTCGCGGATGAAAAGCGGATTGCCTTCCGTCGTCTGGTGCACCAGCTTTACGAATTCATCCGGGATATCTTTACGACCGAGTTGGTTTTTTACTATCCTCTTCGTATCTTCCCATTCTAACGGACTTAGTTCAAGTTCGTTGAAAAGATTTTCCCGGACCATCCTGTCCTTGCATTCCTGCATGGGATGGTCTTTATCCAGATCTTCAGGTCTGTAGGTGCCGATGAAGAGCACTTGGGAATCATCGAGCTCGGCGGACAGGTAATGAAGCAGCTCTAATGTAGCTCTATCGGACCACTGAAGATCGTCTAAAAAAACGACGAGAGGTCTGTTAGCGGCTATCTCTTTCATCTTCTGGGTGATCTCGTACCACTCCGCATGTCTCTCCGCGTCGAACGTTTTTTTGTCTTCTACTCCTTGCCTCTTAGGATATCCCTCTGGTTCAAGCATTGAGCCTAGAACTTCGTATCTATCAAAAGCCTCCCGCAATGGTCTATACGGTTCAGAGGTCTCGTAGAACGCTTTTCCGGATAGGAACTCGAAGCCTTCTTTAGCTACTTTTTGTTTGAACTCGGAAACGAGCCTAGTCTTGCCGATGCCCGCGGGGCCAGTAACAAATACTGTAGAATTGCCTTCATCCTTGACTTTTTTGAGCACTTTGTTCAAATATTTCATCTCTTCTTGACGTCCAACGAAAACATCTTCTCTTTCCTCTTCCTCCTCGGTGAGATCGATCACATCGTCTTCCATGCGATTCAGGGCAGATAAGAGGGGATCACCTGTCTCTATGAACTTATCTATATTTTCCAACTTTACCTTTCGCCGCTCATTTTCTTCCCCCACTTTCACGGCGACCTTTTTTTGTTTGAGATTATCATGAAGTTTACGGGCTCTTTTTCGCCCTTGGTCGGTGAGAAAATACACTTTTCGGCGTCTTTCCAGACCGACTACGCGTCTGGTGACTTCATCCAATTTTTCTTTTTGGACAAGATCTCTGAGGAGCTCGCTGACCCTGTTTCGACTCAATGAAACGTACTCCGCTATACCTCTCTGACATATACGGTAAGGGACTTCTCCTTTGGAGTCTTTAAACTCCTGCTGATTCAGCAGATGTAACAGTATCTTGTCCCTACCCGTGATGTTCACTATATCACCATATCTACCATGAACGACCAAACCGATATTGGAAATATCGGCTATTAATCTTTCGAATGTTTAAGCAAGTTTTGAAACTATGAAATTTCCGGAATTAGCTTTTTCAAGTATACTCAAATTTTTGAGTTAAACATGTTTAAAATTTGATAAATAGGAGATGGACATGTCTACAGAAGAAACTTGAGAAAGGAAAAGACGAGATGATGCTCCAGGCAGATCAGGAAATCCAGAACATCTTTATCCAGCAAGCAATGCGAACTCTTCTTTCGCTTTATCGATCCAGATCTGCATACCCATCTCTTTGAACATCGATAGTGCTTCTTCTAACCATTCTTTAGCTTTCTTCTCATCTCCTTTCGCTTTCCACATCGAGCCGAACTCGTATTCGGCCCTAGCTAGTTCTCCCTGGTAGTCCGCTTCTTTTAGGGTTTCAATGCTTTTACTGAGTTCTTCTTCACTCTCCTGCCATCTTCTCTCTCTTTTGTATACCATACCCCTAAACATATGACTCATACCCTTTTCCCAGTTGGAGCCTAATTCATCTGCCAGCCCTAAAGCCTTTTTCGATGTTTTATCCGCTTTATCGAGTTCATCTTTTTTCAACCATACCTCCGTCAATCTACACCGTATAGGCGCTAGCAGGTTTTTTTCACCGATTTTATCTGCTAGATCCATGCTCTCCTGTAAAGACTCTAATGCCTCGTCTAGTTCCCCTTTAGAGGCATGAACGGTACCTAGGTGAAAGAGTGAAACTGCTATACCTCTTTTTTCCCCTATATCTTCGCTGATGGTCAGCCCTCGTTCGTAGTATCTCAAGGCTTTGTCAAGCTCGCCTTTATATTCGTATATGTCTCCGAGATAGTTTAAAGAAGTCGTGAGACGTTCCTTGGCCTCGATCTTCTCTGAGATCTCGAGACTCCGTTGGCAGTAATCTAAGGCCTCGTCTAGCTTCCCTTTGTGGATGTTGATCTTTCCGATATTGTTAAGAGAGACTGCCATGCCTCTTCCATCTCCTACCTCCTCGCTGATGTTCAGAACCTGTTCGTGGTATTTTAAGGCGCTATCGATTTCACCTTTATGATCATAGATCGTTCCGATGTTACTGAGGGATGATGCCATCCCGATTTTATCCCCTATTTTCTCTCGGATATCGAGGCTCTGCTCTAGATGCGTGAGAGCCTTATTTGTCTCTCCTTTATAGAAGTAATTGGAAGCTAAGCTATGGAGAGAATCCCCAAGCCCTTGAAGATCCTCGATATCCTCCCAGATATCTACGGCCTTCTTAAGCTGATCCTCACTTTCATCATAATTTCCCTTTTTGAGGTGAAGAGTTCCGAGATCATGCAGGGCCCGGGCTTGGCCTTCCAAATATCCGGAACCTTCCGCCACATCTCTCTCCTTATTGAATACCTCGGCTGCCTTATCGAATTCTCCCCGTCTCATCAAGACGTTCCCTTTTGCTCCCAATGATCTGCATCTTTCAACATTTTCTTCGCTGATGGACAGTCCTTTTTCTATGAAACTCATCGCATCATCGTAATTCCCTTCTTCCTTAAGGACCGTTCCGATCTTCCTGTAAAACATCTGTTTTTTGCTATTTTCCGTTGATTTATCTACTGCTTCTTCAAAACTACTCTTAGCTTTTTCATACTCCCCTATTATCTTATAAGTATCACCGACCTCTTCTAAGATTTCAACCTCAGTTAGCTCTTTACTACCAACTTTCTCGAAAAGCTTGAGGACCTTCTTATACATCTTAATCGCGTCTTCATGTGCGTAAACGCTCTTTGCTTCTTCACCTGCCCTTCTATAATAATCCAGCGCCTCTCTGAGGTCTCCCCCCCTCTCGTAATGATATCCCAGGTCCGAATACTTGCTTTCCAACTCATTGTGGTAAAGCTCAACCATCTTCTCTCCTACCACTCTATGATATCCTTCCCTGACCCTTGTCGGAATATCTTCATAAACTGCAAGGTGTATCAAGGTGTGAGAGAACGAGAAGACCTCTTCTTTAGGATCATCCTGAAAAAGTTCCGTGTCCACTAAAACATCGAGGTGATCTAAAAGCTCGACTTCATTCAACCCTGTAACTTTGTGCAGTAACTGAAACGGTACTTTTTCCCCGATGATGCCCGCCTTGGAGAGCACCTTTTCCGTATCTTCGCTTAACCTCTTCACTCTTCTCTGGATCACTGCCTCCACGACATCCGGTATCTCTATCGCGTCTCTGCTGGTAGGATACTCATTTTTCTTCGGTTTTATCGTTCGATCTTCCAGCATCTGGATGACGCTTTCCCGGATGAAAAGCGGATTGCCTTCGGTCGTCTGGTGCACCAGCTTTACGAATTCATCCGGGATATCTTTACGACCGAGTTGGTTTTTTACTATCTTCTTTGTATCTTCCCAGTTCAATGGGGCTAGTTCGAGTTCGTCGAAGAGGTTTTCACGGATCATCCTGTCCTTACATTCCTGCATGGGATGGTCTCCATCCAAATCTTCAGGCCTGTAAGCGCCGATGAAGAGCACCCGGGGGTCATCGAGCTCGGCGGACAGGTAATGAAGGAGTTCTAACGTGGCTCTATCGGACCACTGAAGGTCATCTAAGAAAACGACGAAAGGTCTTTCAGCGGCTATCTCCTTCATTTTCTGGGAGATTTCGTACCATTCCGCGTGCCTTTCCGCGTCGAATGTTTCTTTATCCCGCACCTCTTTTTTTCCTGGGATCTCTTCCGGTTTAAACATCGAGGCTAAAGTCTCATATCTCTCTAGAGCACTTCTTAGAGGTCTGTAGGGCTCGGCGCTCTCATAAAGAGCGTTGCCAGACAGGAACTCGAAGCCTTCTTCAGCTGCTTTCTGTTTGAACTCAGAAACTAAACTGGTCTTGCCGATGCCCGCGGGACCGGTGACAAATACGGTGGAACTGCCTTGATCCTTGACTTTTTTGAGTACTTTGTTCAAATATTTCATCTCTTCTTGACGTCCAACGAAAACATCTTCTCTTTCCTCTTCCTCCTCAGTAAGATCGATCACGTCGTCTTCCATCCGATTCAGGGCAGATAAGAGGGGATCGCCCGTTTCTATAAATTTATCTATATTTTCTAACTTTACCTTTCGCCGATCATCTTCTTCCCCCACTTTCACGGCTACCTTTTTTTCTTTCAATTCATCACGAAGTTCATTGGCTCTTTTTCGCCCTTGGTCGGTGAGAAAATATACTTTCCGCCGTCTTTCTAGGCCGACGACACGCTTGGTGATTTCTTCCAATTTTTCTTTTTGGACAAGATCTCTGAGAAGTTCGCTCACCCTGTTTCGACTCAATGAAACGTATTCCGCTATACCTCTCTGACATATGCGGTAAGGGACTTCTCCTTTGGAGTCTTTAAACTCCTGCTGATTCATCAGATGTAACAGTATCTTGTCCCTACCCGTGATGTTCACTATATCACCATATCTACCATGAACGACCAAACCGATATTGGAAATATCGGCTATTAATCTTTCGAATCTTCAATCTAACTTTGAAATCCCGAAATGTCGGGGTCACATTTATTAAGAATTGTTGAACTTCTTTCACCAATCAATGGTGGAACATGATGAAAATAAAGAATAAGCATCGCAAAAAGAAAGATAAGGAACGAAACAATCGGACAGGTATAGGAACTAAAACGCTATCGATGATCTTGATCTCACTGATGGTATTGGCGGGCTTCACGGTGATGATAGGTACGACCCAGGGAAGCGAAGACATTAAACCGATGGAAACCGAATCGGATGACGAAGTCAAATTCGTCTCGGAGGAAGAACCTAACGGTGAGCCGGACAAGGCACAGCGTGTCTACGGCGGCGACGTGATCTCGGGAGATTTCAGTGATTCCGGCGACTCTAGCGACTACTTCCAGATGTACATGGACGGGAATGAATGGTGTACTCTTACCTTGAGCCACTCTCCCGAGGAGGACCTCAACCTGTTCGTTTATGAAGAAGATCGAGAGGATGAATCACTCAAGCGGATCGAAAATTCTACGACCTATAAGCCGAGCGAAGAGTTGAAATTCCAATCTGAAAACATGACGTATTATTATATACAGGTGGCTCCGGCGTTCACTTATGCAGACGGCGGTTCTTACGTGCTGGAGATCGATTCCAGTTATGAGATGAATTATTTTGCGCCCGAGGCGGGGTACTTTGTAAGGGAAGAATGGTACGATTCTGACGACAACTTACAGAGAAGACAGACCGCAAGCAGTGTAGTGCACCAGGCACCCAGTCAGGGGCCCGACGTTCCGAAGTTATATCCGGGAGATGACTGGAACTACAGTATGGACGAGTACTATGGACAGGGAACGAGTGTTGATGGTTACATGAATTACCATTGTGTCGGAAATGAAACTGAAGAGGGTTTCGAGACCTTCAGGATCAGACTCAAAGGTTACATGGAACTCACTACACCCTACTCTTCTCAAGAAGTCAAATACAGAGGATACCGCTGGCATAGAAAATCCGATATGGCCTTGGTTAGGGAAAACAGGACCGTGATGATGTATCAGGACATGGGTGGAGGATATACACAGAACACTACCGTGGTGAACGATGCGATATTTACTCCTCCGCTTGAACAATTCCAGTTCCCCTTAGAGGAAGGGACCATCTGGAATCGAGAGGTAGAAGTCGAGAACACCTTCAGTATGGAAATGAAAACTGAGATGGACGACCCGATGCCTTTAGATGAAGATGAGGATCTTTCTCAGACCTCGTCGACCAAAATGGGTCCTGTCACCAGCACCTATACCGTAAACAAGAACTTCAAGATCATGGGAACTAAAACAATAACGGTCGATGGTGAGGATTATGAAGCGTACAAGATAAGGTCCTTCAAAGGCAGACCCGGAAACAACGACTGGGACACACCCGACTTTACTGTCTTAGGTTCTCAAAGAGATATGGAGGTGCAGGCGGGTTCTCCTGTAGGGTTTACCGCCAATCTGGTTGGTGTGAATGATTACTCTCAGACCACAGATATCTCGGTAGAAACGGATACGGATGAGATATCTGCGAACATCTCGAATCAGAACGCAGAGCCTGGAGAGCCTTTCACCGTTGGCGTCGTTACTTCTCCAGAGACTTCCGAAGGAGAACACGAGATCACCGTGACTGCGAGTGACGGAGACAGGGAAAGGTCATTCACGTACAGCTTTACAGTAGTCAAAGATCCTAGCTTTATGCTGGTTCCAGTAGTCGGATGGCAGCCCTTGAAGTACGGCGAATCTGGCACTGCAAATCTTGAAGTAGGGATATTGCCGATACAGGGTTTCGATTCGGAAGTGACTATCAGCGTCGATGAGAGCTCACTCTTCCCACCCTCAGATAGCATTTCGTTCGATGTGTCACCGGCTTCCATAAAGCCCGGCGAAACCGCTACAATCGAAGTTTCGGTCACGGAAAACACTGAATGGTGGGACTATTCTTTCTTGGTTACCGGCGAATCGGGATCCAAGACAAAGGAATGCATCCTGGGAGTTACCGTTACGCCAGAACCAGTGTTCACCATGAAGGTAGGGGATAGCTTAGTAGAGGTTGAAAGTGGAACGGCCTCAACGACCTTATCCATGGAAGGTACCAATGATTTCTCCGGAAGTGCAGAGGTAGATTATTCCGTCAGCCCGAATGTCGAAGGTATAGATGTAAAGGTCAGCGGAGATATCTCTTCAGGAGAATCCCAGGATATAAATGTGGAGTTCGAGGACTCAGTACCTGAAGGAACCTATCAAATTTCCCTCACACTCAAAGATCAAGAAGACGACTCAACCCACACACAGAATTTCATGGTGCAGAATGTGGAATCTTCTAGTGATGACGGTTCTAGCGATGGAGATGACGGTTCTAGTGATGGGGATGACGGTTCTAGCGATGGAGATGATTCCAGTGGTGGGGACAGCTCTAGTGCTGATGATACTGAAGGACTCCTACCTT
This sequence comes from uncultured Thermoplasmata archaeon, assembly GCA_964462425.1. Classification (GTDB taxonomy): domain Archaea; phylum Thermoplasmatota; class Thermoplasmata; order Halarchaeoplasmatales; family Halarchaeoplasmataceae; genus Natronoplasma. Next base: position 7,752 of record CAYWYD010000054.1, read on the forward strand.
CCAGTGTCTGGATGATGGTACTACCGATAATAATAATCGGAGTTATAGCGGTCATAGTCGTTGGATTACTCCTGAAAAGAAAAGGAGGAGGACCTTCGGGTGAGGAAGAAGGTCTGAGAGATGCACCACCTGAATACCAAAGTAATGAAGGTGACCTAAACTCGTCCGAGGAGAGTAACCCGCCTCCTCCTCAGCCTCAACCCGATGAATCACAACCTCCAAAACCTGAACCTAGTGGTAAAGAAAACGATATCGACCGCTAGTGAAAAAGATCCGGCCTATATATAGGCCGGAGACTTCTTTTTATTTCACTTACAGCCTGAAAAGATAAGATAACAAGAAAAATATAAAGGAATGATAAAATGTATGTCAAGAAGATTTTTTCCGATAGAAAAGAGACGTTCGTTAGGATAGGAAGTGTATTGGTATTCATGACCATCCTCTTTAGTGTGACTAGCCTTCTTATGATCCCCGCTACAGCGAGCCAGAACGATGCAGGGAGCGGGGGAGATGCCGGAGACAGCTTTTCAGCGGCTACCCAATTGAGCGGACCGGGCGATTATACTGGACAATTGAACTCGACCGATGTGGACGATTACTATAATATTACTTTAACAGCAGACCATGTCTACTGGATAAATGTATCAGCTGATCAAGATGTGGATGTCTACATATACGACAGTTCCGAATCCGAGATGGACAGCTCCCATGGGTACGAAACAATAACATTCAGCCAAGCTATCAAGGAAACTTCTTACTATTACATCAGAGTTGAAAATGATCACAGCGGATACAATTCCTACCATCTGAATATCACTGACTGGCGTGTACAGGACGATGCGGGAAGCGGAGGAGACGCTGGAGACGACTTTTCTACCGCTACACCTCTCGATTCGACCGGAGATTATGACGGTTTCTTTGAATATGATGGAGACGAACACGATTACTATTCTATCGAGTTGAAGAAAGATTATGTTTACTGGTTCAACGGAAGTGCCGACAAAGAGATGGGGCTGAGGATCTACGATTCTTCAGAGAATGAATTGGACGGATACAGTGGGAGTACCAGTGCTAGTCTCTGTACGGCTGTACCAGAAAATGGCACTTATTATATCGAGATGTATATAAAGACCGACAGTCAAGGAGATTACGACCTCAATATAACAGAGTGGTTCAAGCAGGACGACGCAAACACGGGTCACGACGCTGGAGATGATTTCTCGACCGCTACGTCTTTAGATTCTACCGGCAATTATAATGGCTTTTTCGAGTCCGACGGAGACGAACACGATTACTATTCTATCGAGTTGAAGAAAGATTACGTTTACTGGTTCAACGGAAGTGCGAACTACGAGATGGGTCTGAGGATCTACGATTCTTCGGAGAATGAATTGGACGGATACAGCGGCAGTACGAACGCTAATATATGCCTAGCTATTCAGGAAAACGGTACATATTATATCGACATGTACCTTTACTCTGGCGGATATGGTAATTACGATCTGAATATAGTAGAATGGTTCAAGCAGGACGACGCAAACACGGGTCACGACGCTGGAGATGATTTTTCGACCGCTACGCCTTTAGATTCTACCGGCGATTATAATGGCTTTTTCGAGTCCGACGGAGACGAACACGATTACTATTCTATCGA
>CAYWYD010000054.1:9505-11950 GCA_964462425.1 uncultured Thermoplasmata archaeon
TTATATCGACATGTACCTTTACTCTGGCGGATATGGTAATTACGATCTGAATATAACAGAGAGATTCAAGCAGGATGACGCGGGTTCAGGCCACGACGCAGCTGGAAACTTCACTACCGATATCAAACTAACAACCGGAGAATGGCACGGGTTCTTAGAGGAAGATGGAGATGAAAATGATTACTACACGATGGATTTTGTGAAGGGGGAAACGATGTACATCAATCTGACGGGACCAAATGTGAACAATGAGCTCGGATTGTACAACACCAGCAGAGTAGAAAAAGCATATTCTGACAGTAGCTATTATTCTTTCGAGAGCATCCTCTGGGAATTCAACGAGACCGGAACATGGTACATAATGGTGCATGATTCTTCCGATACCGGAACGTATTCACTAGCTATAAACGATGCAAACAATTCATATCCGGAGGCGCCATCGAACCCATCACCGGCTGATGATGCTGAAGATATCGTCACCGATCCCACACTGAGTGTGGATGTGGCTGATCCCGATGGTGATGCGATGACTGTATCCTTTTATAACGCTGATACAGACTCAAAGATAGGTCAGAACACGGGAGTTAACAACGGTACAACTTCTATAGATTGGAAAGGACTTTCCACTGGGACCACATACAATTGGTACGCAAAGGCGGACGACGGCACTTTCTCTAGTACCTCAAGTACCTGGTCTTTCACAACTTTTAACGATCCACCTGCTGTACCTACTGACCCTAATCCTCTAGATGGAAGTACTGGTGTTTCCACTAGTCCTACGTTGAGCGTGAACGTGTCTGATCCTAATAACGATACTTTGGATGTGACTTTCTATGATGCTTCAGATAACAGCACTATAGGAACGGACCATGATGTGCCCTGTGGAGACACAGCTCATTATGAATGGAGCGGTCTTTCCGGAGGAACCACTTACGAGTGGTACGCAGAGTCGGACGATGGTACGAATATCACCCAATCTCCTACCTGGTCCTTTGAAACTACCATGAGCAATAGAGCTCCAGCAGAACCAACGAATCCGTCACCAGCGGATGGAGCGAGCAATGTAAGCTTGGATGTTACCATGTCTGTGGATGTATCCGATCAAGATGGAGACCTTATGACAGTAACATTCTATGGTGCATCCGGTATGGAGATAGGACAGAATACAGGTGTTTCTAACGGTACCACCTCCATCATATGCGATTCTCTTTCTCCCGGGACCACTTATCACTGGTATGCCGTGGCGAGTGACGGAGAAGAGTCTACACAGTCTTCTACATGGTCTTTCACTACCCTAAATAATGAGCCGAACGCTCCCAGCAATCCATCGCCAGAGGAAGGAGATACTAATGTGAGTATTAATCCGATCCTGAGTGTAGATGTCTCGGACCCCGACGGAGAGTCCGTAGACGTCACATTCTATAATTCTTCAGATGATAGTGAGATCAGTACGGAGAGTGACGTTAGTAGTGGCAACAGAGCATCGGTCACTTGGTCTGGTCTAGCAAAAGATAGTTATTATGGGTGGTACGCGGTCGCAAGTGACGGCTTATTGACCAATCGATCCGATACTTGGCATTTCACCACAACCAGCGGGGCAAATAAAGCCCCAAATTCTCCAACGAAACCTTCTCCCTCAGACGGCGAATCCAATGTAAGTACAAGTGTAGTATTATCCGTGAACGTTTCCGATCCGGATGGAGATTCTCTAGATGTTACTTTTTATGACGCCTCGAGTTACAGTGAAATAGGCACAGATAGCGGAGTTAAGAGTGGTGAAAGAGCTTCTGTTCAATGGACCGATCTCAACGAAGATACATCATATGATTGGTATGTTGAAGCTAATGATGGCTCCTTAACCAATCAATCCGAAATCTGGTCATTCACTACATTGAGTGATAATAGACCGCCGAACGCACCTACGGATCCGTCTCCTTCAGACGATGAGACTGGAGTGAATACCGACCCGATATTGTCCGTGAGCGTCTTTGACCCGAACGGAGATTTGATGGACGTATCGTTCTACAACGCTTCAGATGATAGTTTGATAGGCACGGAAAGCGGAGTAGCGAGCGGTGAGAGAGCTTCAGTAACGTGGCCGGGATTAGCTGAAAGTATGATGTATGAATGGTACGCTGTAGCTGATGACGGCTCCTTAACCAATCGATCCGATACTTGGTCGTTCACCACGGCTAGTGAAGGAAATCAGGCTCCGGAGGCACCGATGAATCCGTCGCCATCTGACGGGGCTACAGATGTGAGTATTAGCCCGACATTGTCTGTAGACGTTTCAGATCCGGACGGCGATTCTATGGATGTGACGTTCTATAATGATTCAGACGACAGTGTGATAGATACAGCGACAGGAGTAGCCGACGGAGATACGGCGGAAGTCACGTGGTCCGAATTATCTGCTGGAACAACATATGAGTGGTACGCTGTAGC
>CAYWYD010000055.1:0-5683 GCA_964462425.1 uncultured Thermoplasmata archaeon
AAACTGCCCGCTGCAACTGTAAAAACAGACAACATCAGTATTGCGGTCACGAAAACCGTGGTCAATTTCTTAGCCTTATTTATCTTTACATTCCAATTTATGCCTCTCATATGCAATCCGCTCCAATCTAATGACCACTATAACGGATGAATATATAGCTTGGGAGTGTATATCAATGATAATCATGCGATCTCACTGACCTTTGAAAGTACTTTTCCAAAACTTTATTAAGCATCTCTGCCGTACTGAAGGATTCGGCAGCGTTATATTCGAGAGGTCTTAAATGGTAACTCGAGTGGAAGAAGAAAAAGACAAAGAAGAAGTTCTCGATCTGATGGAACCGCTGATCGCGGAATGGTTCGACGAGAAATTTGAAAGTCTCACCGAACCGCAGGGCTACGCCATACCGCTGATACATGACAGGGAAAACGTTCTCGTTTCTTCTCCCACCGGTTCCGGGAAGACCCTCACCGCTTTTCTCTCCATAATCAACGAGCTCTTCAAGCTGGACAAGAAGGGCGAACTGGAGGACAAGATCTACTGCGTCTACGTCTCGCCTCTGAAAGCTCTAGCTAACGATATACATAAGAACCTGGAAAAACCTCTCGAGGAACTAAGGGCACTAGCGGAGGAAAAAGACGTCAAGATACCGGAGATCAAGACCGCCATAAGATCCGGAGACACTCCACAGAGCGAGAGGCGGAAGATGGCCAACGACCCTCCACACATCTTCATCACCACTCCCGAAAGTTTAGCTTTGGCGCTCTCATCCCCCAAGTTCAGAGAGAAGTTCAACGACGTTCAGTACTTCATAAACGACGAGATCCACGAGATATCTTCCTCCAAGAGAGGCGTTTACCTTTCACTGAATACCGAGAGGCTGGAGGACCACATCAGGGGCGAGATGACCCGGATCGGGCTTTCCGCGACCCAGGCCCCTATCGAAGAGATCGCCAAGTTTTTGGGCGGCTACGAGAACGGAGAGCCCAGAGACGTGAACATCATAGAAGTGATGGGAGAGAAAAGACTCGACCTGTCGGTCATCTCTCCCGTCGACGATATGACTTTACTCCCCTACGAGATCGTTAACTCCAGGATGTACGACCGCCTGAAAGAGATGGTCGAGAACCATAGAACGACGTTGATATTCACCAACACCCGCAGTGGAGCCGAGAACGTGGCCTACAAGCTCAAAGATAGAGGTGTCGAGAACATAGCGGCTCACCACGGCAGCCTGAGCAAAGAGACGAGATTGGAAGTGGAGGACGACCTCAAGTACGGCGATCTGGAGGCCGCGGTTTCCTCGACCTCTCTAGAACTCGGTATAGATATCGGTTATATCGACCTGGTAGCTCAGGTCAACTCTCCAAAGAGCGTCGCAAAAGGACTCCAGAGAGTCGGGAGAGCGGGCCATTCTATAGGGGAAACCTCTACGGGAAGGATGATCGTTTTCGAAAAGGACGATCTCGTGGAATGTACGGTCCTCACCCACAAAGCCTACCAGCACGATATAGATCGGGTCGACATACCCGAAAACAGCCTGGACGTCCTTTCCCAGGGTATAATCGGCATGAGTATCGAACACCGGTGGGACGTGGAGGAAGCTTATGATGTTTTGACTAAATCTTACTGTTACAGGGATCTACCCGAAGAAGATTACCTGAACGTTCTCAAGTATCTCGGAGGTGCCCACGGTGACAACATCTACCCGAAGATATGGTACAGTGAAGAGGAGGCTACCTTCGGGAAGAAGGGCGGCGTCCAGATGTTATATTACATGAACGTGGGTACCATCCCTTCGGATTCGAGTTATCAGGTCTACTCCGAGAAAGGCGTTCCTCTCGGCAACCTCTCCGAAAAATTCGTCGAGAGGCTCTCGAGCGGCGACGTGTTCATCCTGGGGAGTCATTCCTACGAGTTCCTGCACACGAGAGGAACAAAAGTGTTCGTAAAAGACGCCGCCGGTAAGAAACCTACCGTTCCAAGCTGGAGCGGAGAGATGCTTCCGAGGAGCTACGATCTTTCCGTCGGGATAGGTGAATTCAGAAGAAAACTCTCGAAACGGATGGATAAAGAAGATGAAGAAGATATCATCAGATGGTTGAAAGACGAGTACAGGATAGACAAAGGTTCCGCCCAGACGGTCATAAGTTATTTCAAAGAGCAGAAAGCGGTGATCGATGAACTACCTACGGACAAAAGCATCCTGCTCGAAGGCCATATCGGCAAGGACGGAAAGTACAATATCATATTCCACGCGTGCTTCGGCAGAAAGACGAACGACGCTCTTTCTAGAGCCTATGCATATAAGATCTCGAAAGAATACAACTGCAATGCCAACGTGTCCATAACCGACGATAATTTCATGATCACCACGAAGAAGAGCATCCCTCTGGAGGAAATAAAAGGTATCCTAACTTCGGAAGAGATCGAAAAAGTGTTGAAAAAATGCGTGAAGAACACGGAACTGTTCAAACAGAGGTTCAGGCACTGCGCCGGCAGAGCCCTGATGATACTGCGGAACTACAAGGGCAGGGAGATCTCGGTCTCCAAACAAAAGATGCGATCACAAAAGATACTGAATAGGTTCCACCAGATGGAGGACTTTCCGATAATAAAAGAGACATACAACGAGATACTGCACCAGGTTTTAAACTTGGACAAGGCGGAGAAGGTGTTGAAAGAGATAGAGGAAGGTGAGATCACCTTCAAGACCTCCGATTATTCGGATACACCCTCTCCCTTCGCCCACGCCATCTTGATGGCCGGAGTTTCAGACGTCATAATGATGGAGGACAGGAGCAGCCTCTTAAGACAGTTCCACCAGAAAGTGCTGGAAGAAGCGATACCGAAGGAAGAGATAGAGAAGTTCAAACTCGATAGAGAAGTGGTGGAAGACTATTTCATCGATAAGAAACCGGAGTTCGATTCCAAAGAAAAGATGTTAGATGTGATCAGGAAACTCCAGCCGGTCCACGTGTTCAAAGAGAAGAGCGGCAGTATCTTCTCACGGACGGATCGACCGTTCGAAGAGGTCAGAAGATGGAGCAGAGAACTGCTGAACGATGGTATGATCCAATCTTTGTGGGTCGGAGAGGTGAAATACGTCCTTAGAGAGGACCTAGAAAAGTACCTTTACACTTTGGATCAGGGCGAGCAGCCCCACGGAAGCAATCCGGTGATCAAAGAACTCCAGGACGGGGAGAAGACCGCACATCATCTCTACGAGAACACCGACCTGCGGTTGAAAGACGTGAAGAACTTGTTGAGAGACCTGGAGAGAAAACGCCTGATCAGCAGGACCGGGATAGACGAGGACGGAGATCACTACTACAGCATGCTGGAAAAAAAGGACAGAAAGATGGAATCGGTGGAAGATGTCATCCTCGAATATCTCGAATATGAGATCCCTAGGAGTTTAGAGGAGATATCCTACAACCTCGACATCCCGGAAGACATCACGTTGAAAGCCTTGAACAACCTGGTAGAACAGAACGAGGTCGTCTCGGGAAGACTAGTGATGGGTGAAGGGGAACAGTACATGCTCCAGGACGATTACCACGAGTTGAGGTTCCCCGGAGGGGAACACGTTTCCGAGGACGACGTAAGCGAATATAAAGCTCAGAAGCAGTTCGGTGAAGTCGGCTCGATACGTGAGTACTTCGACCTTTTCATGGAAGCCGGGACCAATTACGACATATATCACAGGGTCTCCAACTTCTCTCTTGAAAGGTGGAGAGAGATGAGAGAGGACGAGGAGATAGTGGAGGGGAGGTTCATCCGAGGTAGAGTGAGGTACGCATTGAAAGAAGACGTACCCGCTTTCGTCGGCGCCTACAGGACCGAAGAGCTCGAAGAAGAGGAAAAAGCTATCTTGGATATCATAGGTGAGGGTAGAGCGGATACGCTTAGAGGTATCAAAAAACGGAGCGATCTGAAGAACGACAGGATCAAAGAGATCGTCAAAAAATTGGACGAAAACCTGTACGTCAGGAGAGAATATACCGGAGAGGAGGGGTGGTCTTCGACCAACAGGTACAAGAAGATAGAAGTAGATCCGTTACCGGCGGAGGATGCCAGAAAAAGGATAATAAAAGGTTACTTGAGAGGGAACGGACCGGCCTCGTTTTCCAACATAAAGTACTATACCGGTTTCCAGGGCCATGTGATAGAGAACATAATCTCTGAACTGGTCCACAAGAAAGAGGTGAAGAAACTAAAAGTGGGTTCCTCCCAGCGCGAGATGTATGTTCTAGAGGAGGAAGCGAAACATATCCAGGATGCGGAACCCGACGAGTATGAAAAGCTTCGTGTCCTATCGAAGAAAGATCCCTATGCGAGACCGCTGTGGGCCGAGATCTATCGGAGGTACGGAGACGACTGGGTATTCCCGCTCATCAAAAAAGGACAGGTCGTGGGCGGGATAGAGAAGTGGAAGATGAGCGGGTGTATCGAGCTCAGGCATCTCGACGTGGACAATGAAGAGATGCTGGAGGAAGCTATCGAGGCGATCGACGAGATGATGGACTTCCATCGCTCGGAGGGTTACGACATAATCAGGATCAGAAATTTTCAAAACACGCCGGTGGAAGATATCTCTAAAGAGACTCTTTCTTTGTTCCTGGAAAACGGATACAAGAAGATCCAGGGGATGCTGGTAAAGGGCAACGTGATCGAAGACGTCTTCGAGGAAGAAAAGATACGGTCCTACGTATTCCACAAGCAGAGGTTAGACGACAACCGCTTCAAAGATCCGTCGGAGGCCGTAAAGCGGATGAAAGGCGCCCGCTCGGATTTCGAGATGAGGTCTCGGGTCGAGGAATTTTTCTCCTTGGATTGGCTTTACAAAAGAGGTGAAGTCCTGGCCGGGAAGATGATCCCGCCGTATCACATGTACGCTAAGCCTGAACAGATATCGATATACAGGAACGCTAAAGACCTAGAGTTGACTTCGGCTATGGAGACCGTGCTCGACCTGGTAAAAGATAAAGAGCCCACTCCCAAGAGGACGATCTACCACCTCTCGCCGTACAGCAAAAAGAAGACGAAGGAGGTCTTGGAAGAGCTTTACGGGGGTCTGCTGATAGTCCGGGACCACAACGATAGATACGTAACTTCCTCCAAGGCCGACCTGACGGAGTGGGAAGCTAAGAAGAGAGTGGTCCGATGGACTTTCAAGAACTTCGGTATCTTCAGCGCCGAGAAACTTTCATCCTACCTCGGCTCGGATTACAGCATGAGCGAGATCAGGAACATCCTGAGTGAACTCGTGGAGGAGGGATTTCTTTTCAAGGGGTTCTTGACGAAAGGCGATGATCTGGTATATTGGATCCTTTCAGATGATCTCGACGTTTTACCCGATATATCTTTCGATGAAAAGGGCGTGATCACTAAGAAAGACAGGTTGAACCTGTATTACAGAGAGGAGATAAAGGAAAAGTTCGACCTGGGAACCAGTCATATCGTCTTCAGCGGTCCCGAGTTCAAAGCCGCCTTCGAGGCGAGTTTGAGCTCAAATTCAGTAAGCATCAAGGAGTTCGAAGGCGAGAAAGGAGGAAAGGGGTTGATCAAAAAATGGGCCTACGAACACAACATGAGCATGAAAGACGAGGAGAAGGAGGAAAAGGAGAAAGTCTCGGATTACGAGATAAGAAAGTGGTACGAGAAGACGAGAGGGATATGA
>CAYWYD010000055.1:5783-11649 GCA_964462425.1 uncultured Thermoplasmata archaeon
TTGATGAAGTGCAGTCGATGTGAAGAGCCAGCTGTAACACATATAAGATACAGCGGTGAAGATCTCTGTGCCGAACACTTCAAAGATTTTTTCGAAACGAAAGTATTCAAAGAGTTCAGGAAGCAGGTCGATCTGGGGAGGGGGAAAGATATAGGCGTTGCAGTTTCAGGGGGAAAAGACAGCATCGTCGCTTTGAAGATGGTCCACGAGATATTGAAAGATAGGAGGGACAGCAGGATCTTCGGCATCACGATCGACGAGGGGATCGAGGGTTACAGGCCTAGAAGCCTAGATATAGCTAGAGAAGAATACGAACGACTGGACATAGACTACCAGATAAGTTCCTTCGAAGAGGAGTTCGAGTATCCTTTGGACGAGATGTTGGAAAAAGAAGACATGGAGATGCCCTGCTCTATCTGCGGCGTCCTGAGAAGGTGGTTGATGAACACCATCGCGAAAGAGGAGGATTTAGACCTACTAGCTACCGGCCTAAACCTGGACGATACCTCTCAGACCATACTCATGAACTTCTGCAGGGCCGACATGAAAAAGATGACTAGGTTGGCGCCTCACGAAGACGTCAAGGAGGGTTTGATACCGAGGATAAGCCCTCTCCAGAGAGTCACGGAAAAAGAAACGTACCTCTACGCGCACCTTTCCGATATGGAAGTGCACGAGCAGGAATGTCCCTACGCGGAGACCGCCTTGAGAGGTCTTTACAGGGATCTGATAGGCGAACTGGAGGACAACACTCCAGGTACTAGATTTGCCATACTGAGTTCCTACGAGAAGATGAAAGAACCGCTCAAGAAGAAATACGATGACGGAAAAGAATTGAAGGAATGTAACAACTGCGAAGAACCCGCGATGAACGAAAAATGTAAAGCCTGTCAGATAATCGAAAAACTATAGAAAGTGATCTGTTATGGAAAAGGGATTATTGATCTTCGATCTTGACGGCACTTTGTACAGGACCGAAAAAGTGAGTGTTCCGGCACTCAAAAAGGCTTTCTCGGAGTTCGACATATCGCTCACCGAGGGGGAGATAATCGGACAGTTCGGAGAGCCGACGGAGACCATCATCAAAAATCTAACACCGGAAGATAAGATCGACCAGTTGAAAGAGATAAAGCACGAGATAGCCACTAACGAGGCCAAGATGATACCTTTAAAAGCCGAGCTTTACGATGGAATAAAAGAAACATTGGGCGAACTCGAGAGTGAGGGCTACACCCTTGCGATATGTTCGAACGGAAGAAGAGATTATATCGATGCGGTCTTGAAAGCTACGGGTATAGATGATAAAATTTCTTTTATAAAAAGCCATACCAAAGGAAAAGCCAAGGCGGATCATATAGAGGAGTTAAAAGAGGAATTCTCTGATAAAGAAGCGGTCATGATAGGAGACAGGTACCACGATATCGAAGCCGCTGAAGAAGCCGGTATCCCTAGTATCGGGGTGAAATACGGATACGGAGGGAAGGAGATGGAAAAGGCGGACTTCGTCGTCTCCGATCCGAGAGAGATCCTGACTGTGGTGAGAGAAGAGATCGGATGATAAAGTGAGGTCAGTTCTTTAGTGATCCTTGGTATTTCTACTACGTTTAAAGGGAAAAGGGAGTTTGATTAGTACCTATCTAGTTCTCATTCTTCAGGTTTTCCCTCGAATAGATCTTCTTCTAGCTCATCTGATTCAGCAAAAATCTCATCCTCTATATCCTCTTCTGACTCTACATCTTCATGATCTTCGGAAGTTTCTTCCTGCGGGTCTTGATCAAATGATTCTTCACCTTCAGCAGTTGTTGGAGGAGGCACTTCATCTTGCTGGTAACTTTGCTTTTCCGAAGGTGGTGGAGGTTCACCTCTTTCCTGTCTACCACCTGCTTGTGTCCCCTGCTGTGGATCTTTCGGCGGTCTTTTCTTTTTTCGAGCGATGAGAACGACTGCGATCGCCGCGATCAACCCGATCACTATCGCAACTATCAGCCACCAATATGATGCTAGTACACTCTTCTCGGATACTCCGCCACTGTCCGTGTCCTCTACGGTAGGTGTTGCAATCGCCTCAGCAGACTTATCTCCTTCACCAGCATCGTTCATAGCGCTGACCTGATAGTAGTATGTCTCGTCGTTCTGTACATCTAGGTCGATGTAAGAAGTGGATGTGACCGTGGTAAGCAAAGTTAAACTATCCGAAGAAGTACCTCGATATATCCTGTATTCGGTGATACCGCTCCCACCGTCATCTGAAGGAGCTTCCCACGTCAGTTCTACCTCTCCATCACCTGCCACCGCCTCCAAATTGTGCGGGGATGATGGTGTAGTTAAATCCGCAGAAGGGGTAACCCTCACTTCCGCGGATCTATCACCTTCGCCTGCATCGTTGACAGCACTCACCTGGTAATAGTATGTCTCGTCGTTCTCAACCTCTTCGTCGACGTAAGAAGTGGATGCGATAGTGGTCAGTAAAGTCAAACTATCCGAAGAATTACCTCGATAAATCCTGTATTCGGTAACACTCCTACCACCGGTATCTGAGGGAGCTTCCCATGTGAGTTCTACCTCTCCATCACCTGCCGCTGCCTGCAGGTTCTGCGGTGCTGAGGGGGTGATTGTATCTGAAGAAGGTGTTGCGCTCGCTTCTATGGATCTATTCCCTTCGCCTGCACCGTTGACGGCGCTGACCTGGTAATAGTATGTTTTGTCGTTCTGTACATCTTCGTCGATGTAGGAAGCAGATGTGACTATTGTAAGTAAAGCCAAATTATCCGAAGAAGTACCTCGATATATCCTGTATTCGGTGATGCTGGTTCCTCCGTCATCTGAGGGGGCCTTCCATGACAGATTCACTTGTTCATCACCAGCTGATGCCTGTAAGTTCTGCGGAGCTGAAGGCGTGGTGATATCTGAAGAAGGTGTTGCACTCGCTTCTGTGGATCTATTCCCTTCGCCTGCACCGTTGACGGCGCTCACCTGATAGTAGTATGTCTGATTATTCTGTACATCTTCGTCGATGTAAGAAGTAGATGTGACCATTGTAAGTAAAGCCAAATTATCCGAAGAAGTACCTCGATATATCCTGTATTCGGTGATGCTGGTTCCTCCGTCATCTGAGGGGGCCTTCCATGACAGATTCACTTGTTCATCACCAGCTGATGCCTGTAAGTTCTGCGGAGCTGAAGGCACAGAGAGAGTATCTACGGTGAAATTGACGGTATCTGTCACGTTGTTGCCATCATTGTCAACAGCTTTAACCTCGACGGTATGAGAACCATCTGCTAGATCAGAGAACGTATAGCTATTTTCGCTGTCCGCTGCCTGCCAGTCACCTCCGTCTATACTGATCTCATAAGTATCGATAACGGTACCACTAGATGATGCACTCCACTCGATAGTGACATTATCCGTAACCAATGTCTCCCCATCTGTAGGGGAGGTGATCTTGATCCCTAATTTTTCAGTATCGATCGTGAACCCGACTCTATCGGATTTCTGGTTACCCGCTTCATCTACAGCCGTTATATTCACTTCATGCTCACCATCTTTTAGATCATAGAGATCATATTGGTTCAAGTTGGAATCTGCATTTTCTTCTATCATCTCACCGTTGTGCATGATCTCGTGGTGCTCGACAGAAGTGGTATTATCCCAACTAGACCACCTGACAGTTACAGAATTCTGGTCGAGTGTAGCTCCTGCTTCCGGTTCGATTATTTTTACAACAGGTGGTGTAGCTTCGACCATGAATGAGGTATTCTCTGACACCTTCTTACCGGCTTTATCAAAGGCCTGCACACTCACGGAGTGAGTGCCATCCTTCAGACCGGAAAATGAATGAGATGTGGCATTACCGACATTTTTCCACTTGCCACTATCGAGCTGGACCTCATAGTAATCTATACCACTTGTTTCATCTTGACCTCCCCACTCAACTGTCACAGAATTCTCCACAAATACTTTACCATCTTCCGGTTTAGTTATCGTAATATCTGGTGGAGTCGTATCGACGACAAAACTTCCCGTCGCTGAATCAGTAGTTTCTTTTTCACCTAACGCTATGATTTCTATTGAATTTTTTCCATCATTCAACCCGTCGAAAGCGTAAGAGGTCTCATTAGGCCCGATCTCATCTTCCAGTTTTCCTTGCAACCAGACCTCATGCCCCTGGGTATTTTTAGATTCCCATTTCACCGTCACGTTGTTCTTCTCGAAGAGCGATCCATTATCTGGAGATATTATATTCACTTCGGGTAAGTCAAATGGATGGTATATAGAGAAGTAATTCTCGCTAGTATCCTCATCTGATCTGCCGATGTTGTCTTCAACTTTCGCTCTTACTAGACATTCACTACTATCATTTTCCACCTCCGGTATGACCCAGGTGTAATTACCCGTGTCGGGTATGTCCTTCGCGATTTCATTCCAACTAGCACCACTGTCTATACTGTAATGAAGATCGATACTCTCAACAGGATTATCCCCTTGTGTGGTTGTCCATCTTATCTCTTCCTCCTCACCGACTATCCAGCTCTCACCCCCATTGGGAGATTCAACTTCAATCGAAGGGGCTTCTGGGGGATTTTTCACATTGTAAGCTACTAAGGCATAATCTTGGTTAGCATTGCCGTCGTTATTAGCGTCTGCTGGAATATCCTTTCCTATCACCCTAACAGTATAAGTTCCGCTTTCCAGGTCATCGGGATGGATGTAAACGTTCTGGACATTATTAACATCATCATATTTGTCACCGTCATTATCGAAATCACCCATCGCTCCTTGCCCGGCCGGGGTCCATCCGTTCTGGAAAGCATTCCCGACATAGGTTTGTCCACTTGGTGATTCTACCTCTAAATTGAGATCATTCTTTAGCGTTGGATCATCACCAGCTGAAGCCTCCTCATCGGTATATGTCAAAGTTATCTTCAAAGGTTCTCCTTCCTGTTGATATTCGATTTCATATTCATCTCTACCACCTGTTTGTAACAGAGAGGTTTGATCTTCAAGAGTGAAACTAGCCGGTGCATCGACGAGACCCGGTAAGTTCACCATGCCCCAACCTTCGTCCTTGTTGGGTATCGGATCAGTGTTTCCGTTAGCATCATCTAGGTCATGAGCTGTGTTTATCAACAGAGCCTTAACCATCGCGGGACTAGGTCTCTCTCCATGAACATCTTCATACCAATCGACGATTACCGATGCTGCTCCAGCAACTGCCGGGTTTGCCATGGAAGTCCCGGACATGGTCCCATAATTTCCACCTGGTTGAGTCGACTCTATTTTTTCACCCGGTGCCACAACATCCGGTTTTATACGGTTATCGTCCGTCCAACCCCGGGAACTGAAACTAGGTACGTTATCAGGATTATCAACTCCCTGATCGGGATTGTAATTTTCGGTGCCTCCAACAGATATCACATTTTTTCCGGTAGCGGGGGCACAGATCGTGTTGTCGCTAGATCCTTCATTGCCGGTAGCTACGGTTATGACCATAGGTTGATTTCCAGATGTATTTCTATCAGCATCTCTAACCGCTGCATCGTAAGCCGCTGCACTGGCAAGATAGGCTCCCAAATTTTCCGTAGTACCCCACGAATTGGAATGCACATAAGCATCAGCATCCTGTTTAGCCACTTCAACTATTTCAAGATAATCGTCAGGAGCAACAAAATCTCTACCATCAAATATCTTGACGGAAAAAAGCTCGGTCGCGGGTGCTGAACCTTGGCCGGAATAGTAGTCTTCGTATACCTTTTGCCCTGTACCATTATATGTGTGACCTCCGACGGAACCGGCACAGTGAGTACCATGGGTATGTCCGTCCTCCCAACTGCCGTCACTTGTATAGCTGTGGCCGCCTATCACTCTA
>CAYWYD010000056.1:0-11510 GCA_964462425.1 uncultured Thermoplasmata archaeon
TAGGATATAACAACATCGCGGTAAAGTTGAACTTGTAGGACCAGCGCCTCTGCCAGTCCCTGATTAGGAAAGCTTCGGTATCGTCGACCGTTTTTTTTATTTTTTTACTTCAGTTCCATGAATAGGTACTTGTACGAAAAAAAACAAATTTATAACTTTTACCTTTAAAATAGAGAAAAAAGGAAGCGTTTTTCACCCTTAACTATGAACCTTTCTAGCTCAGATGCTCTTCAAATTTTTGTTTCAGTTGCTGCTTCTGCAGAGCACCGATCATCCTGTCCACTCTCTCGCCGTTCTTGAAAAGCACTAGAGTCGGTATACTGGACACTCCGAACTGGCCGGGAACTTGTTGATTCTGATCTACGTTC
Source organism: uncultured Thermoplasmata archaeon (assembly GCA_964462425.1). Lineage (GTDB taxonomy): Archaea > Thermoplasmatota > Thermoplasmata > Halarchaeoplasmatales > Halarchaeoplasmataceae > Natronoplasma. The sequence goes on from CAYWYD010000056.1 coordinate 369, forward strand.
ATCTTTGCTATCACCACTTCACCCTGATACTCCTCTGCTAGATCTTCCAAGATCGGTTCCATCATCTTGCAGGGACCGCACCAGTCGGCCCAGAAATCCACCAGTACCAGCGGATACTTCTCGATCGTTTCCTGAAAATCGTCGTCGTTCACTTTTACGGGTTCGCCTGGATAATTTTCTTTTCCTTTATTCATGATATCTTCCACCATTTTTTTCTTTATCTCTTCTGCTTTTTTATCGGTATTCATCCTTATCACCTTTACCCTTATCGAGCAGTTCCTGATTTTCGGAAAGCTGATCGAAAAGGACTTCTCGGATGATATCGCACGCATCCAATATCTTTGGATAAACGATCTCGTACCTCATGTGGGCGCCGTCTCTTTCCGCTTTCACTAGTCCACTCTTCTTCAGCTCGCTCAGATGCTGTGAAACCGTAGGTTGGTTGACACCTAAGGTCTCGACCAGTTCACCGACAGTCTTTTGTTCACTTTTCAACTGCTCTAGTATCCTCAACCTCGTGGGATGGGACAACATCTTGCACAGCTCGGCGTGCATCTCATGGATGCGGTCATCGGTTTTTTCTTTCTTTATCATTATATTAGCATATTCTAATACCATTAAATAAGTTTTTCGGTGATAAAGTTAAAAAACTCCTACATCTCTTCCCGCAGTATGGAAGAAGAAAACTTCGAAGAGAGAAGGGAAAGGTTGAACGAACTGGTCAGAGAGAACGGAAATCTGGAGATGAAGCGTTTCTTCAACCTGGATAACCAGGTCTATGAAGAGGGAGCCCTCTCCAAAAAGACGAAGGAATTGTTGGGACTAGTGTCTTCGCTCACATTGAAGTGTGACGACTGCATCGAATATCATCTCAACCGATGTCACGAGGAGAACGTGACCGATGAAGAGTTGATGGAGGCGCTTTCCATCGGACTAGTGGTAGGAGGATCTATCACGATACCACATCTGAGAGAAGCAGTGGAGAAATGGAAAGAGTTGGAGGATTGAAGATAAGATGGATAGAGATGAGGTGCTCGAAAAAGTTAGAGCTACGGTAGAAAAAGACACAGATGTGGAAGCAAAACTGAAAGATATCTGCGGACTTCTTAACAATGAACTCGAAGGATATGACTGGGTCGGCTTTTACCTAGCAAAAAACGGCGAACTGGTCCTCGGCCCCTATGTAGGAGAAGCAACAGAACATACGAACATCGACTTCGGAGAAGGTGTCTGCGGTCAGGCGGCGGATAGAGAAGAGACCTTTCTGATCGACGACGTTAAGCGGGAAGAGAACTATTTGTCCTGCAGTCCAAAGGTAGAGTCTGAAATAGTGGTGCCGCTCTTCAAAGAAGGTGATGTCGTCGGAGAGATCGATATAGATTCTCACCAGAGATCTCGTTTTGGAGATGAAGACGAAAAACTGTTGGAAGAGATAGCCGAGATAGTGGGAAAGATACTATAACTTAGGATAACACTATAATATCTCATAGGAGGGATCAAGATCAATAATCTCGAGGGTGAGAAGAGCCCATATCTTAAAGAGCACGCGGATAATCCAGTCGATTGGTATCCGTGGAGTGAAAAGGCGTTTCAAAAAGCGAAGAAAGAAGACAAACCTATATTTCTTTCCATCGGCTACTCTTCCTGCCATTGGTGCCACGTGATGAAGCGGGAGTCTTTCGAAGACGAAGAAGTCGCGGAATTGATGAACGGGACCTTCGTCTCCATAAAAGTGGACAAAGAAGAACGACCCGATATAGATTCCGTCTACATGGACGTCGCCAGGAACATGTCCGGCAGAGGTGGTTGGCCTCTGACGATCTTGATGACTCCCGAGAAGATCCCCTTTTACGCCGCAACTTATATACCGAAGCGCGGGAAGAGAGGTATGACCGGTCTTATGGAGTTGATCCCTAAAATCAGGAAACTTTGGGAAAACGATAGAGAAAGGCTGGTAGAAAGGGGAAAAACGATAGTCGAGAGTTTAAAAAAAGACGAAGCTGGAATGGAAAAAGAACTAGATACCTCGATCCTGAACAACGCCTTTAACCATCTTTCTAGAACCTTCGATGCCGAATACGGTGGATTCGGAAACGATCAAAAATTTCCGAGTCCTCAGAACTTCCTATTTTTGCTCAGATACGGTGAAAAAGATGGTCACGAAAAAGCTACTGAAATGACTCAAAAAACACTCCGAGAGATGAGGAAAGGAGGTATTTATGACCATATCGGCTACGGTTTCCACAGGTACTCCACCGATCGTCGATGGAAGCTCCCCCATTTCGAGAAGATGCTTTACGACCAGGCGATGATATTGATGGCCTACACCGAGGCTTGGCAGGTAGATCCGGACCCCCTTTATTCCAAAACGGTAGAAGAGGTGGTCGCCTATGTGGATAGAGATTTAAGAGCTGACTCGGGCGGTTTTTTCTCTTCCGAGGATGCTGAATCCTCCGGAAAAGAAGGTGCCTACTACACTTGGAGAAAAGATGAGATAGAGGACCTGCTTGGAAAAGAAAGCGATCTTTTTGTAGAACTGTTTAATGTCGAAGAAGAAGGGAATTTCAGAGAAGAGGCCAGCAATGAAAAAACCGGAGAGAACGTTCTTCACCTTGAAAGGACCATAGAGGAGTTCGCTGAGGCGCAAGGTAAGTCTGCTGAAAGATTGAGAGATGATGTTGAGGAAATGAAGAAGAAACTCCTAAAAGAGAGGCTCAGAAGAAAGAAACCCGAAGTGGACAACAAGATATTGGCTGACTGGAACAGTTTGATGATCGTTGGATTGAGCAGGGCCGGGTTCGTATTTGACGAGGAAAAATACATAGATATGGCACAAAAGACCCTTTCTTTTATCCTAGATGAGATGGTAAAAAGCGGAGAACTCCATCATGCTTCTATCGAAGACGAGGTCTCGGTAAAGGGTGGTTTGGATGATCATTCTTATCTCGTCTGGGCGCTGTTGACTCTCTATCAGACCACTTTCAAACCCGAATATCTCAAAAAAGCGATCGACTTCACGGATAAGATGATGAAAGATTTCTGGGACGAAAAAAAGGGCGGATTTTTCATCTCTAGAAAGGATGACGACGAGTTACCCGTGAACAAGAAAGACGTTTATGATGGTGCCTATCCTTCCGGTAATTCGATCGCTCTATTGGACCTGGTCAAGTTAAGCCAAATTACCGGAAATGAGAAGTACGGTGAAACGGCAGAGAAGATGATCGAAGCTTTTTCCGGAAAAATATCGAAGAATCCGGCCCAGTCCACAATGTCCTTGACCGCTTTACAATCCTGGTGGGCAGGAAGTAGAGAGGTCGTGATCGTCGGAGACGAATCCCAAGAGATGCTCGACGTTTTAAGGGACCGCTTCACTCCACATACCGTAGTGATTGTGAAGGATAAAGAGAACAGTGATGAATTGGATAAACTTTTAGGATTCACCTCTTCCATGACAAAGGTCGACGGAAAAACGACCGCCTATATCTGCGAGGACTTCACCTGCAGAAAACCTGTATCAGATATCGGCGAATTCAAAAAGAGATTGGTAGAAAAAGATTAAAAATGACTCCTCACCTCACTTCTCAGTAATATGATAGATAAAGAAGAGCTGAAAGAGAGATATTCGTCGATCGAAGGAGAGATACGTTCCAGGATCGATGATTTTAAGAGGTTGTGGGATGAAGGTGAGGAAGATAAGATCTTCGATGAATTGACTTTTTGCTTGTTCACGCCTCAGTCCAAAGCGAAGGTCTGCTGGGATACCGTGGAGAAGTTAAGAGAGAATGAAATGATAGAGAAGGGTGAGAAGTCCGAGATCTCCGAGGAGATCAAAAGAGTGAGGTTCAGGCACAATAAATCTGAGTACCTGGTCGAGGCGAGAGAGAAGTTCTTGGATGACGATTTTTCCCTGAAAGAGAAGTTAAAAGAATTCGAAGACCCGAAAAATGCGAGAAAATGGATCGTCGACAACATCAAAGGGCTCGGATTGAAGGAGAGCAGTCACTTCCTGCGGAACATCGGTTACACCCAGGACCTAGCTATACTGGACCGACATATATTGAAGAATCTAGAAGATCTGGGCGTGATCGAAGAGGTGCCCAAAACACTGACTAAGAAAAAATATCTAGAGATAGAGGAAAAGATGAAAGGTTTTTCAGACGAAGTAGGCATTCCTTTAGGTCATCTAGACTTGGTACTCTGGCAAGAGGAAACGGGACACATCTTCAAATGAGCGATGTCAGTCTATCCTCTTCACGAATTCCTCCGCCTCTTTCCTCGAAGGCGTTTCCGGAACTTCTTTTAGATAGCCTAATGGGGTTACCGTAGCGACGTAATGATCCTGCGGAATACCTAGTTTTTCCTTCACATCCTCTCTATCCATCGCTGCGATCCAGCAAGTTCCCAGCCCGTGGGACCAAGCGGTGAGCATGAAGTGATACGCGGCTATGTCACCGTCCTGTTTCGGCCTCCCGGTTTCTTCTGAATCACAGCAGATCGCTATCGCCATCGGAGCTTCTCGAATAGGAGCGCTGTTCCTGCCTCTCCGCTCCGACATGAATTCCACTATCTCTCTATCTCTTATAGGCATGAAATAGTAGGCTTGCGCATTCCTAGAGGTGGGCGCGAACCTGCAGGTCTCGAAGATCTTCTGCAGTCTCTCTTCAGAGACCTCCTCGTCTTTGAATTCCCTAACGCTTCTACGATTTTCTAGGAGTTCGATACCTTCCATGTATGGTTCCAATTTGTGAAGGAAAGTCTGAAATTCTAAAGTCCTTCCTTCCGGATCTTCCGCAAAGAACTGATATACTTGAAAGAAATCGTTCTCCGACGGTTCTCCTTTAGCTCTATCCTCGAACTTTTCGTACATCTCGTCGACTTCTTCTTTAGTTCGGTAGAAGAATGTGATCGTCCCTCCTTCATCGATGGTTTCGCCTTCACAGAAGCCGATAAGGAGGTTCCCATCTTTCACTATCTTACACTTGTCCTGGTCTAGCCAGAGATCCATCTCCAGCTCTTCCATGTAGAATTCTTTCGTAGTCTCAAGATCCTTACTCCTGAAGAAGTTCATCCCCGTCATAGATGGGTATTGAACAGAGGATAAAAAATCTTTGTGATTTTTGTTGAGTGAACTCTCAAATCATAAATTAAATCTCTGAAGCAATTATCCCAAAAATCATTATCTCTCCATATAGCATCTCCAATCATTCCGTTGATTGAGACTCAATCCTCATATCCAAGGTATTCTTCATCATCAGTAGAACTCTCCTTCCGATCCTCTTTCCACGGAGGATCTTTCGAATCGGATATCTCATCCTTTTCGGAGAAATCTTTATCCTCCTCCCGCCACTCTTTAGATCCTTCATCAGAAAAGGAGTTTTTCTTTTTCTTCATATATCTATAGAGGTAGACTACGGCCAACAAGACGAGTATAACCAAAGATGACATCCCGAAAAACCCTACATAACCGCCTGTGCGGACCACCATAGAAGAAAATAACCCTTTTCCGATAATGACTTCTACGGTGATACCTCTAATATCCAAATGTCTTATAACCAAGGAATATTCACCATCATCAGGGATGGTGGCATGAGCCTCTAAAGACCTAGTCCCGCGGTTAGAAGCTTCAGAAATCTTTTCAATCTCGCTAAAGCTTCCATTATCGAGATAATCGCTCATTTCATCTATCGGCATCAAGATGATCTGTACTGAGGCTTGACGCCCTACGGAGACCTTGAGATGTGTTTTATCTCCTTCCTCGGCGCTGAAATTGAAAGTGTAAAGTTCACCTTCAGAGTGAAAAGTTGGAGAGCCGGTATGAGGTATGAACGAAAGACTTTCTGAGGTGTTAAGGTAGGCATACTCCGGTCTTTGAAGCTCTCGCGAAGAGGCTGTTGGAATAAAAGATGATGATCCGGCGATCAAAACGGTGGTTATAACCAACACAGCTAGCGTTATCCTTCGTCTCATCTTAAGGGACTACTTTTTAAAAATGGAAATGACATATATTAACCTAATCCACTTTTATACTCTAGCATAAAATCTTCAGCAAAAGATTGATATTTGTCAATCCCTCAATTCTATACAATAGGAGAAAAATATCACACTAAAACTGTTGTGAGGTCAAAGGTTGGATAAGAAAACGACTATATGGATGAGCTTTATCCTTTTCCTGATAGCAGCATGGCTGATAGGCAATATGATGAATTTTCAATATGATACGGGCGCGGGAGAGATAGATCTTTCTTACCTAGGGGTTATAGTAACAATCGCCCCTTTCGTAATGGCTGGCATCATTTTCTACAGAGGTAGAACTCGCATGTTTTTATTCCTTTTCAGCTTTGGATTGTTCTGGATAATCACACCTGTATTTTTCCATGCATTGGGAGTTCTATACATAGGTCTTTCTGTTCTGGGAGTGGGATTGTTAATTTTTGCTCTCAAAAAGGGATATATCAATTCAAAAAAAGTGGCGCTGACGTCTGCTTTCTTTATCGCGCTGGGAGGTTTTCTTTTTTACTTTTACAGCGATCTATTGGCCGATGCTATCTACGGTCAGTTACCCTCTGCGCCGATAAAGCCTACAGATATAGGTGAAGGTTTTACCTACGTTTGGGACAAAACTGATGTCGCCGTCGAGAGTGTTGGTGGCCCAGGTATATTCCTGCTTATGATTATATTAGTGTTTGCTTTGACGTTTTTCATATATCAAAAATTGGACCTGCGATCTAAGTCTAGACCCTTTAAAGAAGATGAAAAAGAAAAAATGGAAAAGGATATCTCTTCCACGGTAGATAGAGCTATAACCGAACTTCATCAAGGGAACGATGCAAAATCAACCATACTGAGATGTTATCAGCGGATGTGCCTAATCTTGGAAGAAAAAGGAGTAGAGAACGAAGAGTTCATGACTCCTAGAGAATTCGAAAATGTCGCGAAAAAAAAGTTGATTGTTTCGAGTAGAAATATCTCAAATATAAGAGAGATATTCGAACTAGCCAAGTACAGTTCTCACGAACTTACGGAGAAGGAAAAAAACAGGGTCGTAGAATATCTCAAGGCCCTGAGAGATGAATTGGGGTAGCCAAACATGGGCAAGATAAAAACTGCTATCTCTAAGATAAAAAGAGACTTATTCGAGCGGAGGGAGACTTCTAGCTTCTATTATATCGCTCTATTTTCCTTGACCGCATTATTTCTCGTGCTCATGTTGGGCAATAGAACTAGGCTCCTACGAACTCTCGGAAGGAGTCTCGGATTTTTAATTTTAGTGATCCTCGCCTATAGTTTTATCGATTGGAATCTTGATGTCACTGAAAGGTTCAAGTTTTGGAAGGAAAAAAGAGAGATCGACCAAGAGGTCAATTTCAGGATGGAGGAAACGACAAAACTGGTAGAGAGAGCATCGTCGGGGGAAAAACTAAGCCAAGAGAAACTCTCGGAGAAGCTCAGAAATACATTCCTCATCAAATTGAAAGATAAAAGAAATCTCTCCGAAGATCAAGTACAGGAACTGTTAGAGAATCAAGACAAATTCCGCAGAGTAGTGCGAGACGAGGCAATAGCGGATTTTATACTTAACGGATTCGAGGATGAAAAAGTGATCGATGAAGACGAAAAAAGATGGTTTAAAAAAATAGGTCTCTTTTCCTCCTCAAAAGAAAAGATGGAATTGCCCAAAAAAGAGATAGAACGGATCATCAGGAGGATAGAGCGATGGAGTTAGTCCAGGGGGTAAAAGATGAAGAAAGGTAAACTCTTCGTTTATCTGACCCTCCTGGCGCTCTCGACACTAATACTGGGTAATCTGTTCGAGAAGTGGGTATTTCTCATCGGAACTATCTCATCTCTAACACTCTTCGTCATCGCCGGGAGGTCACTGCCTCCGAAAGATATCGAGTTAAATGTAGAAAGAAAAACGGATAAGAGAGTAAGAGAGATCTACGTTAAGGACGAACTCGAAGTTACCATCCATCTAGAAAATAGAGGTGAAAAACTCCGTTTCTTGGAAATACACGATATCCTTCCTCCTTTGGTAGAAGTGACAGAGGGATCTAACCACCAGATCATTAGTCTCGATATGGGCGAAGAGAAGAAACTAAACTACAAGATATCCTGCCCGGTCACTGGGAAGATAGATATCGGGCCTATCAAGACGAGATATAGAGACGCCCTTGGCTTTTTCACCAAAAATATCGGGGAGGATGAAGAGATAAGAATGCAGGTCCTTCCAGAAACTCAAGATATGGAAGGCATAGATATAAACCCGAGTTATACGAAGCACTGGCTGGGAGAGATCAAGTCTAAAAGCATCGGTATCGGGAGCGAGTTCTTTTCTCTCCGAGGATATCATCCCGGGGACGAGATGAGAGATATAAATTGGAAAGCTACCGCGAGATATTTAGAGCCGAAAACCAACGAATATGAAGGAGAAAAATCCGGCGACGTGGTCCTGGTGGTTGACGGGTATGAGAAAGGGATCGTAGGCACTAAAAGGCATAATTCGTTGAGATCTTCAATAGATGCTGCAGCGTCATTAGCTTCAGTAACTTTATCGGCCCGAAACCGTGTCGGGTTGGTAGTTTCCGGGGAATACTTGAACTGGGTTTACCCTGCAACTGGAAAAAACCAATATTACCGTATCCTAGATAACCTTACAAAATTGAAACGTGGAGGTACCTGGGGATTTGAAGACATAAAATGGTTGTTAGAAGACTTTTTTCCGCCTAGAAGCCTGATAATATTTATCTCGCCACTTACAGTCCCAAAATTCGCCGAGACAATCGTAGATCTATGTAGAAAAGAATACGATATGATGGTCATCTCACCTGATCCGGTCAAGATAGAAAAGAATATGGGAAAAAATCCCGAGAAGATGATAGAGAGATTGTATAGAACGGAGAGAGAAAACTTATTAGAAAGGTTATGGAGTCACGGAGCTCTAGTAGTGGATTGGGATCCGGAAGAACCTCTAGAACCATCTCTGCAGGAGGTGTTAAGATACCGCCAGATGAAAAAGCGATAAAAAAAGGTCTGACAGGGGCTTCTATCTTTATTGTCGGATTGATAGCGAGTCTGACATCTCTGCCCTCACCCTACTGGTTTTTTCCCCTGATCTTCGCCTCGATATCTCTAATAGGATTTTATTTAAAGAAGTTCTTTATTTTCGATATAGGTATACTTATATCGATTATATCCTATCTTTTCGTGAACAGAGGATTATCTCTAATCCTTCCTAACGTGCTGTTGATCATAGGTATTTTTTTCCTTTTCATTAGTGTCTGGTTCTGTGCAAGAAACATAATGATGATCAACAAGATGAAAGATGCCATAGAAAGAAACTTGGATGAGCGATTTACATCTTTTAGAAGAGAATCACTCGGTGATATCTTGAGGAATCTAGTTCTCGGAGGTTTTCTAGCCATCTTAGGTTCACTTATAGGGATGTATAGTTCTCTTGAGATAGCCTTAAGTTCCAATCTTCAGATCATACTTATGATCTTTTTCTCCTCGTTAGTGTTTTTTATAATATATCTGGTCATTAACGTTCTATTTTCAGAGGATTTAGAAGAGTGAATTTGTTTTTTTTTTTTGAAGCAAATTATATTTAGTACGGTGTGGTCAGATAATTACCCATTTATAGTGGAACTCGTAACTTTTTGAACTAAGTTACGAGCTCCACAACTAGTAAAAGACACATAAAAGTACAAATTGTCGTGTCTTTTACTATAAATACCCACTCGTTCAGTGAACTCGTGATTTAGCGGACGCGACGGGATTTACGGATGACTCCCGTTCTGGACAGGGTCCCTTTTGGTACGAGTCTCTCCCTAGATCGGAGCGAGAGCTAGAAAGAGAGTACATAGCTATATTGAGGAAGAGAGGGGTGATAGATTGACATCTATCCCTCGATTTAGTCTATCTTTTTTTGACAAGGATCGACCTTTAACGAGAATTTGTCCTTCAGTTTTTGAACTACGCTCAGAATCAAGATCATCTACGAAGGAGGTGATCATCAAAGGCTGTTTACCGTAAACGGTTTCATCAGCCTCCGAACGAGTGTCTACCTGTATGAACAGTGTTCTCTACATGAGTGGATATACTGTCCATACAGTATTTTTTGAAGTAGATATAAGTTGTTAAGAAAAAAGAAGAAACTTTTTACACACTCTCCCGGGGCGAAGAGAAGCGGTTTACCGTAAACGGAAACCTTTGGATGGTTATGTATCGTAAACTTAAAGGAGGAAAAAGATGGGAAAAAAGGCACTTTCGACGAAGGTAGATAAGAACTTTGACAAAAGATTCGAAGAGGCAGCCCGGAAGAAAGGGTTGAAGAAGAGCGAGGCTCTCCGGCGAGCAGCGAGGGGATGGATGGAAGAAGAACGGCACGACAAGAACGATCCATGGAACCACGTACCGGAGAGCATGCATGCCGATGTGAAGAAGATATTTGAGACTATCAGGGATTACCAGCACGTGAAGAAACAGCACCCGCTGAACTTTTCCCTCGAGGTCAGAAAGCACGCCTACAGTGATATGATAGATGTGCCGGATCTTGAGGATCTATTGAGGGTGAGATGGTCTTCGAAGATAGACTCTCACAAGAAGAAGCTGAAGAAAGTCTTCGCCCTCGAACTGCTAGAAGTCAGGTTCAACGAGAACGGCAACGACGTCATGTTAAAAGAGGGAGAGATCAGGCTGACGGACATGGGAGTGAAACTGATGAAGACCTTGGAAGGCGGGAACTACGATCCCAAAGATATCCAAAAGATCAGAGAGGTCGAGATAGAACCAAAAGTAGATGCGGATCGAAAGAGATTTGAAAGACAACAACAGAAGCTGGGAGTGCGAAATTGAATGAAACTGTTCTGTTCGATGGAGAAAGAGGGACCGTTCATGAACTGCCCTGGCAGATCAACAAGTTCGAGGAATGGAGGTGAATAAAGTGCCAAGAACAAAAAAATCCACCGCGGTGCACCGAACCGGCTATGGAGACAAGATCATCGAGATCCTGAAGGACAAGGACCTGAGAGAAGGTTTTCAGAGATACAAGGAGATGATCAACGACAGGTTTAATCTGGATCTGACAACCAGGCAGGTCAGGTACTTTTACAACAACTACGTAAAGCCGAAGGAAGTGGTGAC
>CAYWYD010000057.1:0-1371 GCA_964462425.1 uncultured Thermoplasmata archaeon
TCTACTCGCTGCTCCAGCAGATGGCTGGAACTTCGACGGATGGACGGGAGACACTAGCCAAATAAATGATCCTCAATCAGCTGATACCACCATAATGATGGATGATAACTACACTATCTCGGCAACCTTCGTCGAAGTAGAAATGGTTGAGGGCACAATTATCGTCGATGGAAGCGGCTCGGTAACGGTTGAGCGTTATAATGAAACGTCAGGAGAATGGGAGGAACACTCTGAATCTCCCGTAGAAGATCAACTTGTTGCCCAGGGGCCAAGTGGTTATCAGATCAGACTCACCGCTAATCCAGACGATGGTTGGGAATTCGTAGAGTGGACAGGTGACGAAACAGGCACCGACACAACGTTAGAGTTCACGGCGGACGAGGATAAGAATATAACAGCAAACTTTGAGGAAGTAGCCGAGGGCGACTTTGATTTCTCAAACTTGAGAGCTGATCCCAATACGGTGAGTGAAGGAGAGGATGTAGACCTGATGATCGATGTGGAAAACGTTGGCACCGAAAGCGATGATCATACCGTAGAGTTCTTTGTTGAGGGAGACAGCGTTGGAACTGACACCGTTACTGTTGCTGCTGGAGAAACCGAAACCGCTTCGATCGTTCACAGTGAAGATACCGCCGGTACATACAGCGTAGAAGCTGAAGGGTTGACCACGGAGTTCACTGTAGAGGAGGCAGGCGAAGCCCAATTCGAATTCTCGAATCTGAGAACTGATCCCAGTACTGTATATGGGAGCGGAGAAGAGGTAGACCTGATGATCGATGTGGAGAATGTCGGCGGACAGAGCGGTGATTACACCGTAGAGTTCTTTGTTGACGGCGAAAGCGTTGGAACTGATACCGTTACGGTAGCCGCTGGAGGAACTAAAACTGCTAGTGTGACTTACACCGCAAATGAAACCGGAACTCACGATATAACAGCAGAAGGTGAGGAAGCATCGTTCGAGGTAGAAGAAGAACCAGATCCCGAAGGTATTCTTGAGGATCTATTTGCTAGAGGCATGATGTGTCTCGCTGTTGCCATAATAGTACCCATTATCATATTAGTGATAATCATCGTGGTCGTCTTAAAACTGTTGAGTGGCGACGAGGAGGAAGAAGGCGATCAGGGACCACCTCCACAACAGCAACAACCACCGCAGCAACAACAACAGCCACCGCAACAGCAACAACCACCGGAATCCGGACCTCAAGAGGGATTCGGTGAAGAACCTATGTCGGAATCCGAGCCTCAAGACGAATTCGGTGAAGATGAATTCAGCGAAGAACCTGTGTCGGAATCCGAGCCTCAAGATGAAGTCGGTGAAGATGAATTCAGCGAAGAACCTGTGTCGGAATCCGAGCCTCAAGATGA
>CAYWYD010000057.1:1471-11442 GCA_964462425.1 uncultured Thermoplasmata archaeon
TCGGTGAAGATGAATTCAGCGAAGAACCTGTGTCGGAATCCGAGCCTCAAGATGAAGTCGGTGAAGACTCTCCACCGCCCTTCGAGGAGGATTAAAGGAGGCAAAACATGGATCTCCTATCTATACCCAATTCGAACCCCTCCTTACAGCCTAAGGTAAAGGATGCCAGGGAGATGTTCAGATACGCTGCGATATTCTTTCTAGTCGCAGCTTTGATCTACTTCCTCTGGGGTTTTCTCAATATACTGAGTGGTGTCCTGTGGAGCATTATCGTCCTCGATGCAAGCTATTCTATATTTAACATCATCAGCGGGGTGATCCGGATAGTATTCGGTGTAGTAGCACTTATACTAAAAGGTAAACTCGTAGATGATCTCATCACACCTATAGATCAGGGAAGAGCCCAACAGATAGACGATAGCACTATGTTGATTCATGTCATACTCGGATTCATATTCGGTCTAGTGATCACTGGGGTCCTGGTATTATTGGGCTACATGAAGCTAGACGAGATGGGGACTCAGTCTACTCAATGTCCCACATGTGGAGCTAATCTACGGTACATACCAGAGAACGATAATTGGTACTGTGATAACTGTGGAGATTACAAGACTCCGGTGAGTCCCCCTCAATCCCAAGGTCAAGGGCCTCAAAGGAGTCCTCAGCAGACTGCTGGAGGTCAGCAACCAGCTCAACAGCAACAGCCACCACAACAACAATCACCGCAACAACAACCACAACAACAGCAGGGAAATCAATGCCCCACATGCGGAGCACAGATGCGCTATATAGAGGATCAAAATCAATGGTACTGCGATAACTGTCAAGAGTACAAGTGAAGATAAGATACCTCTAGGTAATCTTCGTCCCGTAGAAAGGCAGTTGAAATTGTCTCTATTAGAGAGTGAGGTATAGCCCTATATATTTATAGGAAAGTACCATATCCCCAATAAATTATTGTGGTTCGATGAGTAAAAATCAAGAAGGCCGATCCTCTTCAAACTCGAAGGATAACGCTCAGAAGATAGAGGAATCCGTTATCACAGCGGAAGACCTGCTGGTGAAATATGGAACTGTAACCGCTCTAGATGCTTTTTCCGCCGCCATCCCGAAAGGGGTCTCCGGCCTTTTAGGGCCGAACGGAGCTGGAAAGTCCACTTTCATCAAGTCGATACTGGGCTTGATCCAACCCATAAGCGGGACGATAAGCATAGCGGGATCTAAGAAGAACCCCGATCGGATCGCAAGGAGAGAGATGATCGGCTACATGCCCGAACACCAGTGTCTCATCGAAGATATGAAAGGTTTTGAGATCGTCTCCTATATGAGCCGACTTTCCGGCCTGCCAAAGGAGGACGCTGTCGAAAGAAGCCATTCAGCGTTAGATTTCGTGGGACTCGGTGAGGAAAGATACAGGGAGATCTCATCTTATTCTACCGGGATGAGACAACGAGTCAAACTCGCCCAGTCCATAGCACACGATCCAGAGATAATACTGCTCGACGAACCCACCACCGGGATGGACCCGGATGGGAAAGAAGAGATGCTGGACCTGATAGAAAAGATAGGCAGTTCTGAAAAGACTGTCATGATATCTTCCCACATACTTCACGAAGTGGAGCAGGTGAGCGATTACGTGGTCATAATAAACGAAGGAAGAACTATAGAAAGCGGTTATATGGATCACATCATGAAATCCGACGAGAACAGATACAAATTGAAAGTTCGTGGATCGAAAAAAGCTATGCAAAGATTCGAAAAAGATCTGCGAGATGAGTGGGAGGTTATTCAAACCGCCGATGATAAAGATCAACTGGTGGTAATCCTCGCAGGTTTAGAGGATACCGAGAAAGTCTTTAGATTTGTGGATAGAGAGGAACTGCAGCTGCGATACATGAGACCCGATGTCCCAACACTTGAAGATTTCTTCCTGCGTTCTTTCACCGGAGGTGAGGATGATGGGCATTGATCCTATCGAGTACACACCATGGAAAGAGGAGAAAACTATCCTGGGAAAGCGCTTTCTCGTGATGGTAGAAAAAATATTCAGACAGAAGATCAGATCGAAAGGCATATGGGCTATACTTATCATAGGCTCCATATTGGTTCACGTTTTTCCCATCCTCTCAGCGGCTTTGATGCCAAGTGAAGAATTGACCGCAGAAATGATGCTGAGGGGAGGCGGATTAATGGGAGGATATTTGAAAGGAGGCATATTTTTTCTATTCACCGTTCTTCTAGCCACTGTGATATGTTCCGGTCTCATATCTCAAGACTTGAAGGACAGCTCCTTCGTACTGTATTTTTCGAGACCTTTAAAGACCAAAAACTATCTCTTAGGGAAATTGGGCGGGGCTTTCAGCACCATGCTGATCTACTGTTTCATACCGCCTTTACTGGTGGGGGTCTCCGTGATAGCCACTCAGACTGGCGACGTTTACACCGGAAGTTTGGAAGTCTTGGGCAAAACCGCGTTAGCTGGACTCCTTACCTCTTTCATCCTTCTGCCTTACACGCTCTTTCTATCGTCACTAACTAAGAGAAAAGCATATGCCGGGATCGGTGCTTTCATGAGCATCTATGCATTGACCATAGTGAGTAGATTTTTCGTCGAGTTCGATCCTAACTGGAGGCTCCTCAGCCCCTCAAATTTACTGCACTTCACTTACGATTTGATCTACGGTTTCGGCCTTCCCGATAAGATCGATCCGGGATTGTATTCCGTCTCGATGCTACTACTGATAATCCTCCCTCTAGCTCTTCTCTTCTATCGGATCCATTCAAAGGAGGTGGGTAGATGAACGGGTCCGTTATCTCCGCCCGAAATCTATCCAGGTGGTACGGCGACGTTATCGGTCTAAATTCTCTG
This sequence comes from uncultured Thermoplasmata archaeon, assembly GCA_964462425.1. Lineage (GTDB taxonomy): Archaea > Thermoplasmatota > Thermoplasmata > Halarchaeoplasmatales > Halarchaeoplasmataceae > Natronoplasma. The sequence continues at coordinate 4,341 of CAYWYD010000057.1, forward strand.
AATCTCGACTTATCAAGAGGTATAACCGGCATAGTAGGGCCTAATGGAGCCGGAAAGAGCACCTTGTTCAAACTTGCGACCGGAATGATAAAGCCCAATAAAGGCAGTATCTCGGTGATGGGGGAAGATCCATGGATGAATCACGAGCTGATGAAAAAGATCGGTTTTTGTCCTGATTACGACAACCTTTCAGACTATTCTACCGGGAGAAGATATCTCCACCACCTCGGATCTCTCCACGGATTGAGGAACGAAGAGTTGAAAAGAAGAGTGAAAAAAACTTCGAACGATGTTGGAGCAAGAGCTTTTTTAGATAAAGATATCGATAGTTACAGCCAGGGTATGAGGCAGCGTCTCAAACTCGCCGGCGCCTTGTTACACGATCCCGACCTGCTGTTTTTAGACGAGCCCTTGAGTGGAGCGGACCCACAGGCTAGAAAAGACCTTATCGAACTGATCCAAAACCTTCATGAAGAAAAAGAACACGACGTTCTGGTTAGTTCACACGTGCTGAGCGAGATCGAGAGGATGACCAGCGAGATCGCCTTGCTTTACAAAGGTAGGGTCATCGCTTCCGGAGATATCTCCGAGGTGAGAGGACTGATTGACGAACATCCCCACAACATAGTGATAGACGGTGTAAATAAAAATGAACTGGCTAAACTCTTGTTAGACCTCGATTATGTAGTTTCCGTCGGATTCGAAGACAACAGGAGGAAGTTGGTGGTAGAAGTTGAGAAACCGGACGACTTTTTCCAGCAGATACCCTCACTGGTCAATCAGACGGAAACGGAAGTTTTCGAGATGTACAGTAGAGACGACAACCTTCAAGCTGTCTTCGAGTACCTGGTAGGAGGGAAAGGATGAACGGCGATCTTTTCGCTTTGTTTTCTCTAGTCAAAGATTCCACCACAAAAGCCATCCTTAACAAAAAATTCTTGATCGTGATCCTTGCGATGGTCTTCATCTCCGCGGTCATGGGATACACCGCTTCCCAGGATGGGCAAACACTGGAAGAAGGTACGGACCTCTTAGATATCTTCGTAATCTCCTTTTTCCTACCTCTGATGAGTATGATCTTCGGTTCTTCTCTGATAAGAGACGAAATAGAAGACAAGAGCATCACCAACGTGTTGACCGCACCTATCAGCAGGATCAAGATGTTTTTAGGCTATTACTTTTCCATCGCCATCGTTTCAGCCTTCGCGGTATGGTTGATATTAACTTCTGGATTCCTCACGTATTTCGGGGTCTTAGGATTCGATACGGAGACCCTACAAATCTACGTCAGCATGGGGGGTCTGGCAGCTTTAGGTGCGCTAGTTTACTCTTCACTCTTCATCCTGGTGAGCATCATCATAAAAAGAGCCCTCTACTTCGGTCTGTTCTACGTGTTCATCTGGGAAGGCTTTGTAGGCTCGCTCCCTGGTAACATAAAGCTGGTCTCGATACGGCATTACCTCAGGAGTATAGGAAAAGGGATGATGGAGCACGGAGCGATATCGGGATACGGAAACGCTTCCGGAACTGGGGCTTCTCTACAAACTTTGTTGATCCTCACCGCTATCCTCCTGATCACCGGCATCATCCTCTTCAGGAAGAAAGAATTTCCCTGAGCCGTAGATCACTCTTCATCTACCAGTTCATCGGCGGTTATCAACGGAAGCAATTCGACGTCTACATCTTCTAATTTTTCTTCTGAGCCCTCTTTTCTATCGACCACGACCAAGACTTTATTGACTTTAGCTCCAGCGTCTCTCAGCACTTCTACGGTCTCTACGGCGGAGCCTCCCGTCGTGGTTACATCTTCTACTACTGTGACAGTTTCGCCTTCTTCCAACTTACCTTCTATTCTCCCTTTAGTGCCGTGCCCTTTGCTTTTTTTACGAATCATCAAGAAAGGTAGACCAGTTTCTAACGAGACGGCGGAAGCGAGAGGAACCGCACCCAATTCCATGCCTGCTATCCTTTCTCCTTCAACGAGAGGCGCCATCTCCGAAGCTATCTTTTTTAAGATATCTGGATCGGTGCTAGCCAACTTGATATCAACGTAATAACTGCTCTTTTTACCCGAAGTCAGGGTGAACTCACCGTACTTTATCGCTCCACATTCTTCCAACATATCCTGCAGCATTTTTTCACCAAGGTTCTTCCTTAAATCCAAGTTTGTATCCGATTATATTAACTCCACGGTGAAGTAGAGGTAAAACTAGAATAACTATGATAGTTCCCCATAAACCGGGAAAATAAAAGTAGGTGGGGACGAACCATCCATAGCTCGCTATCAAAGTCAGAAGGAAAGCACCGATAACGAAATCGTACATGTCGATCATCGGGGCTTTTGCGCCTCTGGATTTACCCATCCTTCTCTTTATGAAACTGGCGCCTATGTCTCCTAAGAGCGCTCCGAAAGAGAGTGAAAACATCGGGATCAGTCCTTCGAGGAAAGACGGGTAAAGAGAAAAGAAGGGCTGGCAGACGAAATAAAGCACTAGACCTACTATACCGGCGGAGACCCCTCCACCGAAAAGACCTCTCCAGGTCTTTCCATCGCCTAAAATACGCTTCCCTTTCAGCTTTCTTCCTCCGTCTATAGGAGGGCCACCTCCGAAGACGACCGCCAATGAATTAGCGATCATGGCGGGTATAAAAGAGATGATCACGATCAATATCGCTTCGAGCATGACAATATACCTCGTTTGATCTCACTCGATATCCATTACCGCTTCTATCCTTTCTTTCAACCTCTCGATACCGGCTTCCCACAATTCTTCTCCCTTCTCTTTGCTGGCTTTTTCGGCGTTTCCGAGAACGCCGGTCCGCGTCAGGTCATGGGTGTTCCAGGCGAAAGGGAATTCAGGTTCGTGTTCGAATTCAAGTTTCGGATCGGGAAAATCCATCTCTTTTTCAGGGATCGTCCTTTCATCAACGAGATCTTCTCTAACGGCGAGAACCAACGAAGTCTCGTACTCCCCGGCGTGAACATCGTTTTCACTCTCGACCAGTTCATCCTTCTCAGGATCCATGAGATCAAAAGAGTCTATGTACACTTCCATGCCTGTCTCTTTCTTCAACTTTCTCGCAGCGGTCTTTACCGCCGCTTCGTTGCCGCCGTGACCGGTCAATATGATCAGTTTTCTGAAACCGTGCTGGATCACCGAGCGACCGATGTTCACGATGAAATTTTGGAGTGTTTTGGGTTCGATCGTCACGGTCCCGGGGAATCCCATATGGTGATCGCTGACACCGTAGGGGATCGTTGGCAAGATCAACGGTCTTGGAGATTCCAAAAGTTCCACCGCCTTTTCCACTATATACTCCGCGTCAAAACTGTCCGTATCGAGAGGGAGATGAGGACCATGCTGTTCCAAGCTGCCTAAAGGGAGGATCGCAGTGTCGACCACTTCAGCTCTCTGTTCTAATTCCCAGCGATTCATCTCGCCCCATTTGGTCTTTTCTTCCATGGAGGAGTATCTACTTCACACTTTTACTTTTTTCGCAACTTAAAATCGTTCTTCCAAGTTTCATTCCCGCGGTGATACCCATACCCCAGCACAGAGAGGTCTGTCTGTAGGTGCCCAAAACCGTGCTTCCTATGACAAATAAGTTATCATGATCCGTTTCTCCAGTAGGAAAGGTAACGTCTTCAATTCCTAATTCGAAAGAGAGCTCGGGGAAGTTCGGATCTCTGCCGATAGCGGTGATCAGCTCGTCGGCTTTGATGTTCTTGTCTTCACAGCGGATGGAAAATCCGTTTTCACTTTTTTCCACCTCTGTCGGTTCCGCTTCTATATCTCTCACTCCTTTTTCCCTTGCCTCTTCAACGAGTACCGGCAGGGCTTTTGGACCGCTCCTCCTAAAGATCGTGACTTCACCTCCCAACCTGTTCACTCTTAAAGCATAATCGTATGCGGCGTCTCCGCCACCTACGACGACGACTTTTTCTCCGACATAGTCTCGCCAGTTAGGATGATGTATTTCTCCTTCGAAGTTCAAAGATCTTGGTGTAGTTCCAGTAGCGAGGACTAGACATTTCGTTTCTTTCGATGCTTTATCGGTTTTCAATCTGAACCCATCTTCCTTTTTCTCTATTTCCTCTACCTCTCTATATTCTACATCGATATCATACTCTGAAACAATGTTCTCAAGCTCTTTCACCATCTTTCTTCCGTCCTCACCTACAAAACCGGGGAGATTTTCTATCCTGTTAGCTTGGAGTATCAGACCGCCGATACTTTCTTTCTCAAGTACTAGAACATCGTCTATACCTTCTCTGACGCACTGCTGAGCTGCCGCGATGCCTGCGGGACCAGCACCGACTACCGTAACCTTTCTTTCGCTTCCTGACATGTTAGTATCTCCGCTATACCGTGACAGAGAGATTTTAGAGTTGAAACGTGAGTTATCTCGGCTGCTGTGGCCGTTCCGTCAGCAAGGAAAAGAACCCTATGATCTCTGACAAAAGCGTCTCTCGCAGTCGTAGCGCAGCACATATCTGTCATCACGCCGCCGATCACTACGTTCTTTACCCCCTCGAGTTTTTCTTCGAGGTCTGTCCTGTGAAAAGAAGAATATCTCGGTTTCGTTATCACGTCACCTTTCACGCTCATCCGCGAGTCCAATTCTGCAAGAGGACCCTCCCTTATTATATCATTCCACCATTCTCCCATGACTCCCTCGTCGCCTTCTTCCTGGACCGTTCTAGTGTAGATTATAGGAGCTTCGTTTCCTTCGAAAAAGTCGACGAGTTCGTTCAGATTCTCTATGATGCTCTCTCCAGCGGGTAGATGAGCGTGTGAGTTGGGTGATAGGAAGTAGTTCTGCATATCTATGATCAAAAGCGCCGTTTCCTCCAGTTCCAACTCGACCGGCCATCTCTTTCTGAAAGGCAGTTCTTCAAGCCAGCGCTCACTTTTATCCTCGAGTTCGATCCGATCCATCTCATGATAAGACATGTCTATGCGCCTCGTTCGCTTTTAAGGTCCAATTCCTCATCGAAATGCGAAAGCAGTATCTGGCCGCAGTTGCTCTTTATCTCGTTCTCCTCCAGATCTCCTATGCTCAAGTGTACGTCGAAAGGCCCGTTCTGGAGTTCTTTAATGACTTCAAATTCTCGACTCTCTTCTTCCGTGAAAACGTTGATCAGCTCGTTCTCCCTCGCGTTGCAGGTAGGGTTCAAAGGCGTTATCTTTACAGCGAAAACCTCCGGATCGAAGATATCCTCTAACTTTTCGGGATCGATCTGATCGTTCTCGGATAAAGCGAAATTCAGAGTTACTTTTCTCCCTCCAACGTAGAAATCCTCCCCATATTCAGCTATCTTTTCCAAACTCCACTTTTCGTCCGGCATCAGGTTATCTCTCTTCTCGTCGTCGGTAGAATGTATTGAGAACTGGAGTTGGAAGTTACCTCTGTAAACTTCGTGGTTCAATTTTTTCAGCTTTTCGAACCAGTCATCCGTGCCTTCGGGAGCTATGGTGGAGATACAGGGCATGTAACTTTCAGGGTCGTACTTATCACGAACTGCTTCGATCGTATCTATAACCGCATCATTGAGAGCCGGATCTCCTATCCTGGCGAATTGGACCTTGAACTTATCCGAGTCCAGCGAATTTTCAGAACCGTGATTTTCTATAAGGTAATCCAACTGCGTCATCATCTCTTCTTTGCTGAGAGAACTTTTATAGAATCGATTAGCGTCGCAGAATTTACAGTTGAGAGGGCAGCCGGAAAGACTCGACAGAATGATGACCCACTTGTCGCTCCTCTCCTGGGCACCGCCCAACGATTCAACGAATTCCACATACTTTTCATTATCCAGATCGGCAAGGTAAGCCGTGGCTATGTTTTCGTCGCCTCTTTTTTCCAGTATCTCCATTATAGTTACCTCTTCAGATTTATCGACCAAATCGATCCTCTATATCTACCACCTACAACCACCTTATAAGAGTATTTAACGTTTTACCTAGGATCCCTGATTCAGTTTATCACCTTCAAAAAAGTTACCTTTTTATCTTCCCTCGTTATTCATACTTCGATGACCTCGGAAACTCCGCGCGACGTTCTCAACGAACTGAAGTGGAGACACGAGAAAAGTCTAGAGGAAGCGGAGATTTACTATGTTCATCGTGGAGCTCCAGGCGACTTCAGAACTATGATGGGGTCAGAAGTGGAGGATTTGGGTAGGTCGTTCATCAAGTGTGAGGAAAGTCATATCCCGTATCACCGGGTATTCAAGATAGAGTATGAGGGTGAAGTGATCTTTGAGAGAGAACCTGAAAAGTGAATAGGCTGACATATCCGTTCCATCCATAATTCACCGAATATTTTAATACTCGCCGAACAAATGTAGTTAGGATGGCTGATGGTGTTAATAGAAACGATAGAGACTTAGAAGAAGACATCTTTGAAGTCATAGCTCCAAAAGTTCAACAGGTTTGTCGAGATTATGATATCATCGCAGCTTATCTCTACGGTTCATTCGCGCGGAAAGAACAAAGATCGGACAGCGACATAGATATTGCGATTTATTTTAGAAATCATTCTCTCAAAAAGGTACTAGAAGTAGGTAGAAGGATTCAAGAAGAAACAGATATATCTCGTCATTTTGACGTCCGAGCTTTGAACAACGCCTCTCCATTATTTCAGTTCAGAGTGATCCAACAGGCAAAGGTATTGTACGAGTCTAGTCCTGAAGAGAGAGCTGATATAGAAGTGGAGATAGATTGGAGATACCACGATCTTAAACCTCATATGGAGGAACATTGGGCTGAGAGGAGAAAAAGGGTGATCGAAAGTGGATGAGCGAATAGAGAGTCGGATCGACTCGATACAGGAATGGATGGATCTTTTGAATGATATACATGGATCGAAAGTAAGAGAGGATATAACTCGAGAAGCAAAAGAGAACCTACTCAGGAAGATCGTTGAAGCCGTCATCGATATCGCAAGCAGAATCATCGCCGTGAACGGGTTTAAAAGACCGGAAACATACGCAGAGTACTTCGATCTTCTTCATGAGAAAAACATCATCACTGAAGATTTATGTAAAAGTTTAGTCGAAATGGCCCAGTTTAGAAATCTAATCACCCATCAATATCAT
>CAYWYD010000058.1:0-10886 GCA_964462425.1 uncultured Thermoplasmata archaeon
TACGATGGCATCACGAGATTTTAATCGAGTGAGAGTAGGAATCTGTCTGATTCCTGCGAAATTTGCAAGCAAATTCCATTTAGTCGCCAATATGAAATTGGCTCCTACGATGGCATCACGAGGAAAAGGCCACTTTTCCTTGAATGAAAGGAGGAATCTATTTGATTCCTCACGTATCGTAAGAGCTCTTACTTAGCGGGATTTTTATAGATTCTCTCCCTCCTCTATCAGCATGTATAAAATAAATTTTCCGCTTCTAGGACGGAAAGATATCACCGCCGAGAAACGCCTTTTCTCGTCCTAATATGACGTCCTTTTGTACGACAATTATTTATATGTATTACAACATTAACCTATCCAGTACGTTATCGACTTCGATTATTAACGATGCAAAAATTATATATAAAGTAATTAACATACCCTTTAATGTCCTACATAAGCCCCAAGATAGGTAATACATCACGTTTTCATGTAAGACGTGATGTATGTTTAAGGTGTTGCCACAATGGAAAAGAAAGTATCCCTACGCCTGTCCGACGAACGGTTGGAAGAAATCGACTCCTTTATCGCGAGGCACGAGTTCAAGAACCGTTCCGAATTTCTTCGGGAAGCCGCGCTAGATTACATCGAGAGATACAGTGGTCCAAAAACAAAGGAGGACATTCCGGAAAGGATCAGACTTCCGAAGAAACTCAAGAACAATATCCTTTATCTGATCCATGTAGGCCACTACAACGATTGGCAGGACGCGATACATGAACTGGTCAGAGAAGGACTACTCAAAGAAGACATCGAAAAGCTGAAGAAACAGTACGATTCATTCGGTCAAACTAGCAATAAGGTGGAAACCTTCAAACAGATGGCTGAAGAAGAAAAAGAGTACATGAGAAAGTGACCCACCTTGGTAGGACGATATACGAACCCCGAATAAATTGGAGGAAAATGAAGAATGGATGGAAAAAGCCCCGAATACCCCTCGCTAGAAGAAGAATTTGTTGATAAAACGGCAGAAGACATAGTGAACGCCCTATTGTACGAGCCAGATCTCCATGTAATAGGTATAGGCGGCTGTGGTTGTAATACCATAGAGCACATATCAGAACAAGATATGGACAATGTAAAGACGGTCGCGATAAACACTGACGACGGTGTTCTAGAGGACCTAAAAGTGGATAGACAGATGCTGATAGGAAAGGATCTGACGGACGGCAATGGAGCACAGGGAGACACAACGATCGGAAAAAGAGCGGCCGAGCAGAGTGAAGAGCAGATCTTAAAGACTATAGACGAAGCAGACATGGTGGTTATCGTAGCAGGAGTAGGTGGAGGCACCGGAGGCGGAGCTTCTAAAGTCATAGCCGATATAGCTCGAAGGAACGGAAAGATGGTCTTTACCTACGCGGTGATGCCATTTTCAAGTGAAGAAAAGAGATACAATCGTGCAGAATCAATAGTAGATGATATGTCCGATCTGAGTGACGCCACTACTGTCTTCGAGAATGATAAAACTTTGACCCACGGAGAACAATCGTTACAAGACGCTTTCGCCTTGGCGGACAAGATGCTGTACAGAGTGGTAAAAAAGCTCAAAATGAATTATATCACAGAATTTTTCGACGAAATCGGACTCGACGCGATGGGGTTGTCTGAAAACATTTCCGAAATTGAAAGTGATGAGGAGGGGGAAAAAGAGACTGAAGAAGTTCCAGTCCTTGAAGCCCTAAAGTATGTCGAAGAAAACGGAGACAGAGAACCAGAGGGTCCCGACGAGAGAGAAAACTTAGAGGAACCTAAACTAGACGACTTCCTAGAAAACTATATGTAAAGAAATCCTGGGAGATCACTCCCTCCCTCTTCTTTCTTTTTTTCTATTTTGATATTCAGACCCGATTCAGTCTACTAATTTTGATTATTGAAAGATATTTCCCCGATGATGCAGAGACTATCGACTATCCCGGCAAAAATCTAGGAGGGAACCTATAAACTCCGGAACTATCTAGAAAAAGAGGTCTTTTCCGTAGTCTTTACCTCGATCTCGTCGGGATCTCCGTCCCATCTCTCACTCATGTATTCTTTTTCGACGATAGTCGTAATACCACCCCTTACGTTCCAATCTCCTCTAACCTTCATGTACTTAGGATCGACAGCTTCAACCAGGTCATTCAAGATCTTATTGGTCGCTGCCTCGTGATATATCTCTTCATCTCTATACCCAACAAAATAGTATTTCAGAGATTTCAACTCTATCAGTAGATCATCAGGAATGTAGGTGATAGATATGGTGGCGAAATCCGGTTGATCGCGTTTGTTCGGACAGAGACAGGTGAACTCAGGACATATGATCTTTATCCTGTATTCCTCTTCATCGTATTCATTTTCGAGAGTCTCGAGTTCCATGTTTATCCTATTACATTGAAAAAACCGCTGAATAAAGTTCTTTCTATTTGAAACCGAATTTTCCCCGCATTTCTGTCATTTCTCTCAAAGATTTAAATAGGTCTCCTATCTATAAGCAGTTCCTCGATTTGATAAATAGGTCGAAGGTTAGATATTCATGAGAACTGCCACCATAGCCTTAGGCGGAAATGCTCTGATCAGAGAAGAAGACCGAGGCACTGCTGAAGAGCAGTTCGATCGGATGAGAGAGACCTGCAAAAGATTGGCGGATATGATAAGTGACGGTTTTGATCTTGTATTGACCCATGGCAACGGACCGCAAGTAGGTAATATTTTACTGCAGAACGAGATAGCCTCACCTACTGTTCCGTCTCTCCCTCTAGATATCTGCGGTGCGGAATCTCAGGGCCAGATAGGGTACATGTTTCAGCAGACCTTGGAAAACGAGCTGATTAAAAAAGGTGTAGATAGGAACGTTGTTAGTTTTATCACTCAAGTAGTAGTCGATAGTGATGACCCGGCCTTTGAAAACCCAAGCAAATTCGTCGGACCCTCTTACTCTAAATCTGAAGTTGAAAAGATGAGAAAGGAAAAAGACTGGACGATCAAGAAGACTGCTGAAGGAGAATACAGGCGAGTCGTTCCTTCACCTAAACCTAAAGAGATCGTGGAAGACGAGGTCATAGAGGAGCTTATATTTTCTGAAAAGAGCAGAAATGTTGTTATAGCCGCTGGAGGAGGAGGGGTCCCAGTAGTTAAAAAGGACGATCTGTTGAAAGGTGTCGAAGGCGTTATAGATAAGGATAGAGCCACCGCTGTTTTAGCCGCAGACATCGACGAAACTTTTCTGATCATGCTCACAGATATAGAAAAGGTCTATTTGAACTACGGTGAAGAAGACGAAGAAGCGATAGATACCATGACCATGGAGGAGGCAAGAGAGTATCTGGAAGAGGGTCATTTCCCCCCGGGAAGCATGGGTCCGAAGATCGAAGCTTCCATACATTTTTTAGAGTCGGGCGGTGAGAAAGTTCTGATAACTACACCGGAATCTCTACTGCCGGCATCGGAAGAAGGACCTGGAACCTACATCTACCCGGAGTGATACGATGAAAGAGGCCCGACGGGTAGAGGGGATCACAGAATCCGTGATAAGGGAGATGACTAGGAAAGCTAAAAGGTACGATGCGATCAATCTCTCCCAGGGATACCCGGATTATCCCACCCATGAAGACATTTTGGAAGGAGCGAAAGATGCTATCGATGCCAAGATGAACCAGTACTCGATCACATGGGGAAAAGAAAAACTCAGGAAGAAAATAGCGGAAAAATTGAAGCATTTCAACGAAGTCGAATACGATCCGGAATTCGAGGTCACCGTGACCTGTGGATCCAGCGAATCTATAATGTCGACAATGTTAGGTCTGATAGAGAAAGGCGACGAGGTCTTGATCTTTCAACCGTTCTACGAGAATTATGTTCCTTCAGTAAGGATGGCTTCTGGTGAACATAAATTTACAACTATAACTAGAGATCAAGAGATAGATAGAGAAGAGATAAAGGAAAAAGTCAGTGAAGACACGAAAGCCATGATCGTAAATACCCCTCATAATCCGACCGGCAAAGTTTTCGATAGTAAAGATCTTGAATTCATCCGGGATATCTGTATAGATAATGATGTTCTAGCAGTGACGGATGAGATGTATGAGAGGATGATCTATGAAGGAAACCATATCTCTCTCGCTTCTTTAGAAGGGATGTGGGAAAGAACTGTCAGTATTGGAGGTTTTTCAAAGGTCTATTCTATCACGGGCTGGAGGGTCGGTTATTCCGCCGCTCCGAAGGAGCTGATGAAACCGATAAGAAAAGCACACGATTACACGACCGTATGCGCTCCTACGCCTTTCCAAGAAGGGGCCGTGAAGGCTTTAGAGCTCCCCGATGAGTACTATTCTCAGATGTTAGACTACTACAGAAAAGCGAGAGATTTTGTTTACGAGAAACTCGAAGAGACTGATATGCAGCCCTCTAAGCCTCAAGGAGCTTATTACATGTTAGCTGGTCTAGATGAATATGATATGGATGACGTGGAATTCGCGGATCATCTAGTAAAAGATAAAGGCGTAGCGGTAGTTCCTGGATCTTCCTTTTACCAAGATGGTGGGGAGAACGTTGTACGCTTCTGCTTTTCTCAGGAAAGAGAACTGCTAGAGAAAGCGATGGAAAGGATAACCGAGTAGTTATTCGATCAGATCGCCCGGTTCTCTGAATTCTCCTCCCCAGTATAAAATTGAATTTTCTCTTCTGAAGTTCTTGTCCTTTTTAGCATTTACCACTTTTCCGACGAACCAGTGATGATCGCCGGTCTCTATCTCCTTCTCAAGCTTACATTCTAGGACCAACGGACATTCACTCACTCCCGGGACAAGTATCTCCTTGCTCTGCTCCGTTGTAAGGTCGAATTCTTCGAACTTATCGTGGTCTTTTCCCGACACGCTTCCGCAGTTTTTTACCTCTTCTAGCATGGTTTTATCCGGAACATTGACGGTAAATTCTTCATGTTCTTTCAGGAGATCAAAAGAATGTCTCTCGGGAGCGATACCGGTCCCTAACATCGGAGGATCCGTCGAGAAAACATGGATCATCGCGGCGGTTATAAGATTAGACTCGTTGCCTGTTCCAGTTCCGATCAGCACTGTCGGGAAGTGAGGGAGAAATTTTATTCCATCCTGAGGAGAGAGATTTTCGCTCATATAATGTGATTGTCATACCACGTTATGAATCTTTCGTGCTCTTTCTTAAAAGACTTATATATCATATCTTCATAACCTTAAGCATGATAGAGAAACCACGGGGTACGAGAGATTTCGATCCAGACCAGATGGAATCTAGGAGAGAAGTAGAAGAAAGTCTAAGAAAAACCGCTGAAAGTTTCGGCTATAGTGAAGTGCTTACACCCACCTTTGAACATACCGAATTGTTTTTGGAGAAGTCCGGCCCTTCGATCGTCGAGGAGATCTATTCGTTCGAGGATAAAGGAGGGAGAGAGATAGCTTTGAGACCCGAGTTCACGGCGTCGATAATGAGGATGTATTCCGAAAGTTTAAGAGGGGAGTCTAAACCTTTAAAGCTTTTCTACTTCGGACCCTCTTTTAGATACGAGAGACCTCAGTCTGGAAGGTATAGAGAGTTCTGGCAGTTCGGTACGGAGTTGATAGGAGCCGGGACTGCGAGAGCCGACGCCGAGAACATAGCTCTAGCTTACAGCTGTGTCAAGGATGCGGGACTCGACGAGATAACGATGAGGATTTCAAATTTGCAGATACTCGAAGATTACCTGAAGGAGAGGGACATCTCTAGAGACGATAGAGAAAAAATCTATCACGCGATCGATGACGAGGAGGAAACAAAAGATCTGTTGGAAGAGTTCGACCTAGGCAACGAGTTCTCGGAGCTGCTCGAGATATCCTTTGAGGAGATACCCGAGTTGATAGGCGATACTTCCTCCTACGAGTATCTTCAAAAGGTGATCGAATATTTGTCTCATTACGGTATAGATAAAGACGATTATGTCGTCGACCTCAGGATCGTTAGAGGGTTAGATTATTATTCCGGAGTGGTTTTCGAGATGGATGTAGAGAGCCTAGGTGCTCAAAAGCAGATATGTGGAGGTGGTGACTATAACCTGGGAGACATATTCGGTGTCGACATTTCTTCCAAGGGTTTCGCTATAGGATTTGACAGATTACACCTCGCTCTAGAACAGGAAAACGAGCTTCCCGAGGAAAGAAGAGAGGGATGCTACATAATACCGCTTAGCGACGAAAACATCTCCTATTCATATGACGTTCTTTCTACACTCAGAGAAGCTAAAATCAAAGCCGATATAGATCTGAAGGATCGGAGCATCGGCAAGGCTTTAGGGTATGCGGATAAAACTGGATTCAAGTATTCTATCATCATCGGTGAGGACGAGGTGGAGAAGGGCGAAGTAGCTCTCAAAGATATGAAATCGGGAGAGCAGGAAAACGTAGATAGAGATGAAATAGTTGAGGAGATCTGACATGCCCGAAATAGGATTTAAGTATCTTAAATTGGGAAAAGTGAACAAGATCGTTTTTGTTATTTTCATAGCAGCACTCTTCTATACAGTGAGCCTTTTTGTTGCTCCACTCACCCTTGATCCCGGTACCGTAGAAGACTTGGACGGTGCTGCGAACAAGATAGTATATGCCGATAAATGGGAAGATCTGCCTCCATACCAAAGGGCGGTATACACATTCGGCGATCTCAATTGCCATCAGAAACAAGAACGCTCCTATTACCTCAACGGTAATCAGATGCCTATCTGCGCTAGAGACGTAGGCGTTTTTATGGGGGGATGCGTAGGACTGCTTTTGATGAGCTTTGTTAAAGGAGGTAAGAACCTAAAAGATCTACTTTTGGACATGATGAATTTCGATCTATCAATGTCTGAAAGGAAGAAAGCTGTTGTTTTGATTCTCATAGGAGCTTTATTTGCTCTTCCTTTGATCCTTGACGGGAGCATCCAGTTGGTGACAGATTACGAAAGTTTCAATCAACTCAGAACTTTGACCGGGGTCCTTTTCGGATTCGCCTTTTCACTCTTCATCTCTGCTATGATCCTATCCGCGCCAGTGACTCGATATCAAGATTCTGATTGAATGAATAGATAAAATCAGTTATCTGCCTGGGATCAAAAAAAGAAGAAAAAGATCGGATTAAGGGTTTTTAGTGCGACATCACATCTAGGTTGATTTACTACTGTTCTGTTCCGCTCCACGTGCCGGATCCGTATTGGGCGCCTTGCTTGAGTTCCCAGTCGCCCGAGACTTCTTCACCGTTAGAGGAAAAATCACCGGACCATTCAACAGTGCCAAAGCCAGCTTCTCCTTCAGCGTTTATCGTTCCGTCGGAAACAGTTCCAGATATATCCCCGGAACCGCCACCTTCAACGTCAAACGAGCCACTTACATCTCCTTCATCGAAGTCGACGTCAAATTCCCATGTTCCGCTGTAGTCATCTTCACCTACTGTACCTGACCAGTCTCCAGAATAGGTAGTTGTCCCGGTCAGATCTCCGCTGCTACTATCGTCTTCACCGTCGTCACCGCCATCGTCCCCTAAACAACCAGTGAAGGCGGAGAATACCAAAATCAGCCCTATCGCCAACACAACCATATGTTTTTTGTCCATGATATCATTTCCTTTTATCCCCTCCTCATGAATATTGGCCGATTTAATACTTTCGGATGAAGTAAAACCATTGAAGGCAAAGCTTATATACGATTTATCCACTGAGTTGGAGGTGAGGATCTACGATGACTCACTGGCAAGGAAAATCAGGACGTAAGATAACCGGCGGCAAGAGGATATTCCATAGGAAGAAGAGAAAGTTCGAGATCAGCAGCGATTACGAGTTTCCAAGAGTAGCTGAAGAGAAGAGAAAGATCGTGAACAGCAGAGGTAACAATCAAAAAGTAAGAGTCGTTGGAGCGGAGAAAGTCAATCTTTCGGACGATGAAGGGAATGTCAAACAGGTAGAAATCGATAATGTTGTGGAAAACCCTGCTGACCCTAACTACGTACAGCGGAACATCCTGACTAAAGGCGCGATAATCGAGACCGAAGAAGGCAGAGCTAAAATCACCTCTCGACCTGGTCAAGACGGGGTTATAAATGCCGTTCTGATCGAGGAATAAGATGGTGAGAAAAGAGAGAAAGACTTGGATCATCTATCCTGAATATTTTGACAAGAATAAGACTCGAGCTGAAGGAAGAAGAGTTCCACAGGACTTGTCGGTTCCTTCTCCGAAGCTAGGAGATATCGGTAAGATTTTGGATTCCTGGGATATACCTAATCGGTTGGAAAGTCACGAGCATCACCCAGCGACCTGGTTCGAAGGTAACGGCAGGATATTCATACCGAAACAGAAGGGAACCAAACATGAGATTCTGAAGAAATTAGCGAAGGAACTGAAAAAACGGAAAGATGCATGAGAATTTAAGGCGTCTCTCTTTTCACTTTTAGATAGTCCACTTTTTCGTTTTTGACTCTTGCAAATATTATTTTTTTTCTCACGCTGTGAGCTACTCTTACGGCTCTACTGATCTCGTACCATCTGCACTCGTGGTTTTCATCCAACGGCTGGACTATATATTCTGCATGGATCTCGTCCGGATGTTGAGCATAAGCTCTGAAAGGCGCACCATACTTGAAACCGGTCTTTGGGATCAGCCCCTTATCTCTAAGATCGGTATAGACATCGTACTTCAACTGGAACTCCTCTAAATCTTTAGGGTATATCGATATCAGATCATCAGAACTCAGCTTTTTTCCGGTGTTCAGATCCTCAATTTCTAAGATGCCCTTTTCTTTCAGGTAAAGAGATTCGTAGAAAGAAAGTCTTAAATTATCGTTATCTTCAAAACCGTAGAAGTTTTGATCGTGTAGTTCTGCAAAGCCGTCTTCGATGATGCATTTATCCCCGTAAAGCGTTCCTTTTAACTTTTTTTCGCCGTATTCTTCGACCGCTCCTTTTAAGTCGATCGTCGAAAATTTGTAGTAGGTGACATCACCCTCTTCGTCGACTAAAGCGGTCAACATCGTTTTGCCCAAGTTCGATATCTTTCTCTCCGATTCCAGTACTTCTTGTATTTTGAAAACATCTTTCTCTTGATGGGTACATAACCAATACTTGGTAGGAGTCTTGTTCGGTCCTCCACCTCTAGGAAAAACTCTAAAGGAAGCTGGATTGGAAGCTTTCTTCAATACGTAACCTCTCGACCTCATATCTTTGTAGGACGGGTACTCATGTACGAACTTCTCTTCGGGGGCCTCTTCCATGATGTCTTCCTTATCTATGGCCTCACCCACTTCACTTTCAATATCTAGTCTATCAGCCTCTAGAAGATACACAGCTTCGTAAAGATCCAGTTCCAGACCTCCTCCAGACTGGGGCTGACCAAAAAATCCCTTGTTGTAGATCTGGTTCGCTTCCTTTTCATCCTCTACAACCACGTGATCTCCTTTAAATATTCCTACCATGGAACCAAATCTTCCTAAGGAAAGGAGTTATAAAAGGATGTTCTTTATTGAATTTCGATAAGATGTGTTCTAGATTCCTTGTTATCTCTGACATACACGGCTCAAAGAAGTGCTTGAATAAGATCAAAGCCGCCTATCATAAATATGATCCCGAGTTCTCAGTTATCTGTGGGGATATTACCCACTTCGGTTCGTTGGAGGATGGGATCGAAATCCTAGAGAAAATACCCACCGATGTTTTAGGAGTCATTGGGAACTGCGATCCGGCAGAGATAGAATCATCTTACGATAAAACTGGTAACCGATATATCGAACTGAAAAGAGTGAAAAAGAACGGTATAGATTTCATCGGGCTTTCCGGTTCAGATTACTCTCGAGAAAAAGTGGAACTATTCAAAGAAAGGTCGAAAGGTGCGGACGTTTACGTGTTTCATCAACCGCCGTATGGGTATCTGGACGACGCCTCTAGAGGAAAACACATAGGAAGCAAACAGTTGGTTTCCGTTGTAGAAGAGAACGATCCGAGATTGGTCTTGAGTGGACATGTGCATGAAGATAGAGGGATCGTTAGGGAAAATGAAACGGTTTTCATGAATCCGGGACCTGCGGGGGACGACGATCTAGGTCTCGTCGAGATGAAAGACGGCGAGGTAAACGCAAGATTGCCTTAAATGGTTTTGTATATTATTCGCATATATGTCTATCCGGCTTAGTTGTTAATTATTAGGGTATTCTGTTATTACGATATATTTAACAGAAAAATAGCAATATTGTTTTTGTTAATTATTCGAAAAAACGCTTATAGGTTTCTAACTTAACAAATAACGCCTTTCTCTATAAACTTATTAAATTTAGTAAGAAGCGAAAAGGCGGTTTTGCACCATATATGAAAACCGATTCTTCGTTAGAGAAGTAACTATTCGACTTACGCAATATATAATATAAATTCCGACATCTTTACTTTTCTTATTTAAAAGTTACGTCGTATTAGTTACGTTTTCCGACATCTTTCGTTTTTGATACTTAAGTGTTGGGAATTACGGTGTGTTTTACAGAAAAAAGGCCGGAAGTTCTCCAATTTTCCTTCTTAGGGGGTACATTGTTCGGCCGAAAATTACTAAAGTATCGATCCGGCCGATTTTTCCGCTGTTTTTCGAGTTTATTGCATTAGCGAGGATAACAATATTAAATTAAAAATTTAGTCATTCCGCTATTAACTAAATAATTTAATAATTAGGCGTAAGAATGGTTTTTAGATATATTCTAATAACCATTTTTCCCGTTAATAAATTAAAAAATTTAATCATTACATTATAGGTTAATTTATTTAGTTATGAATTTTAAGGGTGGTTTTTTGATATAATCTAATAACCTTGTTTTCTGTTTTTGTTTTTCAATTAATCTGTTAAGCAAAAACAAA
>CAYWYD010000059.1:0-10702 GCA_964462425.1 uncultured Thermoplasmata archaeon
CGCTACGGATGAAAGGGGATTTGTTCCCTAGAACGAACAAGCACTGTTTGTGAGTGAAACTTATTTCTACGCAAAGTCGGCAGTCCGTACCACACCCGAAACCTTTATATGTTTAGATACGATTATGATAATCATGGTTAAACGGTTCGTGAACAGAGAAAGAGAATTATCTTGGATGGAGGATCAGCACTCGAACGAGGCAGCATTCATGGTCCTTTACGGGAGGAGAAGGGTCGGCAAGACTGAACTGATCAAGGAATTCATGAAAACAAAAGATCATGTTTACTTCCTAGCTACCAAAAAGACTGAAAGAGAAAATCTCAAGGACCTGCAGAAACAGATGAGCGAGTACCTACAAGAAGACATCTTCACGGATATACACTTCGAAGGATGGGAAGACCTGTTCAAAGAGTTCATCAAAAGGGTAAACAAAAAAATAGTCATAACCATCGACGAGTTCCCATATCTTATCGAATCGAACGACGCTGTACCTTCGATATTTCAAAAGATATGGGATGAACATCTAAAAGAAAAAAACGTGACGCTCATCCTCTGCGGTTCTTCCATAGGGATGATGGAGACCCACGTTTTAGAATACAAAAGTCCGCTTTACGGAAGGAGGACGGGCCAGTGGAAACTTAAACCCTTCAAATTTGAAGAGTTAAGCGGCTTCTTTCCCGATAAGAGTCTCGAAGAAAAACTGCGGTTTTATTCTTACCTGGACGGCATACCTCAATACCTAAACATGATGGATACCGAACAGAACGTACGATGGAACCTAAAAAACAAATTGATGCAGAAAGGTACTTACCTTTATGAGGAAGCCGAGAATCTTTTAGTTCAAGAGGTCAGAAAACCCGCGAACTATTTCTCTATCTTACAAGCCATAGCGGAGGGGAATACGAGATACGGTGAGATATGCAATAGAACCGAAATGAGTAAATCTAAAGTCTCACAGTATCTAAAGAATCTGAGGGAACTGCACATAGTTGAGAAGGAATTTCCGATCACTCAGAACAAGGAGAGCAGGAACGCTCTGTACAAACTGACCGATAACTACTACGACTTCTGGTTCGAATTCATCTATCCCAATCAAAGCATGCTGGAAGAGGGGAAGATCGAAAAGGTATTGGATAGTGAAAAAACTGCTCTTAGAAGGCACGTTTCGTTCGTTTTCGAACAGATCTGCAGGGAATTCCTCCAGAAAGAGTGGGACGATGTTGGAAGATGGTGGGGAAGGGGGGAAGAGATAGACGTTGTCGGCTTCGATAAGACCACGGATAAGATAATCTTTGGAGAATGTAAATGGAGTAAAAATAAGGTCGGACTCGACGTCTTTTACGATCTGAAAGAGAAATCTAAAAAAGTAAGCTGGGGCGGAAAGAACAGAGAAGAGGAATACATCCTTTTCGCCAAGAGCGGATTTGAAAGAAAGGTGCATCAGATGGACGAGGAAGTAAGACTATTCGATCTAGAAGATCTGGAAAAAGTTTTCCGATGATCTCTCAAACTACCTCCGTTGGTAATTTCTCGCTAGTAAAACCTTTCCTTCCCGCGGGGAATCCTGTTCCAACGTGTTCGAGCCAACGCAAGGTTGATTGCAAAGAAAGATAAAACTCTATAGGCATCCTTCATAACTTTCTGACAATATCACCTTTGATACTGATCTCATCACCTTCCATTTCCTTCAATACATCCTCCACCCATTCTCTATCCTCACCTATCTCATCTACGATCTCTGTAATCTTCATCAACGACACAAACAGGAGAACTCTTTCTTTAGGGCGAGGTAGTTGACACTGACACCTCGTATTCCTCTGCCATCTCGACGAACTCTTCCCAGGTCGGGAGGAATTCTCGCTCCCTCTTCTCCTCCAAGAACTCTTTCAAGTAACCGAAGTGGTCTTCGATACCGTACAACCTGGCTCTATCCACAACACCCGTTAGATCTTCCTTCAGATAAAGAAGACAGGCGTAACTGTTGTAGGTCACGCTGTTCTTATCGATGAGAATCGTGTGGATCATCACGTCTTTCACATCTATCCCACGTTCAGACATAAAATAATAATTCTTATCGGTTATTATCGGGATATCGAATTCGTAGAACCTGCTGACAGCGGTCTTCTCCAGATTATCTAATTCATCCGATGTTTTGAACAAGAACTCTTCCCCTCTCCGCCACAGCACCACACTATCAGAAGAGAGTTCTTTAGCTCTCCTTCCGTTGACATACGAATAGTAATCATCTATGAAATCGACCACCACACTCAGATCAGGATTCAATCCGTATCTATTTTTATCCTTGATGACCATCCCGACCTCGGTCATCTGCTTCAAACATCTTCTCACGTACTGCCTGGACAGATCAGTTAAAAAAACGATATCTTTGACACGCTTTGGCTCCTCTATCATCCCGGCGATTTTCAATCGAGAATGGGAGAACAATTCTTCGATGTTCCAACGAGGATATTCGCTCAGTATGGTTTTCAATAGATTAGAGTGAGATGTGTCCGCTCTCTTGATATACACACTTCTTCCCTCCTCCCTCTTCTCGAATAGCCCGTTTCCGCTCTCTAAAGAACTGGAAACGTACTTCGACACGGTCGATACATCCAACCCTGCATCTCCAGCGACCTCCGAAACCATCGACTCGCCTTCTAGACGTTTGAATATCTTCAGTTCGGTGGTCGATATCATACGTAAACAAAAAGTCAAACTTTATATAAATAATTTTACTTATAGTTTACATATGAGCGATAAAAACGGGTTTCAAGGTCATAGGGGAACTCGTTCCCCGAAGTCGGGAGTCCCATCCCAAAACCTTTCTCTAAAAGGATCTAGAGTGAAACTTGTTTCTGCCATCAAGTCGACACTCCCTCCCTATCACCAAACCTCATTAACCCCGACTGCATAAACAACATCGGAGGGAATGATCCTCATGCCTTGGCTGATATTTCCACATCAACTGTTCCGCAAAAAATATGACGAAAAGATCGTCCTGATGGAGCATCCTCGTTTTTTCACCGATTTCGACTTCCATAAGCAAAAACTTCTGCTCCATAGAGCTTCGATGAAGGAGTTCGGAAGCGAGACGCCAACGACAGACTACCTCGAGTTCGACGGCGATCTCGAAAAACCGTTCAGGAACAATAGAAAGCTCAAACTTCACCGACCGGAAGATCACGATCTAAAAAAATGGGTCGAAAAGACCGCGGAAGAACACGACACCGAATTAAAGATCCAAGGATCGCCGATGTTCCTGACGAGCATGGATTGGAATAGAGAGTACTTCCGCGAAAACGATCACTCCCATCAAAAATACTACAAAACCCAGAGGAAAAGGCTGGAGGTGATGGTAGACGATGAAGGCGATCCAGAGGGCGGAAAGTGGAGTTTCGATCCGGAGAATCGAGAGAAGATGCCCGAGGATCACCAACCACCAAACATACCCGAATTCCACTCTAAAACGATAGAAGAGGCAAAACGATACGTGGAAAAGAATTTCTCCGATAATCCCGGAAGCCTCACCGAATTCATCTACCCTATCAAGCGGGAACAGGCTCTCGAGAACCTGAAAGATTTCTTAAAAAACAGGTTGGAAAACTTCGGCAGGTATCAGGACGCTATAGATAGAGATCTAACTTACGGCTACCATTCAGTCCTTTCACCTTCCCTGAACATAGGCTTGATCACCCCAGACGAAGTGATCGATAAAACCTTAAAAACGCACGAACGAGAAGACCTGCCTCTCAATTCAGTCGAGGGATTCATCAGACAGATAATAGGATGGAGAGAGTTCGTCAGAGCTATTTACCATCTAGAACCTAACATGAAGAACCACGACTTCTGGAACAACAAAAATCAACTCCCGGACGAATTCTACACCGCTAACACCTCCATCCCACCGATAGATCAGTCTATCAACCGAGTAAAAAACAATGCGTACACCCACCACATCGAGAGATTGATGGTCCTCGGAAATCCGATGCTTTTATTGGAACTGGATCCGGACCAGGTCTACCGCTGGTTCATGGAGATGTTCATCGACAGCTACGATTGGGTGATGACCCCGAACATCTACGGTATGAGCCAGTACAGTTATACCGAGATGATGACCAAACCGTATATCTCATCTTCGAACTATATAAACAAGATGTCCAACTACGATGGAGGAGGATGGGAAGAGATATGGGACGGTCTCTACTGGAGCTTTCTCAAAAAACATAGGGACAAGATAGAAAACATACCGAGGATGAAGATGATGACTTCTCATCTGGATAGGATGGATGAATCGACTCTCAAACAACATCGAAAGAATGCAGAGGAATTCAAAGAAAGATTATCGGTCCAGGACGAGCAAGTATGAGACAGGAAGCAGAAAAGAAGATCGGCAGGATGAAGAGAACTAAAGAGATAATAGAGTCAAGGACCAAAACTGGACCAAAATTTTTTATAAGTCACCCTTCCTCCAGAAGCGGTAAGCGCGCTCTTTCAGAAGCATTTTCACGAGAATGAAAAGATGAAGGAAAAAAACAGTGAAGACGGGCCCAATATGTGGGATCTCCAAGTCGACAACATGATCGATAACTATTCTTGGTACTGGTGGTGGTGGATATTTTTCGTCCGTGACCCCGAGAATCCCGGAAGGACAAAGCAGTTGATGATACTGTGGTCCACGAAATGTACGGATTTCATCAAAGTCATGGACGAGGAATGGTCCTTGGAAGAGAAACCTGAATGGGACGGAAACAGTCTGGACCTCGAAGGGATGGTCGCGGCGTGGTGGTACGACGGAAACAATATGAAAGACCCGCTTTTCCTGGAAGAGGCGGATATGAGGGTCGAAAAAGACGGGCGAGAAGGGATCTTGAAGACCGACGTCGAAGGCAGCGAGTACAGCCTTTCCGGAGACCCGGACAAATACACGGTCAAGATAGACGATCCGGACAACGATTTCATCTTTGAACTGACGCCTTTCAACGACTACCTCAGCGAACATAGATATAACGCAAAGAGGTACACCAAAAATTACGGGTACAATATAATGAAGATCCACGGCATGAAACTGAACGGCAGGATAGACGGGGAAGACGTGGAAGGAACGGCTTACTTCCAAAGGGTGTGCGTGGACGCGCCGGCGACACCGTGGTATTGGGCCGTAGTACACGGCGAGGACGGCAGTTTTCTACAGTACTTCAATCCCTTCATCGGGCCGCAGATGTTCAGGACCAAAAAGGATCAGAAATCGCTCCTCGAATGGGGTGACTTCAGCCTTTCAGAATCGATATTGTTCTATCACAAAGGGACGGATAAAGAATACAAGTTCAAAACCCTCGACATCAAAAAGGAACTGAAAAACGGCCTTCCGATTTTTCACGTGACCGGCCAAGAGAACGGTAAGAAGATAAGTATCCGTCTTAGGGCATATTCACGGGCTTTCTGGAGATTCCAACAGAAGAGACGCTTCGGGATGAAACAGGTCTTCTATTATAATGAGTACCCTGCACAAATATTGGACTTTAGGTTCGAATCTGCGGAGGATTCTTTGAGACTCGAGAAGGAAGATATAGGCGAGATGTACGGCAACTTCGAACATTCCTGGGGTAAGCTGTTTTAGAGCTACATCGGAAGACACAGCGGCCTACGGGTAAAATCTAACAGAGATCATCACTCTGCCGCTGTGCGGGGATTTCAGGACCATGTATTGTTACGTGAAACCTTCAAAAATCGATAGATTCCAGAACTACTGGGAGGACGAACTGAAGGAATACACCCGACTTAAAGAAGCCGAAGAGCTGATAAAAGATAACTATTTCGGACTCCACGAGCCGGATCCTAAGCTCGGCGACAGGATCGGAGATCACGTTCTGATCATGAGAGAGGATTACACTATGCAGCACACCTTACCTAACGAAGAAGATCTTTTCATGAGGGGTCAGCACGGCGGGATAACTGAGAAGGAGATGTGTATTCCGCTGTCGATCATCGAAGTATGAAAACTCCTAAAGTTCATAATTGTATCGACAGGTGAATTAAGAGGCAATTAAACAAAAAATCACAAAAAGTATATATACTTATTAACCAAATCATAAGATATGGATCTGAAGGCAAGTCTTCAAAAATCAAAAAAATATGAAAGACCGCCGGACATATTCGAAGAGATAAACACAAAATCACACCGTCCAAAGAACCGATTCACTTTAGAAGTGAACAGCGAAAAGGAAGCCAAAAAAGCTAGAAAAGCCAACGTCCCAATCCTGTGGATAGATTCATCCTATACCAAAATGCTCAGATATCCGATGACGATACCCGATACTGTCGTGGTCCCGAGAGAATACGAAGACCTGACCAAAACTGAACTAAATCTACATACCTTCGAAAGCATGACGCCTTTCAAAGGTACGATCATACCGGAGTTTGAGGACGTAATTGTTTTCATGCTGACCTTAGATCCACTCGCGGCTAGAGGGATGGTAGACAGGAGTGAACTCGACCTGACTTACCTGGAGAAAAGGATAGTCCAAGAGAACTTGGAAAGGGAAGCTGCTGAAGTGCACCTTCAGGATCATCTTCACCTCCCTGTAGAAGGAACTCCACTGGAAAAGGAACCTCTTCTTGAGATAATCGAGAGAAACAAAGTGAGAGAGGTGCTGCCATGATCCAGGGTCTTCTGAAAGAGATATGTGAAGAACTGGAACAGATGGATATCGATTTCATAGTAGTGGGCGGTTCCGCTTTGGTCAACGAGGGCTATGACATCAGCACTTCCGATCTCGATTTCGTTTTGACGCCGAAACACTTCGATAAAATAGAAGACGAACTAGAGGAGAGCTCTAGATTTTCAGTCAAAGACAAGATCCAGACCATGATCGAGAGCGAATTCATGTACGAAAATTCATGGCGGACCGTCGAGTTCATCGATCCGGGCTATTTCTCAGGAGATAAATCTCCGGACGAATTTGTGGATTACGTCAAACGATACCGCAGCGTCAAGAAGGATATAGGTTACGTCGCGAAGCCGGAAGTTGTGTTCTACATGAGATTGATGATCGCGGACTGGGAGATCTACATGCAAAAGATATTGAGGGATGTAAGATCCGGATTACCCGTCTCCCTGTTAGATGAAGCTAGCAAAATATCCAAGACCTTAAAAGCTGAAGACAAGATCGAGCCTAGAGTGACCAAAGCTAAAGAGATAATAGAGTCAAGGATCGAAAAGTGAAGAACGGAGCTATCATAGTTTTGAATGATGGGCATATAGTATTAAACCTAGCCTCAACCGACCAGTTCTATGATCTTTTTACGAGAGAACGGCCCGCCGTGGGCCCCGTAAAATCGTCTGATATTCACGTCATCTTTCAGCAGCTTTTTCAAACTTCTCTCCGCTTCTTCCAGATCGTAGGCGAAGATCGGCCTGTTGGGTTTTGAAGAGGATAATAATATACCGCCCATCACGAGATCGCCCACCAAAGCTTCACCATTGTCCAATACGATAGAGATGGAACCGGGTGTATGTCCCGGGGTATGTACTACACTACCATTTATACCTAACTTCGAAAGATCGAAACGATCTCCTACGACCATATCCGGCTCCGTCCCCTTCTCATCTCCCCCGCTACCGAAGATCGAGATGAAAAATGAGAGTATTCTGCCTTTTAAACAGGTGGGAGGAGCCTCCAAAAAATCACCTCCCGCGATGTTTTCCGCTTCGTTTTCATGAACGACCACTCGAGCTCCAGTTTTCTCTTTCAACTCGCGTAAAGAGCCGGCGTGGTCCGGATGGGCGTGCGTGATCATTATAGAATCTATATCACCCGGTTCAACACCTTTCTCCCCGACCTCATCCAATATATCCTCGGACTGGCCGGGATTTCCAGCATCGACCAGTACGTTCTTCTCTCCTCTTATCAAGAACGCCTTGGTCGTCCCCAGATCTATCGGGATTATTTCCACATCATTTTCCGTCAACTTCTTTTTGTCTGATGCCATATTATACCACAATCCATAGAATCCCTATCGAGATAACTATAGTTTTTAATCAAAGAGGCTCATGACCTCCGCCGCCGGGTTCATCCGCTAAATCATCCTTAGATTTATTTAAGGCTGTTCTACCAGAAAAGAAAGACATAATATAGATAAATGTAACGGCTGACAGAACTAAAAATCTCACCCCGCTTTGAGGAACCCATCCCTTTAGATAATAATACCAATAAGCGACTATGATACCGCCAACTACAAGCCGAACCCCATAATTCAGTATCTTTTTGGTCCTCTTGTCCAATCTAGCCACCTTTCATTTTGATTCTATTCCTAGTACTAGAAATTTATTCTAAGGATGGAATAAGTCAAAGAGGCTGAAAAGATAGAATATAGATCAATAGAACCAAACATCAAATCGAGAAGTATCTGTTAGAAAATTTTAATAGTTCTTTCCGCTAAAGGTCGATGTGAAATAGAGAGGTAGACTCAAGCCTTTGAGCTTATTCTAAAGGAGATGAAGACCATGGATGATGAAACTCAAGAAGAGCCGCCTAAAACAAAGAGCGAGGAAGTCGTAGAGGAATTACACGGCGAGAAGATAAAGGATCCCTACCGCTGGCTGGAAGAGGATAGCGAGGAAGTCGAAAGATGGACGGAAGAACAGAACGAGTACACCGACAAAGTACTCGACGACTCGACGGTCGAAACGCTCAGACCGCACCTTGAACGCGTTGTAGAACACGACGAATACGGCCCTCTAGTCGCCCGAGGGGGAAGCTACTTCCAGCTCCTCAGCGAACCCGGTGAAGACCAGCGGAAGTTGGTCGTTAGAGATGAACCGGACAGCGATTATCGAGTTCTAACGGATCCGAACGAGTTCGAAGGCGTGGTTTCGCTGGACTGGTTCGTGCCGGACCCTGACGGCGATCTTATAGTCTACGGCACCAGCGAAGGTGGTACGGAACAGTACGATCTGACCGTACTGGATGTGGATAAAAATTCAGAGGTCTTGACGATCCCTGACGTAGGACGATGCGGCGAAGCTCCCGTGGCTTGGCTGGAAGACGGCTTTTACTACCAGAGAACGGACCGAGAAGATCAGCTTGACAAGGAACTTCGTTTCGTGGAGGTAGAAGGCGAGGACCGCTCGATAACTGACGATCTACCTCGGAAGAGATGGCCTATGGTGTTCGTCGATAGAGAAACGTCTACAACTCTAGTAGGTATAGGCGAATTGGGCGGCGAAACTGAACTTTACATCATCGAAGACGACGAACTGACACGAGTTCTTCCCGACCTCGAAGCTTCGGTTAACCCGCTCCTTCACAAAGGACGATGTTATCTCCTTACCGACCATGAAGCTTCACGCTGGCAGGTCCTATCGTGTCCTGTTGAAAGCCTTACAGAGGCGAGTGTAGAGGACCTCGATGTAGCGATCCCAGAAAGCGAGAAGGTACTGGTGGATCTAGCTCCAGCAGATGATCGGCTGGTGATCAACGCTCTTAAAGAAGCTACCTCTACACTGTCGATCCACTCCTTAGATGGTGAGTTTCTTGGCGAGGTCGACCTTCCTCTCTCAGGTATACCGCGTGGGGCTCTCAGAGGCAACAGCGATCAGCGCGAAGCATACACGATCATACAGAGCTTCGACCGCCCACCACAAGTTATACAGATCGACGCGGAGTCCTACGGATGGAATTCAATAGGATCTGTCGATATAGACGGCGGCGTTCCTGAATTGACAGTAGAACGTATCTGGGTGGAGTCTACGGACGGCGAGAGGATCCCGGCTTTCGTAACACATAGAGCAGATGTAGAGCCTGAAAACGCACCTACCGTACTTTACGGCTACGGTGGATTTAGAATACCTCTCACGCCCGCATTCAAGGCGGTCCGCTTACCATTCTTCGAAGCAGGTGGTGTTTGGGTACAAGCCTGCCTTCGCGGAGGTCTCGAATTCGGTGAAGAGTGGCACGAAAGCGGCATGCGTGGAAACAAGCAGCAGGTCTTCGACGACTATTATTCCGTTGCGGAACACTTGATAGAAACAGGCATGACCAGCAAAGACCAGTTAGCTACCTGGGGAGGTTCCAACGGAGGTCTCTTGGTAGCTACCGCGATAACGCAACGACCGGAACTTTTCGGTACTGCGATATGTGCCGTTCCTCTAACCGACATGCTGCGCTTTCATCAAACTTTACTCGGTGCCTCGTGGACAGAAGAATACGGCTCTCCAGAGGATCCGGAAGCCTTCGAATGGTTGAAAGACTACTCTCCATACCATCACGTCGAAAAAAGAAGATATCCTCCGACACTGATCAGAACCGCCGTGGGCGACACTAGAGTCGATCCCGCCCATGCACGGAAGATGGCCGCTCGCTTACAAGAAAACCAGACCGGTCTTACACCGATATGCCTTTGGACCGAAACGGAGACGGGCCATGGACTCGGCAAACCCACATCGATGATCGTGGAGCAGTCACTCCACGAATTCGGTTTCCTGTTCGATCACCTTGAGATCGATACGCAGGAACTGGAATAGCATATCCGATCACAGTTCTAACAGTAGGATCTACTCCAAAGTAGAGGTACAATCCACCTTTTATCTCACCTATATCTGAAAAACGTTAATTGCAGTTAACGTATTTTTCTAAAACACGTTAATCCCGGTTAACGTTATCTCTATAGACTGCTCACCGACCCTTAATCATTCGTCGGGATC
>CAYWYD010000060.1:0-10568 GCA_964462425.1 uncultured Thermoplasmata archaeon
TGTGGAAGGATGGCTAACGTTCAAGTCAGGATCCCCGACGATCTGCTTGAAGAGATAGAGAAGATAGCGGGTTCGAAACATGCTTCTAGATCGGAGATCGTGAGAAGACTGCTTGACGAGGGAGTCGATAGAGAGAAGTTCGAGATGGCTTTCAAACGCTATGTAAAAGGCGAGATAACTCTTTGTAGAGCGGCCGAAATAGCGGAGGTCTCGGTATCGAAATTCTCTCAATACGCCTCGGACAGAGACGTACCGTTCATGAGGTATTCTAGGGAAGAAGCTGAAGAAGATCTTGAAAGGTTGAGAGAACATGAAAGTTCTAGTTGATGCATCGACTCTTATCGCCCTGGCAAATATCGGGGAATTAGACCTGCTGAAAAAGTACAACGAGCAGATATCTATCACTGGAAAAATCAAAGAGGAATTCAGCCGAGGCGAAGGAGCGGGATATACTAGATTAGAAAATACTATCGGAGATTGGATAGATGTTCTTCCGGCACCTGAAGAAGATCATTACTCAGGATTGAAGGGATTAGATTCCGGCGAGAGATCTATCTTGAGTTATGCAAAGAGTGTAGATGATGATATCGTTCTAATTTTAGATGAAAAAGAAGCAAGAGCGGCAGCTAAAGCAGAGGGTTTTGATTTCACAGGTACTTTGGCACTCATAGTATATCTGAGCGAAAATGGATCGATATCTAAAGAAAAAGGTAGAGAGATAGTAAAAAAATTGGCTAAAAGTGAATTTGGGATGACAGTCGGTCTCTACGATTGGGCTTTAGAAAAGCTTGATTGAGATCAACAACATGGAAGTACAGGGAAAAGGGAAAGGGTTAGGATAGAGAAACTATGAAGGCATGAATCATCTTATTCCATAAAGTATATAAAAAGTCGATCTCATCTTTCTCCATGCCCCTACCACTCCTGAGTGATAAAGTCGAAGAAGAAGCCTACATCACCCCAAAAGAAGCCACGGAGTATTTTATCGATGAGTTCGAGGAGCAACTACCAAAGGGTGTGATCATCTGCTATGACTCTCAAGTATTAGATCTAGTCGAGGAGGAGTATGATTTTGAAGAAGGAAACTCGCCTATCGGAGAGTCACATGTTATACAAGATGACGGTGGAAATGAGACGGCTCCGATCTGGGTCATAAAGGTCGGGATCGGAGCTCCCACCGCGTCGATCGCCCTAGAGCATCTTATCTGCTTAGGTATCGATAATTTTATTTCAGTGGGGACCCGCAGGTGCTTTGCAGGAATATCTTGAGATCGGAGATGTGGTGGTTTGTGACGAGGCTCTCAGAGATGAAGGGACCTCATACCATTATCTACCGCCCTCGAAATATATAGAGGCACCTGAGAAAATAACCGACAAAATAATAGAGACCTTGGAAAAAGAAGGCCAGGATTATCATGTAGGCCCTTCCTGGACAATAGATGCACCCAATAGGGAGACTGAAAGAGAGATCAAAAGATACCAAGACGAGGATGTATTAACGGTAGAGATGGAAACCTCGGCCTTATTTTCCGTCGCTGAATATCGTGACGTTCAGGTTGGGAGTATATTCACGATCAGCGACAGATTGACCGATTCAGAGTGGGAACCTAAATTTTTGGATGAAAAGGTCGATGAAGGTTTAAGAACTGTATTAAAGAAGGCTGTCAAAGCACTATAAGAGGAACGGAGGGGCCCAATCCGCTACTATCTAGATCATGGATCAGCCTACAACCCGAGCAAAATATTATAAATCATCAGTCAGTTCTTCTTCCGGTGAAAATATGACATATCTGATCTCGGTCGATATAGAGGGTATCTCGGGTGTAGTTTCTGGACCACAATGCAAGATGGACTCGAAAGAGTACGACAGGGCCCAGCAATTGATGACGAAGGAAGCCAATTCAGCCGCTAAGGGAGCATTCGAAGCCGGGGCAGAGAACGTTTACGTTACCGACGGCCACGGGAAGATGAGGAACATCGTGATCGAAGATCTAGACGAGAGAGTCGAACTGTTCAGCGGTAGGCCTAAACTTCTTTCCCAGATGCAGGGGTTGAGTGAAGAACTCGACGGCGTAGGTTACGTGGGCTATCACAGCTCGGCTCACAGTCAAGGTACACTTTCACACACATACTCTGGAGGAGTTGTAGACAAGCTGATGATAGGAGACGTGATGGCCAGTGAGTTCGCCATGAATTCTTTCCTAGCCGCTAAATACGACGTACCAGTTTTCTTCTTAGCCGGTGACGACGAGATCATCCGCGAAGCGAAGGAACTTTACCCTGGAATTCCTCACGTGCGGACGAAAAAAGCAACGGGTAGATACAGCGCCAAGTGTAGGCATCCAAAAGTTGTGAGGGAAGAGATACAGGAAAAGGTGGAAGAGGCTATAGAGAACGATAGAGGCAAAATAATAGAGCCGGAAGAAACCCGCTTCCACGTCTGGTTCAAAGACGCAGGTAAGCTCGACAACCTGGAACTGCTTCCCTCGGTGGAAAGAACTGGCCCTAAAGAGTTCATCATAGATACGGGTGATATCGAAACGAACTACAAGGTCTTCCGGGCCTGTACAATGTTGGCTACGGTTGATTCTCAGTAACGTTCGATTCCAAAATGATAAATACAAAACTTTCAATCCCGTCCCGATGGAACTGAAAAACCAGCACCGCCTGAAAGACAAAGAGGTGGAGAGATACCACCAAGAAATACGATTAAAACTCGGAGACGCTCCTTTCGGTAAAGAGGAAAAAGTGGACGTGGCGGACTGCAATGATAGGAAAGTCGTCCTGCTCGATAAGGAGCCTTTAGCGACCTTTTTTGACGAGAAAGTGTTCCCGACCATCGACGGTCTACTGAGCATGGAACCCACTAAGAGATATGTTACCGTAGATATGGGCGCTGTCAAGTTCGTCTACAACGGCGCCGATATAATGGCACCAGGAATAGTCGACGCCGACGAAAGCATAGAAGAAGGTGATCTGGTGTGGGTGAGAGAGGTAGAGCACGAAAAGCCCTTAGCGGTAGGAAGAGCCATGACTAACGGTAAAGAGATGATACAGTCAGAAAAAGGCAAGGTCGTGAAGAGTCTGCATCACGTTGGAGACGAAATGTTCGATTGATTATTAGATATTTTCTAGTGAAGCTAACCATTCCTTTGCGATCTATTATAACAAAATATAATTACACCTAATCGTTATAGTTAATGACAATGTCTAAAACAACCATCCAAGTTAAAAAAGACACACGGGACGAACTGAAGGAACTCGGCACCATGGACGACGACTACAACAGCGTGATAGAGAAACTGATAAGAGAACACAATCGTAAGAAGCTGGTAGAGCACAGCCAAAAGATCGTCGAAGAGCGGAAAGAGGATTTCGTGGATATAGATGAACTTTGATGTACTGGTCCTACCGGATCTTTTCAAAGACGTCCCTCCGGACAGAGAGGCCCAGATAAAAGAAGCTCTCGATCGTTTGAAAGAACCTTATCCTGGAAGGGGGAAAGGGGATAAGAAGGAGATCAAAGGAGCTGATGATGTCGTATACCGTCTCCGGATCGGTGAGTACAGAGCTTTCTATCGGATAGAAAAAGAAAAAGGTCAAGTTTACGTTTTCGATATATTGACCGGCGACCAGGCGCATAAAAAATACGGCCGACTATAGGATGTTCCACTTACCTTTCAAAGCCTTTCTTTCAGCTTATCGATAATCTTCACCGGAGACGGATCTTTTCCTCTCAGTAGGGCAAGATATATGCTGATATAGTCTCCCAAATAGACCAGCGAAAGTATCCTAGCGAGTTGGGTCTCCGCGTCGGTGCAGACCTCTATGACGTCGTCGACTTCGTCCTCGAATACTATCTCTTTGGTCACCTCGATCCGCTTGTTTATCTTATCGGATTCCTTATCATCTCTCAGTAGTATAGGTATGAAATCAGAAGTGTTATCGTCGCCTTTCCATCCCACCACCTCGTTGTGGTTCATCTCCGGGACGGCTCCATACCAGGAAAGCACTTCGGCGTTCTCGTTGAACTGCGTGTGCCATCGATTCGCAACGGCCTGATAGATAGAATGCCCGTAGATGATCGGGATCTTACCTTCGATCCTCTTAGCCAATTTTTTAGCCTCGTTGTTGTCCGTCGGCTGCTCGATGCCGATCCTATCCCTTAACTCTTTCAATTCGGATACCGCATCTAGGATCGCAACATCGGAATCATATATGAGGAGTTCAGAAAGAAGCTGAAGAACGGGTATGAACATAAAGGCAAATGCGGCTCTAGGAGGATAACCTTCCGGTGCTTTGATCGAGACGATACCTTTCTCTTCACAGATATCCTTCAACTCTCCATCGGAAGTTATTCCAACAACTTTGGCGTTCTCTTCTAAACCTTTCCTCGCAGCACTCAATGTTTCTTCCGTATTGCCGGAATAAGAAACCACGAAAAGGAGCGTATTTTCGTTAACAAAAGAGGGAAGCGTGTAGTCTCTATTCACGAAGATAGGTATGGAGATACGATTTGAAAGGAAGCTCTTCAAAGTATCCCCTACTATCGCGGAACCTCCCATGCCGGTGACCACTATGTTTTCAGGTTGAAACGGCAGCAGATTGTACTGAGAGGCCGCGACCGCTTCCTCGATCTGCTCTGGAAACTCTTCTAACGATTCCAACATACCCCCCTCGTCTAACTCTTTCATCTTTTCCGGATCGTCGAGCATCATTCCACCGCTATACCTATTTGAATCGGGAATAAATAGATTATCCTCCATTTGAAGCCTTTAGAACATATGGGGAAAAAAATCACATCGGTTTGTCGGATTCCTCCGGTCGATTCCCGAACAACTTTGCACCGAAGTATCCCAAGAATGCGGGTATCATCCTCGCGAAGTACCAAGGAGTGACCTGATGATCCAGCATCTTTCCGGGGGAGTAGTTGCTCCAGAGGTTTCCGTGCTTCATCGTGAGCTGCTTTCTTCCGAAACCGTTCCAGAATGCCTGTTTGAAGAAGCCGTAAAAGCTCCCTCTAGTTCTATGATAGACTATCGCGTCTTCATTGTGTCCGATATTGGCTCCGGCTTCCACCGCTCTCAAGTTCAGATCTATGTCCTCCGCTGTCTGAAACCACGGGTCGAATCCGTCGATCTCCTTGAACAGACCTTTGTCATATAGAAGGTTGCAGCTCGGATAGGTGATATCCTGTCCTTTGTGGAACAGTTCCACTCTCTCCAGTTCCTCGAAACCGTGGTAACCGATCTGGATGGTCTTTCCCGCGACGACGTCGTACTCCTTGGCGCTTTTCCTCATCTCCTCCGCCCAGAACGGATTCACTATCTCGTCACCGTCTATAAAAGCTACAAGCTCACCGTTCGCCTTTTCGACACCATAATTTCTAGCTACACCTCTAGTGCCGCCGTGGGTATAGAGATGAACAAAATCATAGATCTCTGAATACTCCTTTACGATCTCCTGCGTTCTGTCCTCGCTGTGCGCGTCGACCACGATAACCTCTATCGGCTGTTCCTGGACCGCGAGACTATCCAGCAGGTCGGGCATGTCCCTTTCTTCGTTCTTTACGGTTATCACGATGCTGATCAGCATTTATATCAAGACCGGTATGGGTTGAGGTTTAATCGTTGGACGTGTTATTTAAATTGACCGCCATTTAGATCAAAATACAGAGTCCCATAAATTAAATATTGTCTCGTCTAATAACTATCTGAAAAACATGTTCACTCAAGAAGATGGTGAAAAAGCGGTCGAGATGGCTCGTAAGGCGATGGAGAGCGCGGTGAAAGACGAAGATATGCCGAGGTTCGAGTATCCGGAAAAATTCGAGGACAAGATGGGTGCCTTCGTCACGATAAATAGGTATCTATCAGAGGATCTTAGAGGCTGTATCGGTTATCCCGAACCGACTTTCCAGTTAAAAAAGGCGATCCAACAGGGCGCGCAAAACGCCGCTGTCAGCGATCCCAGGTTCCCTCCTCTCGAGGAGGACGAACTCGATTCCGTGGTCGTAGAGGTGAGCCTGCTCACACCTCCCGAGAAGGTCGAGTATGTAGACCCGTCAGAATTGCCTGACAAGATCACCTGCGGCAAACACGGCCTTATCGCCTCTAAGGGCTCTAGGAGAGGACTTCTGCTCCCTCAGGTCCCGGTGGACCAGGGATGGGACGAAGAAGAGTTTCTGGATCACACCTGCAGGAAAGCCGGTCTGCGGCCCACTGAATGGAGAAACGGGAACTGTCAGATAGAAAGTTTCGAAGGCGTGATCTTTGCCGAAAAAGAGCCCTACGGAGAGGTAGTAAAAAGGGATATAGATGATAATTAAGGGCACCGCCCGTATCAGGGGAGAATACGAAAATTGCTATATAGGAATCGAAGATGGAAAGATCGATTTCATCAAGAAAAGTTTGAAGACAACTGAAGAGGTCAAGAAGATTGACGGCGTGATCCTTCCCGCCGGGATAGACCTCCACGTTCATTTCAGAGATCCCGGCAACACGGAGAAAGAAGATTTTCACACCGGTTCCGTCAGTGCAGCCTGCGGGGGGATAACCACTGTGATGGACATGCCTAACACCGAGCCGCCGACCGATTCCCGCCGAAGGTTGGAGAAGAAGATAAATGATGCTGCAGAAAAATCAGTGATAGATTTCGGACTCTACGGGCTGTTGAGCGAGGATATCGACGAGATGGCGGAGCTTACGGATTTTTTCAAGGTCTATATGGCTTCTTCTACCGACGCCGAAAGTTTGAGCGAAGAGGAACTTGAAAGGCTGTTAAAGAAGGCCGATTCGCACGGCGTCGAGGTCGCCTTCCACTGCGAAGAGGAAGAGCTCTTTACGGAACCTGGAGAGGACCTAGAGGAGCATGACGAACATCGACCTTTGGATAGCGAATTGGAAGCGATCGAGAAGGTCAAAGACCTTCCCTACGAAGATAAATATATCTGTCACATCACCAGCAAAAGATCACTAGATAAGGTCGATGAATATGGCTATAACAGTGAAGTGACCCCTCACCATCTCTTCCTCAGTCAAGAAGCTCTCCTCGGATCCTTCGGAAAAGTGAATCCTCCGCTCCGGGACATGTCCGAAAGGTACGGTCTGTGGGAGGCCTTCGAGAGAGACCGAGTAGATTTTATCGCCAGCGATCACGCTCCACACCTAGAAGAAGAAAAGGACGATTTCGAAGACGCTCCTTCAGGAATCCCCGGCGTGGAGACAATGTATCCACTCCTGTTGAATTCGGTCGCGAGAGGTAAGATCTCTATCTCCACCGTTTTGGATTGTATAGCTCGAAAACCCGCTGAAAGGCTGGGCTTGAGAAAAGGGAAGATCGAGGAGGGGTATCAGGCGGATATGATCGTAGCTGATTTTAGAGATAATGAACCCATAAAATCGGAAAATCTCCACTACAAGTGTGGATGGACTCCCTATGAAGATTTTCAAGGGGTTTTTCCCAAAAAGGTGATCTATGACGGAAACGTTATCGTAAACGAGAAAGAATTCATCGGAGAGAAAGGGGAAGGAAAATATATAGGGGAAAAGTGAATATCATCCGTATAGACTTCACTTGAAAATTTATAGGAGAGTGGAAGATTGGAAAAGGAAACATACGTAGAAGACCTGATAGAGGGAGACGAGGTAAGAGATAGGTTTGCGGTGAAGGAGAAAAATCCACCAACGGAGTACAGCAAAGGATATTATTTCAAACTGATGGTAGGGGATAAAACGGGTAAGATCCCGCTGGTCTACTGGGGCGGTTCCGACGAAAGGATGGTCCGTCGTACTTATGAGAGTATCAAGACTGGTGACGTCATAGAGGTGAAGGGGATAGTCGGGACTTACAAAGGTGAGATACAGATATCTATAAATG
Source organism: uncultured Thermoplasmata archaeon (assembly GCA_964462425.1). Classification (GTDB taxonomy): domain Archaea; phylum Thermoplasmatota; class Thermoplasmata; order Halarchaeoplasmatales; family Halarchaeoplasmataceae; genus Natronoplasma. The sequence goes on from CAYWYD010000060.1 coordinate 7,879, forward strand.
AAGAGGATCTTCACGATATCGATAGAGTTAGGCCGGGGGAGTATGAAGTGGAAGAGTACATAGCGTCCAGCGATAGAGACATCGAGGAGATGTTCAACGAACTCTTGAAGCTTGCCCGGACCATCGAGGACGACAGTCTTTATGAATTGGTCTCTTCTTTCTTGAAGGATGAGGAGTTTGTGGAGGAATTCAAAAGAGCACCTTACAGCAAGAGGTACAACCACAATTATCTAGGCGGTCTTCTAGAACACACGCTGATAGAGACCAAGTTGGCCGACTCCATAGTCGATATCTATCCCGAACTGGACAGAGATCTCTTATTGACATCGGCGATAATACACGATTTCGGGAAGATCAAGGAATATAATACCACTACGTCTATAGAACTCACTACCGAAGCTCAGATGGTGGGCCACACGGTGATGTGCGAGAGGATGATAAAAGAAAAAGTGGATGAGATCCCCGAGCTTTCAGAAGACCAAGCTTTGGAACTTTCACATATCGTCCTGTCTCATCACGGCGATTACGAGTGGGGGAGTCCTAGAAGTCCGAGAAGCGAGGAAGCAGTGGCGTTACATCACATCGATCTTTTATCCGTTAGACTGAGCGGATTCATCCAGGCTAAAGAAGAGTTCCAGTCCGAGGACGAAGAGATGATCTATGTGTCGAAGGAGGGAGTGAAAAGGCCGATATTCAATCGTTGATCATCTGTATTTTCGAGAATAAAGGCTAATTTTTAATAATAGTCTTCCTTAAACAAGCTACAAGAAAGGTGTCAGTGTTGGGTAAAACAGTCTGCATAAATTGTGGATCCACTATATCTTCCGAGGTAGATGAATGTCCAGAATGCGGTAAAGATCCCGATACAAGAGAAAAAAGGTCCGCTTCTAAGGCTACAGAAACTCCTGATAAAAAAGAATCCCGAGATGATGGCGAGACAGATCAAGAAGAAAAAGAAGGGGTGGAGAAAGAGGATGAAGAGGAAACAGGGAAGAGAGAAGAAGAAAGTGAAAATGTGGAAGGAAAGGACGAGGCTGTAGAGGAGGACAGTGATGATATGGATATTTCTAAAGCGATGAAAACATTGGAGATGATAGACGACGAGACTTTCGAAGTAAAAGACGGCGACTCGTCTTCATTGATCGATAATATCCGGGGTTTAGCTCCAAAAGAAGTGAAGAAGAAAGACAGAAAACCATCGGAAAAGGAGGAAGAGGGTAGAAGCGATAAAATAGAAAAAGAGCTAGATAGCGAGTCTGTGGAAGAAATAAATGAAGACGAAAAAGAGGAAGATCTCACTCATAATTGCCCTATATGTGGAGTCTCAATAAGTAAAGAAGCGGAGAAATGTCCTCACTGTGGGGCAGAGATTTCCGAGGAAGAAGAGAGCGAGGAGGAGAGCGAGGAAGAAGAAATCCTAACCTATGAATGCCCTCTCTGCGGAGCTGAAGTAGAAGAGGATTCGGACGAATGTCCCGGGTGCGGTGCTGTTTTCGAAGAGTGAAAATTATTAATACTGAATTTTCCTTCCTTTTTTTGTGTTCGTATGTTTCAGACGAGAGTTTTGAGTGACCTGAGCCGTGAGAAGATCAAGGAGTTTTTGAATCAGATCGGCTGCGATTCCAAAGGCGTAGAGATAATGGCGCCGAAGGCCGAACATTATTTGGTATATGCTGACGGTCTAGATTCCAGGGCAGCTAACATATTGAAGCAGGAATTTCTCTCTTCAGATGGAGAGGCCGCGGTGTCATGGGGAACGTTAGACACCTCGACCGAAGAGAGCGAGGTCTTGATGATGGGGACCCTCGCTCAGTTCAAAAGGGTGAAGAAAAAATTGGAAGATCAACCTTTCGATCTTCCTCGATTGGGCGAAGAGATGAACGAAGCTATCGAATCTTACCGCGAAACTGCCTCTCTTCCGTGGGGTGGTGAACCGTGTCAGGTCATGGGGATCTTGAACGTGACCCCGGATTCGTTTCATGACGGCGGCAGATATTCGAGTGAAGAGAACGCGGTGGAGAGAGCTCTCGAGATGGAGGAGAACGGTGCAGATATAATAGATATAGGAGGGGAAAGCACCAGGCCGGGAAGCGAGAGGATCTCGGTAGAGGAGGAGCTGGAAAGGGTGATACCGGTCATACGGGAGTTAGTTCCCAAGATCAACGTTCCGATATCCATCGATACGTACAAGCCGGAGGTCGCTGAAGAAGCCGTCAAAGCTGGAGCGGATATCGTCAACGACGTTTTCGGTTTGAGAAAAGAGAGTATGGCGGAAAAGGTTGCGGAATTGGACGTACCGGTGATAATCATGCACATGCAGGGTAAACCGAAAGATATGCAGGAAAACCCGGAATACGACGACGTTGTAAATGACATATCTTCGTTCTTCCACGAAAGGATAGAGGTCGCTAAAGAAGCTGGGATAAAAGAAGAGAACATAATAATCGACCCGGGCATCGGATTTGGAAAAGAACTCGAACACAACCTCGAGATATTGGATCGTTTGGACGAGTTCGATTCTCTGGGATATCCGGTCCTGCTCGGTGCTTCCCGCAAAAGTTTCCTCGGAGAGATCCTTGGTAAAAAATCGGAGGAGAGGCTCTCAGGTTCTCTAGCTGTGGCCGCTCTCGCAGTGGAGAAAAACGTGTCCGTACTGCGGGTGCATGACGTGAGTGAGACTACGGACGTGG
>CAYWYD010000061.1:0-10160 GCA_964462425.1 uncultured Thermoplasmata archaeon
GTCATTCACCTTACTCACCAAATCTTTCCCCACGTGTTTCGTACCTCTGACGGTTTTCAACCTTTCTACCAATTTCATCAATTCCTCAGCTTTACCCTCTACGATCCATATATCGAAACAGTTCTCCTCTCCAAAATGCAGGTGGAGAGAACCTTGAACGAGATCATCGTTATCATGGTGGATATCGCTTATATCATCACTGCAGGTCTTGTCGTTCACGTCGTACATTATGGATATGAATCCGTTGAAATCACCAGATAGGTTTTTTCTTACCTGATAGTTCTCAAGAAAATTCCTCATCGATTCTCTGACTATCTCGGACCTGCTGGCATAGCCCTCTTCTTCTTCCACGTCTTCGATCCTGGTCAATATCGATGAGGGGATAGATACACTTACTACGGGCATATTAAATCCTCGCTATATTTTTAATAAATATTAATAGCTATTTAAATGTTTTTAGCATTAGCTTTATTAAATGATCCTCTCCTTCTCTGATACATGTCCGATGGTCTAGAAGATTGCCCCTACTGCGAAGTTAGAGTGAAAAACATAGAAGAACATATAGATTTTAAACACGAGGAATATACCCTTAAAAAATTTTTATCTAACTCAAAGATAACGATAATCACCGGATTGATCTTATTGAGCGCTTTGTTCTTCATCATACTGGATTTTCATCCTCTCGTGATCGCTGACCTTCATCTCCACAATATCTTGATGGCCGCGAGTATCGTTGTGGGAGGAACACCTCTAGCTAAAGAGGGGATCTCGGAGCTCGTAAAGGAAAGGGAATTCGATGTAGATTCCTTGGTAGTAGTCGCAGCCGTAGGAGCGGTGCTTATCAACTATTGGACAGAAGCCGGGGTCCTGATCTTCCTTTTTTCACTTGCCGAGACTTTAGAGGATTACTCGGTATTCAGAAGCAGGAAGACCTTGAAGAACTTGCTGGATCTTTCACCATCTAAAGCTCGGGTTCTCAGAAAGGAAGGAACTGAACTCATCGAACCCGAAAAGGTGGAGATAAAAGATATAGTGCTCGTAAAACCCGGTGAGAGGATACCCATCGACGGGAAGATAGAACGAGGAGAATCGGCTATAGACGAATCACCGATAACTGGTGAATCTGTACCAAAAGAGAAAGGACCTGGAGACGAAGTTTTTGCCGGCACTCTAAACAAAAATGGTTTACTTAAGACAAAGGCTGAGAAAAAAAGTGTTGATTCGACCTTATCTAGGATCGTCAGGATGGTAGAAAGGGCCGATGTCCATAAAGCCGAAAGTGAAAAATTTGTAAATAGATTCGCTTCTTATTACACTCCTATCATCCTCTTACTCTCCGCTGGTATATTCTTGATACCTACAGTAGTGTTCAACATGCCTTTTAGAACGTGGTTGTACCGGGCTCTAGTCATGTTGGTCCTTTCATGCCCCTGTGCTTTCGTAGTTTCCACCCCTGTGACCATGCTTTCAGCCGTGACCAAATCCGCGAGCAAAGGAGTCCTTGTCAAAGGAGGAGCATATCTCGAAAAGATCAAAGATACTTCTATACTGGCCTTCGATAAGACGGGGACGTTGACGGAAGGAAAACCAGAGGTGAGCAGGATCAAGGTCTTGGATGACCTCGAGGATGATGAAATCATCAGGATCGCGGGAAGTCTGGAATCGAATTCCAACCATCCCTTAGCAGAATCGATCGTTGAAAGGTTCGACAGCAGCGGGAAGAAAAAATACGATGTCGAGGATTTCCAGTCCCTGCCCGGTTTAGGGGTTGAGGGTAAGATAGACGATACTGTTTATAAGATAGGCAAGCCTGAACTCTTCGAAATAAAATCAGGTGATAGAAAAAAAATCGAGGATATGGCTTCTAGAGGAGAAACCATCATCGTGCTCGGCAGGAAAGAAAAGCCGATAGCACTCATCGGATTGAAAGATAAGATCAGATCCGGCGTGAAGAGTACTATAAATAGTCTAAAAGATAAAAATATAAAAACAGTGATGATCACAGGGGACAATGAAGAGACAGCATCTGCAGTGGCAGCCGAGATCGGGATCGACGATTATATGGCTGACGTACTTCCAGAAGAAAAGTTAGAAAAGGTCAAGGAATTGAAAAAAGAGGGTATAGTCACGATGATAGGCGACGGTATCAACGATGCCCCGGCATTGGTAGAGAGCGATATCGGGATAGCGATGGGCGCCGCCGGCAGCGACACGGCGATGGAATCCGCAGATATGGCTTTGATGGAAGACGACCTGAGCAGGTTACTCTATCTCTTCAGACTGAGCAACAAAACGATGAGAGTCGTGAAAGAAAATATATACTCTTCTATCGGGGTCAAAGCTTTGTTGGCCGTGTTGGCGATATTCGGGATCACCACGCTCGCTATGGCCGTCGGTATCGGTGACGCGGGTATGGCTTTCTTTGTCACTATGAACGCTCTCTTACTGTACCGCGCTGATATCTGATTAGGATATAAAGATTTAGTCTACTTCATCATGGTCAAGAACTTCTTGAATCTTTCTACAGTCTCCAGGGGGTGAGCTCTGATGGAAAGGAAGACAAATGAAAGATTCATGGCCACGTCGACTCGTAAACTATATAATCGATATGTCCTTTTTATAAAGACACTAAAGAGATGATATATTTGGTCGATCTAGAAGTCCCTGAGGAGGTCGAAGACGAATTAGAGGAAACCGGCGGACTTTTAGAGTTGATGAAAAATATTGAGGAAGAAGAGATAGAAGAGCAGAGCGAGATCTACAAAGCGATTTCAAAACCATTGAGACTGAAGATCTTAACCCTCCTAGCTCAACAGGACCTCTGTGTCTGCCTTCTTAAGGAGATATTGGACATCGCCGACTCCAAGTTATCATATCATCTCTCCGTATTGAAGGATGCTGGCCTCATAGAGGGAGAAAGAAAGGCAAATTTCGTGATCTATCGTATAACTGAAAAGGGAAAAAGATTTTTACGGTGACTTCTAGAAACTTTTCTCTTTACTTCAACAGTTCCTTTATCTGCTCCGGATTCAGTACTTTACCAGTAGCTTTGGTTTCTCCGTCGATGGCTATACCTGGTGTCGCCATGACTCCTCTAGAACTTATTTCCTCTAAATCCTGGACCTCTTCTATCTCCGCGTCTATACCTAGTTCTTCGACTGCTTTCTTCGCGTTCTTCTCTAATCTCTGGCACTTCGCACATCCGGTTCCTAATATTTCTATCTTTTTCATGTTTTTTACCTCCTTTTATCTGATATCATACTATCAATCCATAGATGAATCCCATGATAGTTGAAAGTACGATCACTATCAAGATGTAAGCTACCCAATGCTTGAATTTCATTATCCTGAAAAGAACTACCATGTTAGGTAAGCTGAGAGAAGGACCGGCCAATAGTAAACTCAAAGCGGGTGCGTCTCCCATGATCCCTGAATTGTAGCCGAAAGTTTCTCCTATTATCGGAACTTCTAGAAGGGTGGGCATGTAAAGTATAGCTCCGATTATGGAGCCGAGAAATGATGCCGACAGGCTGTTATTTCCGAGATAGGGCCTGAACGTTTCAGGGGGGAGGAAATATGCTATGATGCCGACAATGAACGTACCGGCTATCAGTATCGGAAATATCTTTTTCGTTAAGTCCCATATCTCGTAACCCCATTCTGTTACTTCACTTCTTTCATAATAATAGATGAGGATCACAGCGATAAATAAAGTCAGTATGTAGATGATACCCAGTTTAGGTATCCATGGTATCCCAGCGGCGCCTATGACCAAAACAGCTATCAAAAGTCCGAAGAATCCCAGTTTGATCCATGTGGGTCTGTCAGGCTCGTCGTCGATCATACCCTTGGTCTTATTGTTCTTGCTGGTCTCCTCGTCGTGGGCCTTGAATATGTTAGACATCAGGAAAGCTATGACAAATGCCATGGCCACGGCAGCTATCGCTCTCGCTAGACCGAGTTGGTATCCCAAAAGATTGGCTGTGTAAACGATTGCCAGGATGTTGATAGCCGGCCCGGAATACAAGAAGGCGGTAGCGGGCCCGACGCCGCTACCTTTTTTATACAATCCAGCGAACATCGGGAGGATGGTGCAGCTGCAGACGGCTAGAACAGCTCCGGAGACAGAAGCGATAGGATAGGATATAGTCTTCTTCACGTCCGGCCCGAGATATTTCAGTATGGCGTCCTTTTTGATGAAGGCTGAGATAGCGCCTGCTATAAAGAAGGCAGGTACTAAACAGGTGAGCACATGTTCTGACAGGTAGGTGTATACGTTCACCAGTCCGCTCATCAGAAGCGCGTAGAGTATATCCCACATGGTTTTAAGCCCCATTTCAACTTTGTTTAAAACAGCATAACTATGGGTGGTTAATAAGAATTATGGTTTTAAAAATATTTGAAATGGGCTGTTCTCATGTAAACAAATTTCGGAGCAGCCCCCAAGTAGAAAATCCGTAGATGATGAGCATCTAGAGGTCTTCTACCAAAATCCGAATCCCGAAAGTATTTTATCATCTGACTCTTATACCATGATGAGAGAAGGAGGCAGTGAATGCTGGCCGTCAGCGTGAGCATAGGACAGTCCCGCTCGTGGCGTGACGAGTCGAAGACGATAGGCATGTGCGTGAAAGGCGGCGCTCCCACGACCTTCCTCCCCTCACAACAATTATCAAACTTTGCAGTTACTTCATATATGAGCTGTTGCAGGTAGCAAGATATTACTACAAGGGACAAAAAAGTCAAACACTTCCGTTTCTCCCGAAAACATCCTGAGACGAAATTTGTGCAACTCCCGTCGGCTCTCTTGACCTTACGCACGAGAGCGATTTCCTAAGCTATAGATACAAATATCTTAAAGCTCTTCGATCTCCTGTCTAAGGGCTTTAACCAAGTTCTCCCTATAGGCATGTTTCCGGTGGACAACTCTCAAAACATATGTTTTATCTTCTTCCTGGTGATAATATACCCTGTAATCACCCACTCTTAATCGCCATAGTCCTTCAGCGATCTTTTTGATATCCCCTCTTTCTTTTTTGTCGAATTCGACAACTTTATCTATAATCCTCTCTCTTTTTTCTTCTGAAAAGTTTTCTAATTCTTTTCTTGATTGAGGGCTCCAGAGAACTGTCATTCTATTTCCTTCTTCAATTCCTCAGTAGTCAACCACTCGTCGTCTTCAGTCTCCTCGAGAATACTGTATAAGTCTTCTATGAAGATTCTTCTAAGCTCCAACGTCTCCTTTATGATCTCATCATAGGTTTGGCCTTTAGAACCGACCTCTTTTAGCATATCTCTCGTTTCTTTATCGACCCGAACTGTTGTTGTAGACATAGTTATACATAGTGTATAATCGTTATAAATAATCTCCGCTCTTAATCAATCGAAAGTCTAATTTTAAATTGTGCTATGAAACATTTTTTTCGAAATCGAAAGTATTTTATTCTCTAACGTCTATTCCCTTCCGTACTCAGGAGGAGTTGAATGCTGGCCGTCAGCGTGAGTATAGGACAGTCCCGCTCGTGGCGTGACGAGTCGAAGACGATAGGCATGTGCGTGAAAGGCGGCACTCTTACGACATCCCTGGGAGGCGGGCTTTTTTCCTTCACGCTGCCGACTGTTTTACAACCAAAATCTTTTGAAAATCAAGGTGTAGGATTTCTAGGGGAATATTTACTCAATCGATCACTAAGACGCCTTTTTTGAAATTCAATCGAACATCAAAGTTCCGGAGAAAACTAAGGCCAAGAAGCCCATCTACGTGGCTCCTCTCAGGGAGATCATGTACGACCACTTCTAAGTTATCCACATCTTTAGTCCCACAGGAAGCAGAGTTTACAAGGACCAGCGGAGCTGCCTCAACACCTGATGCTGTGGTGATATCAATCTTTCTATCAGATATTTCAGGTCTTAATCCAAGTACTTCAGCCATCTTCCAGGGAATCATTGTATAGGTAGCACCAGTATCTAAGGCCATCTTGACCCTTTGGGTTACTTCTTCACCTTCCAATTTGACCTCTACAACGATAATAGCGCACTCGGGATCAAATGAATATCTCATTTTAAGGCCCCAAAAGCGACAGCGTATCCCTTCTCTGGGATTTCTCCTGTGTAGAAATGATATAGGTGCTTTGCTCCAGTCTTGGACATCATATCATATGTCTCGTCTCGACACTTGCTGTGTGCTATAAGTTCAACTTTCGTAGGTTCCCCCTTTTCGTTCTCTTCGATCACCTCGGCAAGGACCCACTCGTCTTCGTATTCTTCCTTGATCTCTTCAATGGTTTTCATATTTCTTTCCCCGTCTATCATTTAATCCAAATTCGATTTTAAATACTTTTCGTTCCTTTTAGCAGTGAACTGTAGTTGGAAGTCTTTTATAGGCCCCGCAACACATCTCAATTTGACCAAAAGTATAATATTATCTAACGCATATACCGCTACAACATCGGAGGCAGGCAGAGTGGCAGAGGCTGTCGAGCAGAGCGTGACTGAGACGCCCTTTTTGGACGATTCAGATGATTTCATCCAGTCACACATAGATTCACATCTTCCTCCAACTGAAGAGGTGATGGAAGAAGAGCAGGAAGAAAGCATAGAGCGAGAAGTCTTAGAGGACACGGACGGCGACGGCCTGCTGGACCACGACGAGAAGCCGGGCCAGCAGTGGCAGATAGAGGCGGAGCCGCCGGAGATCAAGAAGTTCGATCCGGAGCACTACACCACTGGGAGGTTAGGATTAGATCACCACGTGAAGGTCACGATGAGAGTGACGGACAACGTGGGCATAGAGAAGATAATGATACACCTTGCGGGCTACGGCTGGGAAGAGAAGTATCCCGAGGAAGGTTCTACAAACGTGACGTGGACAGAGAAGTGGGACGTCAGCAACTGGAGGATAGACGAGTGGTTAGGTTCAGGTTATGATGTGGAAGTGAAAGTCTACGACTGGGCCGGGAACGGCGCGAAGTCGGATGCCCACGTTGACGGCGCCGCACAGAAAGCGCTCAGTGCGATAGTCGGTGCGCTGGAGAAGATCGGGAAGGCGGTGAAGGAGATGGCTAGTGAAGCGTTCAACTGGATATGGGGTGTTATAGAAGGGATGTTGAATACAGTACTCCGACCTATTAAAAATGCTATGAAAGATTTTGTCCAATCGATCGCTGAGATTGTCGCTAAACACTGTTTAAATACAAATTTTGCATTAGCAGCCACCTTATTTGTAGATTTAATCCTTGGTTCTACTCTTTATTTTGGACTCAATGGGTTATTTACAACCCTCAAAGCGATTGAAATAATTGCAAAACCGTTTACAGGTACCGTTTCTGGGATAGTAAGTTCTGCTAAAGAATTCATTAAACCTATGATAATGGGAGCTATAAAAGGTGCTATCGCAGGTGTTGGAATTGCATCTCTATCAGAGGCATTAACAAAAGATAAAGTTATGGGAAAGATATTGGGTATCGCAGGTGTTAGTGGTGCTTTGATTTCTGCTGGTATAACTATCTGGAAAACATGGTTGAACAAAAAGATGAAGGAATTGGGTGTGCCAGGGATAAGTAGTACACAAATTGCTACGGCTCTCATGGGAGCTATAATAGCGGGATTCTCAGCTTCCGCTAGGAATATTGTTAAAAATAAGGAAAATAGAAAAAAACTTATTCATGTTTTAGATGTCTTTGCGGTGTTACTAGATCTTTGGGCATTAAAAGAATTGATAAAAAATCGCAATAAAGAATGGTATAGCAAGTTTAAGATTCTGTTTCCAATTATGAGTTTGGTAGAAACAGCAGTCGTTGTGGGCTCACTCGGTGTTTCCGTTGGATACTTGGGGTATCATTATACAGGGTGAGGGGTGATGGGATTGAAAGACAGAGGTAAGTTGATTTATAAAATGCCTGATGAGATATATAAAAGGATTAGAAAAAGTGACTTGTGTAGCCGGATTTCTATATGGGCTATAATTGTCCTCATGTATGTTGCCTCTATCTACTTTTTGATTGGAGAGCTAATGGGCATTGAAGGTTATTGGTATGGTGTAGCTGTTTTAGGTCCTGTGGGATTGATAGTAACTGGTTTACAGTTAGCTGACATGAAAAATAATGTTAGATTAACAAGATTCAAGATTTATCAAAATGGATATACCCCATCAGTCAAACCATTGAAACATCTTTTAAAGAGAGAAGAATATTTTATATACTTCGATGAAATCAAAGATATAGAGTTTTTAAGGGACGGAAAGGTTTGTTCTATAAAATTAGAAGATGGTACTGAGACGGTAGTATCTGTAGACTGGGAAGATATAGATGGGTATATAACGTTCTTAAAAATCATGAAAAAATATTTCCCAGAAAAGGATTATCCAGATTTCGAAAGGTTAAGGAAAGAGTTTCGGGAATGGAGAGAGAGGGTAGAAAATAGTTGGATATGAAAGTTATTGGCATATGAAAGTTATTGGCACCTGTTATCAAGCAATAAGAATTAGCTCTAGAGACAATTGAAGTATAAGTTAGACTTGCGAAAGTATTTTATCATTCAACGTTTATACCCTATCATCCATAGGAGGAGTTGAATGCTGGCCGTCAGCGTAAGCATAGGACAGTCACGCTCGTGGCGTGACGAGTCGAAGACGCTTGGGATGTGCGTGAAAGGCGGCGCTCCCACGACTTCCTCGGGCGGCGGGCTTTTCTCCTTCACGCTGCCGACAACTTTACCATCAAATTCTACTGGCAGTGGAGCCATCGGTTTTGCAGGTCCCACCCCCTCTCACGCTTACACACGCCCGCAAAACCCACTTTCGTATAGGTCTGAACGAATATTGACTGAAGGAGGTAGGAGAGAAAGAGCAGGAATTGGAATATTTCCAGAGGCGAAGAATGTACAAGCGAGGCATGTAGCACCAAGAGCGAGATGCCATAGAGTAGACGACGGTGACGGCATATTTGAAGAAAGTGAGGATGAAAGAGGCGAAGATCTGAACGCCAATGGAAGGTTCGATCCTGCAAACAACGAAACTCGCCTCGGAAATTACGAGTTTGCGTACAACGAGACCGACCCGCTTGATAAGGACACGGACGACGACGGTATCACGGATGGCAACGAGAGTAAAAGATACGATACGGATCCTCTACACGCTGACACGGACAGAGACGGCCTGACCGACGGTACTGAGGTGGGCAAGACCTACGGCACCATCAGCAACGACACCGACCTGAACGCCACGTATGAGTACGCGGATGGGAAGTCCAGGAGCACGTTCACTCCCGACGGAGACGCCGGCAACACGACGACGAGTCCTATAAAGGAAGATACCGATGGCGACGGTATTCCCGACGGCTGGATCGATTACAATAACGACGGAGAAAAGCAGCGCTGCGAGGGAGAGGACAAGAACCTGAACGGCACGGTGGACTACAACGAGACCGATCCGCGGGATGCTGACACGGACGGCGATGGTCTACTGGACGGCGAGAACGTCCCGACTTCAACTTCGTTGAAGGGCGGGAAAAATGCGATCGAGGACGACGGTGACTACCTTGGGGAACTCACCAATCATTCCGATCTGCTCGACGAAAGAATACAGATGGAACCCACGACTGATCCGCTCAACGCTGACACGGACGGCGACGGCTTCGAAGATGGGATGGAATTCAAGTTACTGACCCACGACGGCGAACAGATCAGGACCGACCCGACGAGGTTCGACAGCGACGGCGACGGCCTCTCCGATAAGCAGGAACTCGACGGCTGGGACGTCACCATCATCTGGGGCGGCAGCAAGGAGACGAAGGAAGAAAGGCACGTTTCCTCCGATCCGTGGGCTGAGAACTCTGACGGGGATGATCTGAACGATAAGCAGGAGTTCATGAACAGCTCCGACCCGACAAGAGAGGACACGGACGGCGACGGCCTGCTGGACCACGACGAGAAGCCGGGCCAGCAGTGGCAGATAGAGGCGGAGCCGCCGGAGATCAAGAAGTTCGATCCGGAGCACTACACCACTGGGAGGTTAGGATTAGATCACCACGTGAAGGTCACGATGAGAGTGACGGACAACGTGGGCATAGAGAAGATAATGATACACCTTGCGGGCTACGGCTGGGAAGAGAAGTATCCCGAGAAGGGCGCCACGGACGTGAACTGGACGGTGAAGTGGGACG
>CAYWYD010000062.1:0-8472 GCA_964462425.1 uncultured Thermoplasmata archaeon
TACTCCAGCGATATCGGCTGTTACACTTTAGGAGTTCAGAATCCTTTGAACACTGCAGATTTCTTGATATGCATGGGTTCGAGTGTAGGAGCCGCAGGTGGATTTTCAAAAAATACAGATCAGCAGGTGTTCGCGTTCTTGGGTGACTCGACATTCTTCCATTCCGGTTTATCCGGACTGGTGAGCGGTCACTACAATCAGCACGATTTCGTTTACGTGATAATGGATAATAGAACCACGGCCATGACCGGCCATCAACCGCACCCCGGTACTGGTAAAACAGGGATGGGTGATCCCGCGCCTATGGCATCGATCGAGGATCTAGCTGAAGGTGCAGGGATCGAATTCGTTGAGACCGTTGATCCTTACGATATAGAAAAGACTAGGGACGTTTTCGAGAGAGCTATGGAACACGACGGTATCTCAGTAGTGGTTCCTAAGCATCCCTGCGCTCTAATGGAGCAGGGTGAAGTGGACTGGGAGCCTTATCAGGTCGATCAGGAAGAGTGTAAGCAGTGTCACGTTTGCACCAACGAATTCGGCTGTATAGCGCTGGTGAGAGAGGGAGACAAAGTCATGATAAACGAGACCCTCTGCGTGGGATGCGGCCAATGTGCTCAAGTGTGTCCTTTTGATGCTATAGAACAAGAACAGGAGGGAGAAGAATGAAACGTGTAAATCTAGAGATCGTCGGCGTCGGAGGTCAGGGAATACTGACCTCATCACAGGTGATCGGTTCTGCCGCTCTAGAGAACGATCTTGACGTGTATATGAGCGAGGTTCACGGTATGGCACAGAGAGGCGGCGTGGTGGTAACTACGGTCAAGATCGGCGAAGAGGTGTACAGTCCGTTGATAGGAAAAGGAGACGCGGATGTGGTGCTCGGCTTTGAGCCCGTAGAGACTTACCGGGCGATAGAGCAAGCTTCCGATGACACTTGGGTGGTCACCAATACTGAACCTATAGTTCCTTTCACCGTCAGCGTCGGTGATGAGAGCTATCCGAATATCGAGGAAAAGATCCTACCGGGTTTGAAAGACTGTACCGACAAGTTGATAGCTTTGAACGCGGAAGACCTCGCAAAGGAAGCTGGCGCTGCTATAACCCAAAATATAGTCATGATCGGCGCTCTCACGGCGACCGGAATCCTACCCTTGAGCAAAGAAGAGATCTTGGGATCTGTGATCGAGAACGTGCCCGATAAATTCGAGGAGTTGAACAAGACGGCCTTCGAAAAGGGCTACGAGAAAACTAAGAACGAGATAAGTTAAACCCTTTTTTCCTTTCTTTTCTTGATCGGTTTAAGTCCATCGTAATCTTTAATTAGTTCTCCTTTTATGAATCGATGACCATGAAAGCAGTTATCCTCTCTGGCGGATTTGGAACTAGGATGCGGCCGCTCACATACACCACGCCTAAACCTCTACTTCCACTATTGAACAAACCTCTGATCCGACACGTGATAGACGCACTGCCCGACGAGGTGGAGGAGGTCGTGCTCGCGGCAAATTACAAGATCGACATGTTGAGGGATTATTTTGAAGAGAGTGACATCGAGAAAGAGATTCATGTTGTAGATGAGCCGGAACCGAGAGGTACCGGAGGGGCGGTAAAAAATGTAGAGGAATATCTAGACGACACTTTTTTCGTTATCAATTCCGACGTGATCTCAAGCATCAACCTCCAGAACTATCTCGACTTTTACCGTTCTAAGGACGGGATAGGAGCTATTTCAGGTTGGAAAGTTGAAGATCCCTCGGAATTCGGTATCATGGACCCTAGCGAAAACGATCGGATAGAACGATTCCAGGAAAAACCTGAACCCGGTGAGGCTTTTTCTAATCTCATCAACGCCGGTCATTACATACTCGAGCCGGAGGTTTTGGATAAGATACCTGCTGGCAGAAAAGTCTCGATGGAAGACGAGATATTCCCGAAATTGCTCGACGACGGGCTCTACAGCTATAGGTTTGAAGGATACTGGATCGATTGCGGAAGGCCGTCGAGTGTTTTCGAGGCTCACCGCACCCTACTCGATCAAAAGGCTAAAAAGACGATTGTCGGAGATAGGAGTCTAGTTGAAACCGACCTTGGAAGCTATGTGAGCGTAGGGGAAGACTGCACTATAGGCGACTGTGAGATAACCAACTCTATCATCTTCGACGGCGTAGAGATCGATGAAGGAGCGGTGGTCAAGAACAGCATCTTAGGGTACGACGTCATCGTCGAGGAGAACGCCACTATTGAAGATTCGATCGTATCCGATAAGCTTTATATCGAAAAAGGCGAGACGATAAAGGATGAAAAGCTGAAACCGGAGGGAGTGGAAGAATGAGTAAATTGTTCGGAACTAACGGCGTTAGAGGTGTAGTGAACGAAGATATGAATACAGGTCTCGCGATGAGGCTGGGCAAGGCGATCGGAACCTGGCTAGGAAAGAACAGTACCGTGACGGTGGGTACCGACACTAGGCGATCTAACGAGATGTTGAAGCACGCGGTCTCCTCGGCTCTCATGGCCTGCGGATGTGACGTTGTTGACTTAGGTGAAGTCCCTACACCCGCTATACAGTACTACACTAGAAAGAACACGGACCTTGGTATCGCTATCACCGCTTCTCACAACCCACCCGAGTTCAACGGTATAAAATGTATAAGCGAAGACGGGACCGAGTTGATAGAGACCACTGAAGATGAGATAGAAGAAATATATTTCTCAGAAGATTTCGAACTCGTAGATTGGAGTGACGTGGGGGAAATCACATCTGACGATGCTTTAGAGATCTACAAGGAAGCTATCAAGAGTAAGATCGATATAGAGAAGATAAAGGAAGAAGAGCCGAAAGTTATCCTTGACTGTGCCAACGGGGCGGGCTGCTACTTGAGCCCCTATCTGCTGAGAGAATTGGGCTGCAGGGTGGTCACTATTAATGCTCAACCCGATGGTTCGTTCCCCGGTCACAACAGCGAACCTAAAAAGGAAAATCTCCAAGATCTTATCAGGCTGACTAGAGAGACCGACGCCGACCTCGGGGTCGCTCACGACGGCGATGCCGATAGAGCTATTTTCATAGATGAGGAAGGTGATTTCATCCATGGTGATCGTATTTTGACCCTGATCGCCAAAGAACTAGTCTCAGAAAATGAAGGAGGTACAGTGGTCACTCCAGTTTCGTCTTCCAGCAGTGTCGAGGACGTTGTCGAAGAAAATGGAGGAGACCTTATCTACACCGCCGTAGGTTCCCCTATAGTGGCAGAAGAGATGAAAAAGAGTGACGCGATCTTCGGCGGGGAAGAAAATGGCGGTTTGATCTTCGCGAATCACCAGTACTGTAGAGACGCGGCTATGACCGCAGCTAAGATCGTGGAGATGGTGGTTGAGAAGGGGAATTTATCCGAACTAGTGGGTGAACTGCCGAGCTATATCTTGAAAAAAAGAGGCGTCGAATGTCCGGACGAGTTGAAAGGACCGCTTTTGGAAGAATTGAAAAAAGAATACAGTGATCAGGAGTACGATGATACCGACGGATTGAAAATATATTATGACGAAGGCTGGGTACTTATACGTCCCTCGGGAACTGAACCAAAATATCGAGTCTATTGTGAAGCGAAGGATGAAGATGTTGCTGAGAGATTGGTGAGTGAACACCAGGAACGCGTTGGGGAGATCATAAAAGAACTTCGTTGATCCGGCTCGATGTATGATATATTGTCTGACGGTTAAGAGCATCCTATTTGACCGTTTTTCAGGTATATTTTTGGTATCCAATGATCTAATTTATCACTATTATCCTTTTTAGAAATCCGTCATAAAATTTAAATAAAAGACCACATGTATTGTATTTGTCCGACAAAAGGTCGGACGGATTAAAAGTGTGGGATAGGATGCGCCTCGGAATTAAAAATAGGAAAGATCCTGCTACAAGGAAGCTGGAAAACGAAGGGTTGGTTAAGTTTCATTCAAAAAAACGTAGAGGGATAAATAAAGAGAAGATAAAAGAATTCGGAAGGATCACGTATGACTTCTGGAGCGGCGTAAAATACATCGTGGTTTTATCTGCTTTATTGTGGTGGATACCTCTTTTCGGGCCTATGCTCGCCGGCTACATCGGGGGTCGTAGAACTGGTGGGCCAAAAAAAGGATTCGTCGCCTCTATCGTGGGTCTATTCGTGATCGGGTTGACGTATTATATGTTGGTCCATGGCTTTCTATCTGCCTACATCGTAAATATTTCTAGTTACCTCAACGCTCAGATAGCCGGGATAAGTACTCACACATTGATAGGGCCCTATACTGAATTCTTACGGTATTACTGGAGCGAATTCTTTACCAGCATCACCATAGGTATTCCTTTTGGAGCTAACAGTTACGTTCTAACTATCATCTTCGCATATATTGGCGGGGTCCTTTCCTTTGAAAAAAGAAAAGAATATACGGATGGAGTGAGGTCACTAGATAGAGTAAGAAACAAGGTTCAGAGGCATGCTGATGTTTCCTCTAGTGCAAAAGCGGTTTCATCTAGTACCCCTCGTTCTAGTACTCCTCGTTCTAATAGCCCTCGTAAAAGTTTAAAAAATCTAGAAGCCGTTAAGGTGAACGCTTCAAGTAAAGGAAGTGGAGGGAATAAGAAATCTACTAGTGAATCCAAGGAAGGATCGAGTAAAAAAAAGAAAACAAGATCTGAAGAAATTCAAAATAAATCAAAGCCTAAAACTAAAGTGAAACATCACTCTGAAACTGATGGTGATGATTGGCAGCTCCTTTAGGTCATCCCGCTTCCTTAAACATCTTTTCGGTTTTCCTTTTTAGTCTCGTCATACCGATATCCGAAGCTAGTTTAGTCATTTTATCTAAGGCCTCTTTGGCCTTCTTCTCCCCCTCTTTTTCCCTGAGCAATTTTGCTAACTCAAAAAGAACTCTTGTCTGATCTATCTTTAGCCCTAGTTTTTCACTAATCTGGAGTGCTTCTTCAAACGCAGCTTCTGCCTCATCGAATTTATTTTCCTCATGATACACAAGACCTTTAACGAGTTTTACCCGTGGAGATAAAAGTGATAAACCAACTTCATCGACTATGTTTTGGGCCTCTTCTATCTTTTGAGAAGCTTTTTCTTGATGTTCTTCGTCCAGGTAAGCCCGCGTAATGCCACACAGATTTTTCACTGTCTCTACCCGATTTCCGGCTTTATTTGACAGTTCGATCGACTTTGAGTACTTTTTCACGGCCTCTTTTGTCTTACCTTTTTTTCTATGTACATTTCCGATTCTACCGAGAGATGCTCCTATACCTCTTTTGACACCTATCTCTTCTCGGATGTGTAAAGCCGTATCATATTTTTCTAATGCTTCGTTTAGCTTTCCTTCAAGGAAATATATATCTCCGATTCGATCTAACGCTTCAGCTCTATGTATTTTATCGACTATATCTTCTGAGATCTTTAGAGCTTTCTGATAATGCTCGTAAGCCTCTTTCAGTTCCCCTCTATCTTTATGGAGGTTACCCATATTGATCAGGGCCATAGTTTCTGGAGACATTATACCGATCTTTTGACACAAGTCGAGGCTTTTCTTATATTTATCTAGAGCTCTTTCTAGTTCCCCTTTTTGATGCTGTAATTCTCCAATATTATTTAGAAGTACTGCGGTGCCTCTCTTATCACCGATCTTTTGTAGAGTGCTCAACCCCTTCTCCCAATATTCTAATGCATCCTCGAAAGAACCGAGGAGATGATATACCACCCCTAAGTTGTTGAGGGATTTTGAACGTTCTCTCATCTCTTTAAGTTCGTTCCAGATATTTATTGCTTCTTTAAGATTTCTTTTTGCCTTTTCTAGGTCCCCTTTCTGAAGATAGATCATCCCTAGATCATGATAAGCTTGACCTACACCTTTTATACTTTTGAGTTCCTCCGCTGCCCTTTTCTCCTTTCTGAATATCTCAAGGGATTCTTGGTAATCTCCCACTCTTAAAAGCGCTCTACCCTTGATGCTCAACAATTTGCATCTTTCTTTATTCTGTTTCAATACTTCTTTCCTTGTTGGTTCGCTGTCTTTTTTTCCTTTCTTGTTTAATTCATCTTCTTTTTTTTCTAGAGAAAGTCCTCGCTCAGTAGTGTTTAAGACGTTTTCATATTTTCCTTGGTGAAGCCGAGTTTCTCCTATTTTTCTTAGAAGTTTCATCTTTTGTGTGGTCACGGTAAGATCCGTTTTTAACGAATTCTGATTTTTTTCGATAAAATTCAACTTATTTAATCCTTTCTGAAGGTATTTCCTTGATTTATCGTATTTACCCAAGATATTACAAACTTTTGAGATCCTTTCAAGGATATCCAATATCTCTATTTTCTCTCCCTCGAATTCTTCATCCTCTATTTCAACTATCTGAGATCCCTTCTTTTCCTCTAGTTCCGAATGCTGTTTAACGGCGGCTTTGTACATCTCGACAGCGTCTTCATGGGCATAGACGCCTTCCGCCTTTTTAGCAGCTTTTACATAGTATTTAAAAGAAGATAGAATATTCTCGGCTTCTTCATAATGGTGGGCCAGATCTGGATATAGATTTTCGAGAGAATCTCCCTCATAGATAGATTCTATACCTTTGGCCACTTTTTTATGAAGTTTCCTCCTTTCTAACCAATCTCCGAGCCCCTCGTAGATCGTATCTTTGATAAGACTGTGGTCGAATTCGAATTCATATTTTTCCTGATCTTGAGTTTCTTTCCAGATATCATTTTCGACGATAATATCTATATGATCGAGAAGTTTCATCTCATCTATCTCGGAACATTCTTGAAGCAGTCGGAGTGGAATTTTTTCTCCTATGACGCTTCCCAGCTGCAGAACCTTTTGGGTTTCATCATCAAGCTGTTTAACTCTCTTTCTAATCACTGGTTCGATCACGTCAGGCACGACAAAGTCATCATCATCTGGATATTTTCCCTTCTTTGTATCTATCTTATTTTCTTCAATCATCTGTCTTATTATCTCTTTTATAAAGAGTGGGTTTCCTTTCGTTTTTTCATGTATCAGACTAACAAGCTCGTCGGGAAAATCCTTGATACCCAACATCAGTCTCATCAATTCCTCCGTAGAATCTTTACCTAGCGGGGTCAGTTTAATCCTGTGCCGCAGGTGTGTTCTCGCCATCCTTTGAAATGTGTCTTTAAGTTGATGACCGGGATCTATTTCACCGGGTCTATATGCAGTGGCTAGGAGGACCGGGCTGTTTTCAAGTTTATCGGTCATGTAATGAAAAAGTTTAAGAGTGCCTTTATCCGCCCACTGCATATCGTCTATAGATATCAACAAGGGCTGCTGGGAGGAAAGGGTTTTTAAGAATCTGACAGTTTCAAAAAAGGTAGTCTTTCTTCTAGCATCAAGGGCATCCATGTCTTCTATCTCGCTCTCATTTGGGTCGGACGGAAAAAAGTCTTTTAATTCTTTCTCGACATCTTCAAGCTGGTCCAAAGCCTTTTTAAATGGAAAATATGGATCGGATATATCTCTTTGACAGTATCCGTTTAGAACTTTAAATCCTTCGTTTTTTGCTATTTTGTTCAATCTTAAGATTAATCTACTTTTACCCATCCCGGTTTCACCTTCGATGAAAACGGCCCTGCATCTATCTTCCTTCACCTTTCTTAACAAATTTTTCAATTCATCTAATTCGTCTTCTCTTCCCACGATCGCTTCTTCATTTTCCCCCATAGAAGATATATCTAATTTAGATTCTCTTTCTAGATTGAGAAAAAGCTTGGCAGGAGAGATTTTTTTGTCGATATATCTTTCGAGCTCATCGAATGAAACTTCTTTGATCTCATTTTCCTGCTCGATTTTTAGATTACGATCCTTGATATCATCCCTGATCCTTTCTTCTTTTTGTCTTCCTAGTTCTGTTAGAAAATAAACTTCTCTTTTATTTTTGTATCTTTTTATCCTCCGCACATCTTTGAATATCAATCCTTTCTTTTCAAATTCCGAGAGGTACTCATAGCATTCATTGAGGTTAATGTTCAGACTTTCACTTATGCCTGAAGGACTTATGATGTGAGGGACTTCCTCCTCTTCTATAAAATCATGATAGGCTCCGAAGTGCAAAATTAAAGCATCCTTGAGAGGTTTAGAATCACTCATCTGTAGTGGTCTATCCGTTCTTATGGATATAATATTTTTCCTCTATTGGAGGATAAACTTTAATAAAACACCTGTATTATCTGGTAAAAGATGGCCCCCGAACCGGTATCTAGTGATTCCAACAATGGTCCTAGCTTTATTGATAGGGAAGAAATCTTGACGGAATTGGAGCATTATATGGATTTAGCATCTTCCGGTAACGGCATGTGTGTATTTTTGAAGGGTGAAACCGGTGTAGGGAAGACCCGAGTGGCGGAGGAATTCCTTGAAGATTGTAAAGAGAACGGTTTTGAGGTTTTACGGGGACGCTGTTTGTATTACGAGGGCACGGAGCCCTAT
>CAYWYD010000063.1:0-7950 GCA_964462425.1 uncultured Thermoplasmata archaeon
ATCAGATACCTTCCAAAAACTCCGCGGTCTTCTCCACCACGATACGCTGCTGTTCCTCTCTAGATATAGTCGCTTCTCCATCTCCACTTTGATCGCCGTACCAGCCGAACTGGGCATGGTTGCCTCCGTCGATCTTCACGTAAGTGGTGTTACTAGGCATCTTATCTCTAGCTCCTTTCACATCCTCTGCTGTACTCACCCCGTCCTTCGAGCCGTAGATGGACAGCGCGGGGAAGTCCTTGTCTGAAAGATCGTCGTCGGGATAAGAAGCCCAATGAACCAGACCGTCCACATCTTCCTCGGAAGCGAAGTTGGACGCCATAGAGCCGCCGAGGGAGTGACCTCCGACGACCCACTCATCTACTTCAGGGTAGGCTTTCATCGCGTCCGCCGCCGCGTCTTGGGAAAAGAAAGCGAGATTCAACGTCATGGGTTCGATGATCACTAAAAAACCTTCTCTAGCGATCTCTTTTGCGAAGGGTGCGTAGGACCGCGGGTCCACGCGGGCACCGGGATAGATGACGAAACCGGTCGTTACCTCCTCATCTCTAGGTTGGAAAACGTACCGATCACCTCCGGTGAACTCCACCTCTTCATCGGACTCAAGAGCGTCGAGAGCTTCCTCCATGGGACCTCGAGGAGTGAGCGCCCAGGCGAGAAAAGAAGATGTGATCAGCACTACAACTACCAGTATGACAAGACCTACCTGCCTGTACCTGGAGGCGAGCAACCATTCTTTAAAACCGCTCCAGCTTACCACTTGCCTTCCTCCATTATCGTTAGATATGAATCTATGTACTCATTATTAAGACCTATCCCGAGGATACTCCATAATCTATAATAAAAAGAACCGTATCCATTCTAGAGGAAAAGATGGCTAAGTTAGAAGTGGATGAAAGCGATGCTGAATATTTCATCGTGAGTGAAAGGACCGCTGAACAGCTCGGTGTCGAGGAAAAGGATCTTCTGCTGGGCCGCAATCCGATCAATCAAAAAAGCGTAGTTGGAGAGGCAAGCATAGACAGCGAGATGGAAGAAAACAAGATATCTATGTCCAGAACGCTGTTCGAGTCCATCGGTCTGGATACCGGTTTCGACATCGAAGTCGAATCGTACGATGAAGACCTCAAAAAGATAAAAGAGGTCGAATTCGCGGTGAAAAAGGAGGGTAGTTCAGAAGAAGATCCCCTAGCTCTTGTGAAAGAGGACGAGAAAGATTTTCTGTCCTTTGTAGAGGGGAGGGTATTCACAAAATATTCCGAATTCCTCTGGCCCGAAAAAGACATCCTCGTCTCTTTGAAAGAGACCGACCCCGAGTTAGATGAGAACGACGCTGCGGATCTCTCGGAATTGGACGACTTCAGTTACACGTGGGGCGGAGGCGGACTGAAATCCTTCGACGGCATCCTGTTGATAGATACCTCGGGGAGCATGGAGACCGCGGACCTCGAGATGGAGAACATCCAGTGGGTTTTGGAACGGATAAGCAAGGGGATCGACGGCGATCTCAGCGGGGAGTTTTTAGATGAGCTGAAAGGCAAAGAAGAGATAAAGAGGTCTAAAGGCGCTACCTTTTGTGCTCTCATGTATCTAGTCCAGAAGATAGGCAGAGGAGTCGGCGATAAGATATCCGTTATCCCTTTCAGCACCGACGCATCGCCTATCCAGTTCCAGGAGGATCAGTATTTTTCCGCCGCTAGTACTACCGAGAACGCCGCTGAAAAAATAATCGAGGATATCAAGTACGCCACGAGAGGACATACCAACCTATCTCGAGCTTTTGAAGAGGCGATAGAGGCGATGAAGGATTTTGAGATAGATAAGATGAAGATGGTCGTGATGCTCACCGATGGAAAGCCGAATCCACCTTCTGTAGATGATCCTCAAAGCGTTATGAAAATTGTGGAAGAGAATCTCGCCCCGAGAAAGGACGTGGTGATCAACACGATCGGTCTGGGTGATGGGGTAGATCATCATCTCATGGACCGCATAGCTAGAAAAACGGGAGGGGAATACAATCATGTCACGAGTTTACAGGGACTAAGCGAAGCCTATTCACGCTATGCGACGTCTATCTCGGTAAAAGGTACGTCATTCTTGGATTGATCCGGGTGAAAGGCCCTGCAGATCCGTGAGTTCTATCTCCTCTAGATCAACATACTCCGCCCAGAGATTGTATCTTTTATCTGTAGCCGCCTTGGTGGACAGGTACTTGAGTTCGTGTAGGAGATCCTTGAAATCCTCTTCCTCTCCAGATGAATAGCCCCTGCAGAGGAGGACCTGCGATGGAGCTCTTGGAGGTTTTAACGGTATGGAGTGAGAGATATCTTCCAGTTTGTGGAGTCGGAGGAAGAGATTCCTCATATAGATCGAATCCGCAGCGTTCATCGCTTCGATATAGGGCCATAATTTTTGAAGTATACTTTTCCAGCTCTCGTGGATGTATCTTTCGGAGAACGCCTCCAAGAGGGGATGATCCTCTTCCGAGGTTAAGCTGAGGATCCCCATCAACCCGTCCTCTATGCTGATCTGCCGATTTTTTTCTAATACATCATCGGATATGATCTGCCCGGGATTTTCATCGAGTTCCTCCGATGCATAAAGAGCGAGGGCCTGCAGTAACAGAGCTATAGATATCCTGTCCATGGTGGTTATCTGGGTATCGAACATCCTCACCTCTAAAGTGTCGAACCTGGTGAAAGGGTAGATATCTATCATCCGCAGCGATTTCTGCGTCATACCGAGTTCCTGTTCCAAATACTCTTTACCTACTTCATCGGGCAGGTAGGGCGGCACCCGGAACTGCTCTTTATTTTTTTTCAGTCTCATGCTGTAAGACGGTTCTAGGATGACAAGATTATCGCCCTCGTTGAAGCTCACCCTAGGCTCTCTGTTCCCCAGGAAAGGCGTGTTCGCAGATATGCTGATCAGATGAGGCGTCAGATATCTGAAGGTATTGTGTACCCGATTTCTCAGCTCTTTCTCCTCTATACCGAGGTGGTGGTGCTCTCCGAACGTGACCCCCTTCGAGTATTCTTCTACGGGGTTGGTCCCTACGGATAAGACCGTAGCACCGATGTCGAGCTGCTCTACCACTTCGTGAGAGATCCTGTAGAGGTTGTAGATCCACCATTCGAGTTCTTCTAGATACTCGCAGGGAGGCGTCTGCAGCTCGAGGATATTCGTCTTCAGAGCCACGTGTGAGTCCTTTCCTAGAACGGAATAGAACTTTCGCTCCGAGCCGTAAGCGACATGGACCGCGTCGTAGCCCTTGTCGTCTTCTTTTATGACTACATCTTCGGTCCACTTCGCCTGTATGACTTTGTCAGCTTCCCTTCTCAGCTCAGATATCTTCTTTCTAGCTCCGCTCAGTATCTCCTCGAAAACGATAGCCATCTGGTCGCCGTCCATCCACCGCCAGTTCTCTTTGACAACCTGGACTTCGAGCTCTATCCCGTGGGTGAAGGGCAGCTTCGTAAGGCCCTCTAATTCCTTTTCTTCCTTCAGAGGATCTTGGCTGTCCACCCTCTTGTATTCTTTCACGCCCTCCTCCTTTTCTACAACCAGATAATGATCTCTTTCAGAACCTTTTTCATCGAGCAGGATAGTGAAAAGGCCTTCCTGATGAAATATGCTCTTTATCGAAATATTTTCTCTTGAAGGCCCGCAGTTGAAGCTTATCCAGTTCTTCGCTCGAGAGATCACGTCCTTTCTCTCCATGTCCTTCGAGGATAGTCGGGTGAAAGTGCTAGGGGTTTGGAGGTAGACAGCGCCGTACTCGTCCAGATAGAA
This sequence comes from uncultured Thermoplasmata archaeon, assembly GCA_964462425.1. Lineage (GTDB taxonomy): Archaea > Thermoplasmatota > Thermoplasmata > Halarchaeoplasmatales > Halarchaeoplasmataceae > Natronoplasma. Next base: position 3,793 of record CAYWYD010000063.1, read on the forward strand.
CTCGGGACGCTCTTTTACGTCGAGCTTTGAGAGAGCGGCTCCCTTTTCCGTTTTCTCGACATCGTCTATCTCTCTCCTCGATATGAATCTATACTTCAGTTTCCTATGTTCCAGCAGGGTATCTTCCCCTCGGATATGGAAGGTACCGATCAGATCCTTTTCGTCGACCTTGACATCTTTTAGAGCGACATTTCTGGCCGAGGGAGATCTCTTTCTGAGATCATCGATTATGTTCCTATAGGTCATCCCGCTCTCCTTTTGGTCCCTCCGATATCTTCTTTTCACCCTTTTAGGTGGGGGTGGAGGAGGACTCTGGACTTTTTTGGACTTAGAGTTGGATCGATCCTTTTTATAGAAAAGAAAGAAGAGCAAAAGTGCAGCGGCGGTGGCAGTACAAACTAAAACGACGAGAATGACCTTCACAGAGGGAACAAGCGATGAGACCAACGCTCGGACCGATCCGGATTCGAGGTTCAATTTCTATCTTTTCCTCCAAGATGTCTTATTTTCCCGATATCCACGACTCCATAAACTATATTAATTTTATTATCTTTGAACTCTTCATCTTGTAAAGAGGATCTGAAAAAAGATGCCGGCTACAATAACCATACTGCACAACGAAAAAGAAGAGAGCATCCAGATGGGAGTTCGACCCGAACAATCCTTAGGAGATATATTGCAGAGGTGTATGGATTATTGGATGCTTGAGGGAAGTAAGGAGAGATATATTTTTTTGAGGAGGAACGATGAGATCGGACTCGATGAAACTGTGATCTCCGCCGGCATCGAGAGAGGCGACGTGTTGACCCTCGGAAAGAAAAGGGAACTGCGCAGCGCCGCTAAAGAAGAGACCCCTTCGAATAGCGAGGGCATAGGGGCTGTCACTGCGGCTGAAGACTGGCTCGACAGGAACATAGGACTCGATATTGATCGCTTGGAGGTCGTGACCGAAGAAGAAATAAGCGAAGGTGTCAGATTGATCTTTCAGCTCGCCGGGAAGGAAGAGTACCTCACGGTGCAGGTGAAAGATGGTAAGGTGATGAGTTACATCCCGAAGAATGTCGCGATGGAGGAGGAGTGATAATATGCGATCGAAATTGTTCGTGAGAGATATAGATAGGAGAGAGACCATCGAAGTCGAGGTGGGGCTTGAAGAGAAGGTAGAGGCGTTGAAAAGAGAGGTCGAGAGGTGCTTTAGCTTAGGTGTAGATTATTCCTTGTTCTACCGTGACGTGGAACTCTTAGAGGAGAAACTTTTGAAGTTCTACGGGTTGGAAGAATACGATCTTCTCGTGCTTCAAAGAGGTGACGGAGAGAACTCGTCGCTCCGAGAGAACTTTCCCGAAGATCAGGAAAGGATCTCAAGGGGAAAACGGTGGCTAGAAAAGAACATAGGGTTGAATACTGATGAATTGGACTTGAACGAATATATCCGATCAGAGGATGAGAGAACGGAGATGATCTTCGAGCGGGAAGATTCTTTATATCAGCTCAAAGTCTCGGAAGAGAAGATAGAAGAGTATGACATGTTCATGAATGAGGGCTAGAAGATGCTACAGATGATAGATAGGAAAACCGGGTCGAGACGGACTTTTTACATCAATGACGCGCACCACCACATAGGCGAGGACGTCGACGGGAACGAAAATATACCAGTAGGTGACAACGGTACCTACGACTTTTCGAAGCGGCTTGAAGAGGACGTAATCGAGAGGTTGAAAGGTTCCGGTTCCAGGTATGAGGTTTTTGAGGAAAGACCGATAGTGCCGATGGAGGAGTGTGGGAGCGACGAGCGCTGCGGTCTCATAGACCAGTTCGTCGTTTTCCCCATGAAAGACAAGTTCAGAGACGACGGCGAGATCACTTATTCGAAATCCAACGAGAACATAAGCAGATGGATCAACTCGGAGGAGCACGGGGAAAGGCTGCTCGGCTTCGGAAGAGCTGATCCGGACGATATAGAGAAGGCGAGGGAGATGATCAAGACCTTTCCCTCGAAATACGGTCTCGTCGGGCTCAAGATACATCCCGATTCAGAAAGGTTCATGCTTGATTCCAACCAGATCTTACAGCTCTACATAGACTGCGCCAGGCTTAACCTGCCGATAATATTTCACACCGGTTACACCTCCGACGTCGAGAAGATACACGACGGGATCAATCGAACCATCTCTTTACTCGTCGAGAACAAGATGGAGGAGCTCATCGGCCAGCTGAACGTGATAGTAGGTCATTTCAGTTATAAAGACGAGGAAGCTTTCAGGTACCTGAGTCATCCGTGTCTTTACGGGGAACTTTCAACGCTCAGCTCTTCGGAAGAATTCTTCAGGCTCGCCATGGAGCACATCGATATATCCAGGTTCATGGACGTGACCTTGAAGGAGTTTAGAGACGACGTGCGGGAGAGATTGGAGGAGAACCTGTGGAACATCTTTCACGTGTCCACTAACTGGTCGAACAAGTTGATGTTAGGTACGGATCACCCGTTCCTGCCTCGAGACAATATAGTCGACCTTCTAGAGACTCTCTTCTGTACGGAGCTTTCCGAGGATCTCGATCCCATGATGATACAGAACATACTGGGAAAGAACCTTTCGGACATACTCACCGTCAACCTTCACATGTCGACCTTTCACGAGGATACGGAGCGTGTGGGGGAGAGTTTCGAAAGGAGGAAGAAGCAGGTCGAATACTACATCGAAGTCGTGGAGAGAAAGGGAGTAGATACGGGACCGATCGAGAGAAAGAAAAGAGCGGCGCTCTCCGCCGGTGAGGAAGAAGCTTTAGAGAAGATAACTAAGGGCTTGACCATCGCCAAAAAAGGTTACACGCTGGCTAGGATGCTGGAGGAGAAGAGCGGTGATGGGGTAAAAGAGGCGAGCGAGGCCGCACGGAAAGGCCAATACGCCAAAGGGATAAAGATATTGAAAGATATATGAGAGGGTTGATCAAAACCCTTAATATCTCCCTTAGTAGTTTATCATCCCAACAGCATGTTCCGATTTCATTGAGCGGCGGCGATGAAATACGCCCTTGGGATCAACTATTTCCTCCTTCAGGAGGGGATAGTTGACTCTTGAACGGTGGTGATTTGGTCTATCTCAAAATATTCTCCAAAGAAGCCCCGGTCAAAGGTTAACAGCCTATCAAACTTTTCAGCACAGCTTCCTATAAGAAAATCGGAAGGGATGTGCTGGCGTGCTTGAATATTTCTTCCACAGTCAGGGCATTCGAAGTGTGTTTTTTCTCCACAGCTCGGACACTGAAGGGCCTCACCTCTGTTCTGTAGGTACATCTGAAAGTATTTACCTGCCCTGAAAAGTGACTCCGTCTCCATCTTCTCGACAGATATCCCCGTATCTTCTAGAAAGGTATCCAAATGATCCCTTGATTCAAAGAAAGGATCGGCGGCGAGTTCAGCGTATACAACGGCGTTGATATAGATGCTGCCCTCGTCATAGGCTTTACCTAACAGGTAAGAAGCCCTTTTATTGTGATCGTCATCAGGATATAGGAGAGCTATCAGCGCACTGGTATCTACAAAAGTCCTCATCTACGGCCCCTCAATTCCTTGATCCTTTCCTCGACCGTTTTGTCTGTCTCCGCCTTCCCTCTCCATCTCTCGAAGGGATTGTCTGTAGACTTCTTCTTGATGACGTATCCTTCTTCACGTCTTTCGAATTCGATCTCATCACCCTTTTTGATACCAAGCTTCTCTCGTATCTCCTTCGGTATGGTCACCTGCCCCTTACTTGTAACCCGGGTCATAGTAATACATTGGAAGTAATACTTAATAAGTATTACGGGGTGATGTGCCTGTCAAGAATTTTCTCCTTAAAAGAGATGGCAGCTTCTACATCCTAACCGATGTGAACTACTCCCGGCTGAAGCCGGGAGCTTCTATGCTCCTCCGGGCTTCCAACCCAGATTCATCCATATCTACTGGAAAACGCAAATGTTTTCCATCGATGTTTGGAATTGTGAACTACAATTCCGAAACAGTTCGGGCTAGTTCATCTATAGCCCCCGCCATGTTTTGCCAGAATCTATCTAGCTCAATGGACTTATCGCTGTACTGGGATATACCCTTCACAGCGATATTGATTGACGCATTGAACTCGGCGTCAAGTTCATCATCACACGTAGAGCATCTGATAC
>CAYWYD010000064.1:0-7847 GCA_964462425.1 uncultured Thermoplasmata archaeon
GATATGTACGGCGGGATCGATCTTGCTGCGAAAGTAGAGAACGAGACGGGCGTTTGTGTACTGGTGGGTGAAGGTAAGATCGAATGCGAGACAGTTTTTGTAGACGAGACGATAACGAAAAAAATGAAAGATCGTTCCGTGATAGCGATCGACGCCCCTCTATCTAAAACTGAAGAAGCTTTTAGACAGGCTGAAAGGGAACTGATGAGCGAATTTGGAGCTATGCTCCCTTTGAACACGCCTGGCATGAAAGCGCTTTCTGAGAGAGGTGTTGATTTGAGAAAAGATTTAGAGTGTAAAACCGACGCCGTTGTGATAGAAACTTATCCTAGAGCTGTAGAAAAAAATCTAAATTTGAATAGAGAAGATCTAGACCTGGACTTCAAAAACGAACACGAGTACGACGCTTACCTAAGTGCTGTTACAGCTAAAAAGTACGCTGAAAACGAATATGAAGAATTCGGTGAGGGCAAAGAAACTATCGTTTTGCCTTTTTCAGATAGATAGAGGTATATAGGATGGGACCTTTTCGCAATAACAGAGACGGAGAGGGTTGCCGATGAGGTATAAGAAAATTGGAGAAGGGAGAAAAATCTCGGAATTAGGGATGGGCTGTTATGCGTTGAGCGGAGCCTATGGAGAAGTGGATAAGAGAAAATTCCAAGCTACATTAAACCATGCCGAGAGTCTAGGTATAAATTATTTTGATACGGCCGAAACCTACGGAGAGGAAGCTGAAAGGATTTTGGGTGAAGTTATTAAACCGTATAGAGATGACGTCGTCCTTTCGACTAAAATAGGAGCATCGCCTAAAAACGAAAAACCTCCGCTCAGTCGTGAGAACGTAAAGGCGTCCTGTGAAAGGAGTTTAGAAAGATTACAGACAGATCATATCGACATATATTTTGTCCATTTCGATGATCCAAAAACCGAGGTTAGTGAAACTGTAGAAGCCCTGGATGAGCTCAAGGAAGAGGACAAGATAAAGCGATACGGCGTGAGTCATCTTCCCACAAAAAGGATCGAGGAATACTTGAAGGAAGGAAACGTTTCTTTCTGCATGATGGAGCTGAGCGCTGCTGCAAGAGAGAGTAGAAAAGAACTGCTTCCTCTGTGTCGAGACCACGACGCTAAGGCGATAGCGTTCAGCGTGACCGGGAGAGGGATATTGACCGGTAGGTTCGACGGTACTGAAACGTTTGATAAGAAGGATCTGAGAGATATAGATCCTCTCTTCAAAAAAGAAAGGTTCAGTTCGAGTCTCCGTGTTGCAGAAAAGTTGGAAGAGATCGGAGAAAAGTATGATAAAACCCCCGTTCAGGTCGCCATAAACTGGGTATTATCTCAGGAAGGCGTGATCAGCGCCCTAACCGGAACATCTTCAAAAGATCATCTCGAAGAGAACGCTGGAGGTGCAGGGTGGCGGCTTGAAAAAAGTGATCTAGACTACCTAGAGTCATTTTTGGAAAAAGAGGATGAAGTCCTTGAAAGAAAAGAAGATGAGATCATCAAAGAGGTGTTGAACACTGAACCTTCCGATGACCTAGAAGAGGCGTTCAACGACCTGGTCTATGTGATGGAGGTCTCGGGCAGTAGAGGCATCGTTGATGAAAGCGAGATCGAACCTATCTTTCGAAAGCTATATTCCCTCCACAAGGGAGGAGATCTCGATCATCCGAAAATAAAGGATGCACAGGAACGGCTGAAAGAAGTTATAGATCCAAACAGTATCTAGCCAGTATCATCCCACTTCATCGACCGGCACAAGCACCTCTAATTCCGACTGCTCCAAGTTCTCCACTCCCTTGAATTTATCCTCGTGGAAACACTGAAGATGGAACAAATTATCCCCAAAAGATCTGATCCAATAATCGTCACGAGGGAACCAGTCCTGCAGGATATCTTCTTCCCATGTCTTTATCTCTTCGCCCTGCAACTTGAAAGAGATGTACTTGCCCGCGGGAAGGACCTTGCCCGATAGTTCGAGAGGTACGTCTTCTAAATCTTCAAACTCCACGCCTACGAAAACGTACAGATCGCCGCTCTCCTGCAGTTCCTCCTCGTTCCATATCTGTAGTTCATAGGATAGTTTGTGATGAACCACCTTATCTTCGATGTCGGGCCAATTGTCTCGGCAGAAAGACGAAAATCTTTTCCATAAAGTTTCGATGCGGTCCTCGATCGGATCTTTGCTGCCCAACATAGAGCCGTGATGCTGAAGACCGACAAGGTACATCTTCTCTTTTTCGATCAGTTCGTGGTCCATGATCTCGAGAGATATGAATAGTCTTCACCTAATAATTCTTTTGGAGTCGTCTGTGGTGAAGAATCGATTTAACAGATTTTAACAAAAAAGTTAAAACCGACTAGGTAGTGTATCGGCATAATACATTCGCCCTAAGGAGGATTAAAAGATGGAGATAGAGGAAGTATCAAAGGTATGTGAATCGCTTATCGACGAAGTGAGCAAAGCTATTGTAGGTAAAAGATCCGTGCTTCAAAAAACACTTCTCGGGATCCTAGCTAACGGCAATATACTCTTCGAAGATTATCCCGGTCTGGCCAAGACACTTCTTTCAAACTGCTTCTCGAGAACTCTAGGATGCGACTTCAAGAGGATACAGTTCACTCCTGATCTATTACCTGCGGATATCACCGGCTCCTTTATCTACGATAAAAATTCCGGCGACTTCAAGATGAGGAAAGGACCGATTTTCACTAACATCTTGTTAGCGGACGAGGTCAATCGTGCGCCTCCGAAGACACAAGCCGCTCTATTGGAGGCGATGCAGGAGAAACAGACCACCATCGAAGGTGAAACTCACACGCTGGACGATCCTTTCATCGTTATAGCCACTCAAAATCCGATCGAGTACGAAGGTACCTATCCTTTACCGGAAGCGCAGGTGGACAGATTCCTGCTCAGGTTGGACGTCGGCTATCCTTCAGCGGAGGACGAGGTCGAGATTCTGAAGAGAAGAAAAGATAGAAAAACCGACGACGTGGAGATAAAGAGGATCATCGACCCGGGAACCCTGATAGAGATGCAGGAGAAGATCGAAGACGTTCATCTCGATGACGACATAAAGAAATACATCGTGAATATAGTGCAGAAGACCAGGAACAATAAAGATGTCGAAGTGGGTTCCAGTCCGAGAGGAAGCTTAGCTTTGATGAAATTATCCATGGCGAACGCCGCGATGAGAGGTAGAGATTACGTGGTTCCCGACGACGTCAAGTTCATCACCACGGAAGCTCTTTCCCACCGACTGGTACTGAAGCCGGGCCCCGCGATTAAAGGTGTCGAAGAAGAAGAGGTAATAGCCAAGACGTTGAAGGACGTGCCAGTGCCGAAGATAGAATAGAAAAAGCGCCGTCGGGCGGATTCGAACCGCCAACCGCTCGGTTAACAGCCGAGTGCTCTGCCAATTAAGCTACGACGGCTTGTTGAATATACCGGGGCGTTGAACACTCCTAATAGGGTGTCTTATTAATTTTTTTTTATCGACTCACTCAGAAACGGTCTCGATCAGCTCAATCAAGGTCGCTTTTAGGTCTTTAAGGTCCTGTAAAAGAACTTCCTCGAACTTATCATGTTTTTCCGCCAGTGTAGCGCCCGCGGCGGTGGGCTCGATTATATTCTCTTTCTCTAGTAAACGCAGAGAATATCTCACTTCGCCTTCCTTGAGGTCCAACTCTTGACTCAAAGCCTTTATCCCGATCGGCTGCTCTTCCTTTACGACCGATAATATCCTGATAGTCCTCTTGAGCAGACCGACTTCCTCCTCGACCTGGTTTGTTACCGAGTGTTCGACCATCCTACATATACCTCCTCATATAGAAATAAGGGATATACTATTTAAAATGAATTGTGGAAGTGGCTTTATCATCTGCAATTATTTCATACTGAATTTATCCCGTCAAAGGTAAATATCCGGTTATCGATTATTTATACCATGGAGATACCCGAAGCAGGGTACAAGATGCTTTCATTAGTACTTCTACTCATCTTGGTAGTACCTGTTTTCTCGATCGATAGTAATGGAAATACCCCCAACGAGGAAGAGGTAAAAGTTACTTCCTCGTACCAGTTGATCCCGTTAACAGAAGATGTAGGAGCCGGGAGTGTGAGAGTGAAGATCAAAGGCGAGGCCGCCGTAGAGTTTCGACACGCACTTTTGGATAGCATAGATAGAGGAGATAATGCTCTGGAGAAAGACGAGTTAAGATTGTACCTTGGTGAAGGGGGGATGTTAAGGTCTTATATCCAACGAGGAAATGAACTGGAAAAATTCAGAAATAGTCTCTTTTTTTCCAAGTATGGTTTCAGGCCTAAAAGAGATATAGATCGAGATGAAAAGTTGAGATACCAGGGACTGGAGATAGATTCCGTGAAACTTCCGCATCGTGATATAAAAAAGGATACTAAAGGATTGGTCAATACCTCCTATGACGATAGTTCTTCAATCCAGATCGATCTACAATTGAGCTTCGAAGGAGAGAAAAAATTGAAAAGAAGAGCTATAACTCCTTCCGATACCGGGCTGATATCGTCTCTTTGGGATTCTCTACTCATTCCGGTAAATCTCGGGTATATTGAAAATTTGACCGAGGAAGAGAAAACGGTATTGGAGAGGGGTATCGAGCTCCCCCATGGAAATCTGTTGGTCGAAGGAGATAGGGTACAGGGCGTGGTGATCAAGAACGGGGAACGTATGGATAGGGAAAACTACTCTTTCGAGAGAGATGGACAAGTGACCGTTCACGATAATCTGAGTGTGGGAGATAGAGTGAGATTCTACTATGGTTATGGTGTGAATTGGTCTCTCAGCAGTGAAGTTACTCACTGGAATTTCGTGCTAGGAACAGATTCTTTTCGGCCTAAATCGAGAGAAAACGGGGATCTGTTCATGCTACGAACGCCTGGAGGGAACGTGCTGCGGTATGAATATAGATTCGATGGAGAAGAAGACGATCGCGGCTTAATGTGGGACGGATTCAACGTACTGGATAACCCGCAGATCTTGTTCTTTTTAGTGGCGCTGCTGGCCTACACTTCGCTCAAAGCTCTGTCCCACAACTACGAAAAATATAGAGTAGAACCTTCCGATGAATGGGGGAAGATAAGGTGGCTCCATGTCGGGAGCAAACTATCCTGCTTAAGTCTTTTCATCCTCTATTTTATTCCGGTTATAGGACCTCTTTTCATCGGTGGCCTCCATCTAATATTGATCTCTACCACCGTTTCGATCAGCATCATCGGTCTGTCAGAAGCAGCTTATGGTAGAAAGAGATCTGTGGTCTTGAAAGAACTTTACGAGCCGAAAGAAAAGGAATTCTTGAACAAAAAGCTTCTAAAAAGGTCCGATAAGAAGAAGGAACTCAAAAAGATGAGATGTCGATACTGTGAAGAGGAATTTAGAGTATCGGTGAAAAGGAGTCCTCTAACAGTGCTCTGTCCGAACTGCGGTAAGAGAATTAGGAGACTGAAAGTCGGTCGGAACCACCTCTTGATAGCCGACGATAAAAAGAGATGGGGTATCTATTCCCTTTTCATCCAGTTCCTTTCTGAGGGGGTTCCGGGTTTGATTTTGAGTACCCACGAACCCATGGATATAGAGAAGACTTTTAGAGTGAACAGGGAACTGGTGGTGAAAGTTGTAGAGAGAGAGGACGAGGATGGAGGGATCGCTCTTTCCGAGTTGAGCGGTATAGGCGTTGGTCTAGTGGAAAGATTTGCGGAGGACTATGAAGAAGGTGTGATCCTTGTGGAAGGACTCGGAGATATCTATGATGATTTCGGAGAACTCGAAAAGTTTTTAGATGAGTTGCTGGGCAGGTTGGAAGGAAAAGACACCACTCTCTTGATACAGGTCGACCCCGAAAAGGTTTCGGACGATGTATTGAAGAGGATCAAGGAGAAGGTCGATCGGTGGGAGACTCTATGAATCAAATTGTTTTTTGTATAATTCACTAGACCTATAATTTTGGATGAAACGAGTCAAGTAAATAGATTAATGAAAACAGGTTAAAAATGTAAAAGAAAGTACGTATTCAAAAGTCTGAAACGATCTCTTCATCACCAAGTTCCATCTTTATAGAAAAATTCCCATCTTCAAAAGTGAGTTCCGCCTTTTCTAAAGCTGTCTTGTACTTCGCGGCTTCATTATTCCCAACTCCCGCTTCATCTATCTTTTCGACTAGACCAGCTTCTTCTAGCTCATTCAACCTTCTGTACGTGGCGGCGATAGGGATATTGTACTTCCAGCTTATATGTTGAGCTGACATAGGATCCTGATAACAACCGGCCAGGATCTGTTTGGCGTATTCATCCGTCAACAGTTCAACCTTTTCGGAGAGAGGGTCTGTTTCAGCCATCAAGATATTACATGAAGTTGATAAATAAGTGATTTTGTCTTAGATTATTTTTTGAGAAAAACAAAATCGGTTATCATGATTGAAAAAGGATTTCATATCGTCCCAATCAAGAGAGTATGGGCAGCTGGACTTGTTGAAAGAACGGTTTTCATAATTATTATGTATTATATAAAAGGATGATGTCTTAATACTCTCGGTTACATAACCGAGCATAGAATTGGAAATTTTTTCTCATTTGTATTTCTGTTTCAAGGTCGAAATGAGTTGATTCCTCATCCATCCCTTATTATCTGTCAAGAACTTTGCTACTTTCTGAATCTCTCTTTGAATTTCATCGTAGTTTTTGCCCTTTCTTGTTCTTACAACCAAAATATAGTCCCGTTCTAAACCTCTTATATAAATCTCTCCAACGGGATCATTATCAGAGATAGTGATCTCCATTCCCTCACCATCCGATCTTTCATTTGCTTCTTTCGCGGAAGTGAACATCGTGGCACACATCGATCCATAGTTTCTCAACTTATTTTTCCCTATATTTCCCTTTGACCCAATAATTTCACCTTTAGAATCTACAACAAATGTGAACATCACATTCTCGATCTCGAGGAGTAGGCTTAAAGGAGTGACTAGTGGGTTTTTTCTTCTTTTTCCTTGACTTTTGTTTTCAATGGTCTCCGCAGACAATATTGATCTCTGTCCACTTATCACTTCCCAATTAATAATTTTCCTAAATGCGATTCAGATCAACAGAAGACACTATCAAGAAGTATCATCCTGAAAAAAGGTGCAACAAAGACGGTAAAAAAACCAACTTCAACAAGGACATTAAAAAAAAAAAGTTAGGAAAGGTTTTTAGCTGATGATCGACCTAACTTATAGGCTGACCATCTTGGTTGTTATAGTCGAAGGCGTCACCAACTCTTCATAGGTCGGCGTTCCGTGCTTCGGTATTATGTTGATGTCTAGGCTTGCCTGTGTTCCAAGTGTCCCGATTATGTCTTCTCCACCATCTTCCGCAGTCAGGTTCAAGGTGAGCTTGTAGAGGTCTCCAGATTCGACGAAAGAACTGTCATCCGCATCACTTTCCTGCTTTATGATGGGTTCCCATCCATACTCTGTTGCGGTTGCATTTGCTCCACTTCCGTCTGACCAAGTTTCCCAATCAGAAGCTTGCAGATTCACTTCTTTCTCATCGCTTTGTATCTGGACTATTGTCTGCTTCAAGTCCTGCGGGTTCGCACCTGCTGCGAGACCTATCTTCATGTTTATTTCCTCGATCTGTCCGTCTTCAGCGTGAGAAAATGCACCAGAGTAGTTCACGCCGTACACGTCCTGCACCTGGAACGAGCTGGACACTTCCTGGATCGCTTCGTCGCCTGTCCTCTGCGCCTGCTGCTGTAACTGGTTCGCGGTATCGATCAGTACACTCGCCGCCACCGCCGCAACCAGCACCATGGCTATGAATATGA
>CAYWYD010000065.1:0-7360 GCA_964462425.1 uncultured Thermoplasmata archaeon
GCCATCCTTCCACATTACAAAACATTACAATCAATTACATATATTACTTTCGGTTGTTGAGCAGTAAAAAGTAGTCGATTTTCCCTATTATGGCAAGACTTTATACCCCATCTCTTCAAAGTCCCCATCGAATGTAAATACGTGTTTTATATCGTAATCATCCATGTATCCAACTGTGCTCCAATCTACAAATGATAGCTGATTTTTTTCATTCTTTATCCTTTTCCAGATTTCTTCGAATTCTAGTGAGTTAAAAGGATGGATGATGACCTTCGAATCCGATATCTTTTCCACGATATCTACGGCGGCGTCGTAATTATAATTGTAACGGAGAAACGTGTAAGTTTCCTGCAGGACCATCTCTGAAGTATGGATAGGTCCGAAATTGAGATCGCCTCTCCTATTACTTTCAGTGAATCTTTTCGCATCTTTGTGATGGGCATCCTTTTTCTCATTCAGAGCTATCCATGCACTGGTATCAACAAAGATAGAAGGATAGTTTTCACCCATAGCTGTTACTTCCCATAGAGTGTCTCGTCTATCTCCGCATCATTTCTCTTCGGCTCGTCATCTCTCGCTTCAGAGCCAAAACACGGATCGTCCCAGTCCGCTTTTGTTTTCCGTACTTCTCTATCGAGTAATTCTCTTAGAAGGCCTGAAACTGTTTTTCCTTCCTCCTCGGCTAGGCTTTTGATCTTATCGACTTCTTCCTCCCGGACCTTGGTGCTCAGCACTTTATCAGACATATGTATACCAAGGTAGACCTTGTTACTTAAGATTTTCGGAACGGGAGAATGTTGTATTATTCCGGAAAAATTTCGTCAAAAGCAGGCGGGCTAAGTTTTTAATACATCCCTATGAATCTACAGACGAGGTTGATAATATGTTCGCGAAAGAACTAGTAGATCTAGATGAGCTCAGCGAAGAGATGTCTGACAAGGAGATACTCCGTTTTGGATTGGCCGCGGAGCTGGATGCAATAAACTTCTACGAGCAGATGGCCGAGTACACAGACGACGACCACATCAAGGAAGTGCTTTTGGACGTCGCTGCGGAGGAAAAGGAGCATGTGGGGGAATTCCAAACTATGCTTCTCGAAAAGGATCCACAGCAGGTCGAAGAGATGGAAGAGGGGAAAGAAGAAGTATTGGAGATGTTGGAGAGAGAGTGATTGTAACTGTACCTCGTTTTAAAAACCATTTTCTAAATTTTTCTAGACTTTTTTTGACCATAACGCTAGGAAATATTTTACGAAAACTTTATTAGTCGATCGGGAAAAAGAGGTATGGATGAGTCGAAGTAAGGACAGAAGGACAGCCTTGAACCGCATAGATATACTGTTCGAGGAAGCGAAAAAAGCTGTCCAGCGCCGCGAGATAGAAAGAGCGCACAGGTACGTCGACCTTGCGAGAAAGATAGGGATGAGACATAACGTTCCGCTCCCGTCGAAGTACAAAAGAAGGGTGTGCGAGAACTGTCATTCCTATCTTTACCCGGGTAAAACGTGTAAGACCAGACTCAGAAAGGGGCAGTTGGTAAGCAGTTGCCTCGAATGCGGAACGATCAACAGGTACGGATATGAGAAAGAAAAGGAAAAGTGATGATGATGGATGAAGAAAGAGCTAAAGAGTTGGGCCAGGAGTTACAAAGCACGCTTCACGTCGGAAAGGACGGGATCACTGAAGGGATCATAGAAGAACTGGATAAACAGCTCGATAAGAACGAACTGGTGAAAGTCCAGGTGCTCAGGAACAACCCGGTACAGGACATGGAGAAGATAGCGGAACAGTTACAGGAAAAATCGATCGGCGAACTGGTAGAAGTGAGAGGTAAAACCGTGCTCATGCACTACCAGGAGTAGAAGTCTTTTCCACTTCCAGATCGTAGGCCATCTGCACCTTCGAAGCGGAGTAGGTGCGCACTTCTCTTTTCTCTTTCACTCTAACATCGAATCCTTCTTTTTCCACTTTTTTCAGCAGCTCCTCCAAACTTTTTTCCCTCTCTTCCTCGTCTATTATCTCATAATAATGGACCATGGACTTTCCACTTTCTTTTACAGCCGAAAGTGCAGAAGCGATAAACTCTTCACTGGTGTGTGGAAGATTCATTATCACCCTGTCGCACTCGATCTTCGGAGCGACTTCTCTAGCGTCCGCTTCGTAGACTTCTACCACACCTTCCAGATCGTTCTTTTCGACATTCTTCTTCAAGAAATGAACGGCTTTAGGATTCAGATCGACGCTGTGGATACGCTCCACGTTCTTGTTTCTCCCTATAAGGACGGTGTAAGGCCCGGCGCCGGCGAACATGTCGAAAATGACTTCGTCTTCTCCCACCTTCTCGACCACTCTCCACCTCTCCGTGGCGAGGCGTGGAGAAAAATAAACTTCGCTCACGTCGACTTCGAAATCCGCCCCGTGCTCTCTGTACGTGGTCACGGTTTCCTCTTCCCCGGCCATATGTTCCACTTCTCTTATCCTGAATTCTCCGTGAACACCTTTGTCCTCCAGAACCGTCTTCAAGTGCGGGTGTACCTCCATGATGGCCTCTCCGATCTCTTCCCTGTATCCCTTCAATTCCTCGGGCAGCTTGATCAACGCTATATCCCCCACGATATCATAGCTCGAAGGTAAGATATCTTTCATCTCCGCGGGAACTTCGGCCTTATCTGTATAATCCGTGGATTTCTCTTCCCTCATATCCACCTCTCTTTCAACGGCTTCATAATCCATATCCTCAAGAGAGTCTTCCGAACCTTCCTTTATAGGTATGAAGAGGTGGTCTCCCGAGGATCCTATCTTACCTTTCCTAAAAAGGAGATCTCTTTCCAAAAGCTTATTTCTCACTTCTTCTCCTTCCTGTTTTGGAACTTTAAGGCACAACATCTTTGAGAGGTAATACGAATGGGAGAATTAATATTCATCGGTCTGGGACTGCACGACGAGAAAGACATCAGTTTGAAGGGTAAAAAAGCCGCCAGTGAAGCCGATAAGATCTACTCTGAATTTTATACGAGTCATCTAGCGGGCTGCACCGTGAAGGACGTGGAACACGAGTTAGGCAAAGACGTGAATCCGTTAAACCGCGATGATATCGAGGATAAAGCGGTTCCGCTCGAAGAGGCGGAAGATAAAGCGGTAGCGTTTTTGACCGCCGGAGATCCCATGGCGGCGACCACGCACGTCGATCTGAGATTACGGGCCGAAGAGAGAGGTATAGAGACAACGATCATCAATTCGTCCTCGATCTTTTCCGCGGCGCCTTCGATCTTGGGGGTACAGCACTACAAGTTCGGCAGGACCGTCACCTTACCCTACTCGGATACGGTGGAGGATTATCCTTCCAGTCCCTATGAGAATATTAGGGAGAACAAGGAGAGAGGTCTTCATTCTCTGGTTCTGCTCGACATCGACGGCGAAGAGAAAGAGTTCATGGACGTGGAAGAGGGTGTTAAAGTCCTGTTACATCTCGAGGAAAGGTTGGATGAAGACGTCATCACCGATGAGACTCTGTTGGCCGGTCTAGCTCGAGTCGGCTCGGAAAACCCGGAGGTTAAAGCCGGATATCCTGCCGAGGTGATGAACCACGACTTCGGTCCGGGTCTTCATTCTCTAGTAGTGTTTGGAGACCTACACTTCATGGAGATAGATTCGCTGGTTGATCTAGCGGATGCTCCGGAAGAGATAAAGGAGAAGTACTGAGATAGGTTTTTAGCTTGGTGATCTTCCATAACATGTTCGCTAATGACTGAAAAGGCAGCGCTTTAACCGATAACTCATTCGAATCCACTTTTTCGTTTCAATATATTGTATTCAAATCCAATCTTTTGTAAAATATTTATGCATTTGATTACATGACGCTCAATACAAAACGGTCAAAAAGTACATCGAAGAACTTGAACAGTCCTTTCTCATAGAGGTGAGTAGAAGGTATGAGAACAACATCTTCAAAGAATATAGAAAGAGACCGAAGATCTACTCGTCGGATCACTCTTTCTGTCTACTAGAGAACGCGGAACAAGGTTTTATCGCAGAAACGTTAGCCTACAACCATATCAAAACCATGGGAGAAACTGGTTACTGGAGAAAGAACAAAGACGAAGTGGACATCGTTTTGAAGAGAGATGAGGAGGTCTACGGCTTCGAGGTGAAATATAAAAATAAGATACGAGAGAGTGATAAAAAGGGTTTGAAAAACTTCGGTGAAAAGTTACCTCAAAGCAAAAGGTACATGCTGACAAAAAGCAGGCTGGACAGGGACGGGAAGATCAACATGACCCCGTTATGGCTGTTCCTTCTTCACGTGTGAAGACCGGGCTCTAACCTTACTTTTCATCATCTCCTTGTAGGTTCTTTCTTAGAGGTAAAATAGGCTTAGAAAGAGAGATGTTTGTGGTAGGTCAAGATGAAGGAAAAATTCTCATTTGTACTCTTCACATTCTTCGCAGTACCACCGCTCGTATTCCTCGATATACCCCAATTCTTGTCCACAGTCGGGACAGGTCCGAGCTGTCCCTGCCCGAGCAGAGGTAGTCTGTGTCTGTTGAATTGGCTGGTGTTGAGAGGAGGTTTCCTCTTCCTCTCCCCCTTTTCTTTTCATCAAGAAAACGACCAGCACCAACCCTATCACGATTATAGCGACTATAGGCAGTATCCACCACAAGAGACCGTCTCCGTCATCTCCACCATCGGTATCTTCCGCCACTGTGATACTGGTCTGTTGTTGATCATCGCCAGTATTCAGCTCCATCTCACATTCCCCTGCATCTCCTTCTTCGGTCTGCCAAGATAACTCTCCTGTGGATGATTCACCCTGTGCTAAGGTAACCTCTTCCTCATCCACCAAACTTCCATCGACCCAAAGTTCGATCGTAGTGTTGCCTTCAGTTCCGCCGATATTTTCTATCTCATATTCTATACTGACCGTATCTCCTTCCTTAGGATTCTCATCCCAATCGAGGGATCGTACTGAAAACTCTGCCTCTCCTGGTTCTTCCTTCACCTCGACCGTGACTTCGCTTTCATCGTCCTCGCTCTTCACCGAGAGTTTACGCTCTCCGTAGGGTTTCCCTGCGGTCCACGTGAATTCCCCCTCATAGGAACCGCCCCCATCGAGTGTGATAACTAAAGTTTCTTCGACCTCCCCGTCCACCAAGAATTCTATCGTCTGGGATCCCTCTATTCCTCCGGTATTTTCGAGTTCGGATCCGACCTTTACTTCTTCACCTTCTAAAACCTCCTCGTCGTGATCCACTATCTCGACGTCAAAGGATGGGGGCTCTTTTACCTCCACAGATACCTTATCCTGATCGTCTTCACTTGCTACCTCGATATCGTGTCCTCCCGCATCTCCTTCTTCAGTCTGCCAAGTAAAATCACCTTCATGATGGGTGACCGCCCCTGTTATGTATTCCACGGCTGCAACTGTGTTATCTACTGCGCCAGAAAACACCACATCTTTACCGTCTATCCTCGCATATGTTACCGAGTTTAGAACATCATCGTGCTCCTCGTGCTGCCATATCCTCACCTCTTCTTCATAATCATATGCTAACACCGTTTCATCCGCTGACCCAGAGAACACCACGTGCCTACCACCTATCTCCGCATATGTCACCGAGGTCACAGTCGAGTAGTGCTCCCCATGCTCCTCGTGCTGCCATATCTTCACTTCTTCTTCATAATCATATGCTACCACCGTTTGATCCGCTGACCCAGAGAACACCACGTGCCTACCACCTATCTCCGCATGTGACACCGAGTGTACGACCGAACCGTGCTCCTCATGCTGCCAGATCACGCTCTTATTCTCGTAATCGTAAGCCACCACCGTTTCATCCTCTGACCCGGAGAGTACCACATTTCTACCATCTATTTCCGTATATGACACCGAGTGTACGATCGAACCATGCTCCTCATGCTGCCAGATCATGCTCTCATTCTCGTAATCGTAAGCCATCACCGTTTCATCCGCTGACCCAGAGAACACCACGTGCCTACCACTTATCTCCGCATATGACACCGACACGACCTCTGAATTGTGCTCCTTGTGCTGCCAGATCACGCTCTCATTCTCATAATCGTATGCCACCACTGTCTCATCTCTTGACGCAGAGAACACCACGTGCCTACCATCTATCTCCGCATATCTCACTGACCTAACAAAGTCTTCGTGCTCCCCGTGCTGCCAGAGATTCTCGTAGTTATGTCCAATGAGCGTCACTTCTTCGCTATCCATCACATCCCCATCTACTTTGAAGTCTATATCCTGCGTCATCGGTACTTCCCCGGAATAACTCACATCATATCCCACGTTCACCTCATCACCTTCTCCCACATTCTCATCATGGTCCGTGATATTGACATTAAACGGACTTTCTTCCGTCTTACCCGCGACCTCGACTGTGCCCTCGTCCACGTGATCCTCGCCTCCGACCACTGCCATCATCCCGCTGAGCAGCAGGGAAAAGATAACCACGACAACTAATATTCTGTTTTTCAGCCTTATACCTCACTTACACGATATCACATTCATAGAATTCTATTTATATCTTAGGAGAATCAGTTCTTCTTTAGAACACGTCTTCTTCCATCGGTTCCTCCTCATCCCCTTTCATCACGGATATCAAGGCAACTGCCGCTATTATACCGATCAGAGGCACGGCGAGCAACCACCAGTAGTTGGAAATGAAGCTTCCATCGTCGTCATCACCACCACCATCTTCACTCATCACCTCGATATTTATGGTCTTACTTGTATCGCTCGATCTGACTTCAAACTCTTGTTCACCGATTTCCTCTGCTTCCACGGTGAAGTCACCTTCATATCCTCCGCCTGGACCAAGTTCGATATCTCTATCAACTTCCACCTCCTCCCCGTCGAGATAGAGCCGTACATCCTGTTCACCCTCAACTTCACCAGTATTGGTGACTTTAAATTTGATGGTGAACTCTTCACCTTTTTCAACTTCGTCATCGTACTCGAGAATCTCTACTTCAAAATACGGTTCAAGTTCTCCGAAATGAGCGGTTATCGATTTGTTGGAGTCCATCGTTACCGTTATCTCCTTTTCAGTACCTTCGTAGTCCCCTGTCCACTCCATGAATTGCCACCCTTCGTCTGGATCAGCCGTTAGATTGACTTCAGTATCTTCTTCATATTGCTGCCTGTACGGACTTACCTTCACCATGCCTTCTCCCTCAGTAGTTACCTCTAATGTGTAAGTCACTACTTCACCTACTTCTACGGATATACTTTCATCTCCAAGTTCAACATGATACAATCCATCTTCGTCATAGGTGTATATTTCATTCACAGATGCGGTATCACCAGGTGCTAGTGTCCAATTGTTGAGTTTTTC
>CAYWYD010000066.1:0-6992 GCA_964462425.1 uncultured Thermoplasmata archaeon
CACCATCCACTAATCGTTTCTTTTCGAGTAAATTATCCTTCTTATCGTATTTATAATTCATCGCCAATCCGCTCGGATACTCTACCGAGGTCAGCCTGTTCTCCTTATCGTAGTCGTAATCCGTAGTGTTTCCGTTCTTGTCCGTAACGCTCACAATGTTGCCGTTCCAGTTGTAGCCGTATTCAAAACTGGAGATGACCTCGCCGTCGGACTTCACGTTCCTTAGTTCGGTCAGTTTGTCGGCTTTATTGTAATCCCTAAATACCCTCGTTCCCGTAGGTAGCGTGGTCTGAACAAGATTGCCTTTAGCGTCGTAATCGTAAGTGGTGACATCGCCATCGTAGTCAACAACAGCATCGAGACGACTCAAAGCGTCGTAATAATAGCTCGTTGTCCTGTCGAACTGGTCGTTCATCTCTATCACGTTGCCGGCACTATCATACTCGTAGCTTATAGAGCGTTCTTCTCCGGACGCCCACTCCGTACTCTTCTCGGAAGTCCTTCCAACTAGATCCTTTTTCTCTACCACTCTGTTCACTCGCGGCGCTTCGCTTTCTGCGGAACCGTCAGGATAGGTGTAATCTTCTATCTTCATGTTCCTATCCAAGTCGTGAGTTATGTCAACGCTTTTGCCGTCCGGGAATTTCACCGAAGTTAGGCGACCTAAACTGTCGTGATCATATACCGTAGACTCTCCCTCGGCATTCGTGTATTTGACAATATTCCCCATCTTATCGTAGTCGAAGGTCTCTTCGTGACCGAGTGGACTTATTTCCTTTACCTTTCTACCCAAAAGATCATACTCGTAACGCCATGTAGAAGTATCGTCCCCGTCTGCCTGGGTAACGCTCACCAGGTTACCGACTTCATCATATCGGAAAGTCACGTTGGTCCCTTCCGGACCCAACTTCCTCTTCATCCTCACTACTCTACCGACCTTGTCGTACTCGTATTCAGTAACATAGCCCATCCTGTCTATCTCCTTAACGACCTGGCCTTCGGAATTATACTCGTATCTTACAGCCTTTCCATACGGGCATATCTCGGCGGTCACTCTGCCCATCTTGTCGTACTCCTTTCTCCACGAATTGCCGTTCTTATCTATGGTCTCGACTCTGTTGTGGAATTCGTCGTATCTGTATTCTACGGAGTTTCCATAAGCATCAGTTTTCTTGACCAGCCTATCAAAGCAGTCGTATTCATAATATGTGGGATAACCTCTAGCGTCTATCTTCAACACCTTGTTGCCGCTGTTATCGTACCTGTACCTGACCGTGTTCCCTAGAGGATCGGTCTTGGACATCTTGTTGCCGAACACGTCATACTCATATTGAGTGACACCGCCTTTTTTATCTCTAGTTTTAACCAGGTTTCCTACCGCGTCATATTTTTTCTTTATCTCGTTGCCCTGGTCGTCTATTATCTTGGTCACTCTACCCAACTCGTCGTACTCGTACTCCGTAACGGCTCCGTTGGGTTTGATGATTTTCTTCTTTCTACCGATCTCGTCGTACTCGTATTTCGTCACGTGACCTAATGCGTTTATCTCCTTAATCTTGTTGCCGTGCTCGTCGTACTCGTAACTCGTTACGGCTCCATTGGGCTTTATCTCTTTCACCAGCTGACCTTTATCGTTCCTTATGTATCGGTATCTTTTCCCGTCTTTCTTCTCGAGTTCCTTCAAATTGAAGTCCTCGTCATAGGTTCTATTTTTGCTGTAACCCCTTTTATCCGTCGAGGACTTCTCAACGCTGATATATTCGTCCGAATCGGCCACCCTTTTCCACTCGTTTTTGCTGACATTACCGGTAGAATCTATCTCTTTCTCGAGTTCGCCCATCGGACCAAATTCGTTATGCCAAACGTAACCTTTCTTATCCACAGCTTTGACACGATTGTGATCGAGATCATATGATAGATAGGAAACGGTTCCGTCCGGATTCTCGTGTTTAATCATCTCTCCGCCTCTGCCGAGCGTGTTCTTTATCTCGTTATCTTCGCCGTCTTTCCAGGCGATATGAGACGGGTATGTATAATCGGCTTCGAAATCTACATGATAATTCATATATCTGCCGTTGCGATACTCCCCTTTGACTATCCTCTCGACTTTCGGCAGCCCAGAATATGAATAATCATAATATTTGAACAGTCCGACCGGATTTATGCTCGTCTTCAACAAGTTCTTTCTGCCGTAGGAGTACCTGTACTCGTTGCCTCCCGCATCTATATACCTTACCAACTTACCGTTCCTGTATTCATACCGACAGGTCCTCCCGATCGGATCTTCGACTTTGACCAGGTGTCCTTCTTCGTAATAAAGCTCAAGTTTCAATCCGGAATCATCCTCCACTTCTACAAGATTTCCGTTCTCGCCGTACGTGAAGTGGAGCGAATTGCCGTTTCTATCGGTTACCTTCTTCAATCCACCCTCCTGGTTGAACATTTTTACTTTTCCAGAGGATAAACGAAGTTTATATCCGTTATCTTCACGGATCAGATCGAAACTGGCGCCGTGAGGTGACTCGTATTCTTCCCCACCTAGAGATTCAAACCTGTATTCAGTTCCGTCCTCGTCGATATACTTCACAAAATTTTCTTCAGCGGGCTCGATCCTTTCAAAATAATTCATCGACCATCCGTATCCGAGTGGACTTTTTTCATCATGATCGAGACTGTTGTAATATCTTCCGATCCTGAGACCGAATCCCAATCCGTCGATGGTTAGGTCGTTCTTCCTGAGGAAAAGGTTGCCGTTAGCCTGGTTTACGTCTTTTTTATATCTGTTCCATCCGACTCCTCCTTTCTTTCCAAGGTGATTCACTTCTGTTGGATCCATGCCGTGAGCGAGAGCACCGGGTATCTCGTCATCCGCTGTAGCTAGAACTCCATCTTCGCCCTCTCTTTCATACTCAAGATCACCGTCGACATCTTTCCAACCATCTAGAAGACCGTCGCCGCTGGTGTCGGCATCAACAGGACTGGTATCTATACCTTTGAATCTTATTTCGGCATCACTGATATTTACCTCCTTATCCTCAACTGATTCGAACCGGATCGGTATCTTCACATTATCAGCATTCTCGTTCAGATGATGATCAAACCAATACTGGTTGAGGCCGAGTTTCAACCTGCCGAAAGATGTCTCATTATCAACATCTCCGATAGCTTCCCAATCTATCTCTCCATCGCCCCCAACATCTACTTTCAGACCCTCTATATTCTCAGAGTCTAAATTTTTCAATTCGATATACGCCCTGTCACAAAAGAAGTTTCCTCTAGAACTCCTATCAAACACGAGGGTAGTGACAGAATTGGTCTCGAATGTAGTGTCGGAGAAGTCTTCTTCGCTAAAAACCAGGTCTTTAGAGTTAGAAAGTTCCGTCAGATCGGATAGACCGTCGGAATCGTAATCACTGCTAGAAGCGTCCTTCACAGCATATCTTCCCGTCTGATCGGTCTCGAGCCACAGATAATCGTTTTCTCCGCCCGTTCCACTTTCTACGGGTTTTACCGACCAAGTACCTTTTCTATAAAATCTCGAGGTCGGCTTGACATCTTCGCCCCTGTACTTGAGAGAGATCTGACTTCCGCGAGGTAAATACCCCTTGATGATAAATTCTCCATTGGTCCGCTTAACTTTGATCATACGTTTATAATATCTAGAGTCTAGATAAACCCATTCGGGTAAGTCCACTCCTAAAGAAATTTTCATATCTTCATACTTCTTAACAAAATCCGCCGTCCTAGAACTTTTTTCAAAATTATAATTTACAGGTTGTTCGTCCATTCTATCGGGGATAAAGTCGCTGTCGAGATCTCCTTCCCATTCTACCACTTCGTTCCCTTCGCTCATCGCTTTCAACTCGCCGTTCTCTACCTCGAGATCATAGTCCTCGACTTGATCAAATCCATAATCGACCTCGTTAGCTGATGTCCAGTCGCGCAAGGAGCCCAGATCGGCACCAGAGTAAGATAGACCTACCTCGCCCTGATCTTGATCCAACCAAGAGAGATATATCAGACCTAGATCTTCGTCGATAGCCAATCTAGGTTTACAGACCTTCCCTTTACAATGTTTTACGAGTACCCTAAAATTGGTCTCGTCGTCTTCACTTTCGAATTCATAATATATATTTTTGCTTTGCATATAAGTGGAATGCTGATTCCCCTCTTCGTCTTTTACACTATCTTCGATTTGTCTCGATGCCTTCCCTTCAACCGCTGGCGAGAAAGCAGTGATCGCTAATATCGAGATCACCACACAGACCGCAAGCCGGAATAGTTTCCTCTTCATCTTTTCGACCCTTACAGGGGGGAAAGTATAACTCCTATTTATTTTTTTTTTTCCTATAGATTTCGGCAAGATGGTGAAAGCGATTTAAATAGTCGATGCCGAAAATAACAAGAAACCAGACTATCGTGGAACTCATCATGATCTCACTTACGAATTCCGCAGGTTCAATAACCCTCTTCGGAACAATTTGTCTGATTCTTTTATAAGTTTAAAGAGTCGGGTCATCGAGGAAAGATATGAAAAAAATCTTCAAAGTTCACTAATTCCTCAGATAGTAAAGCCGGTTAACTTGTCCATCCTCTTCAAATTCGATCTTGAGTTCATTCTCTATAACAAAATTGTCTTCCAATAACTCCCTGGCCTCGTCGTCCTTCAGATTCCAGAAGTATAGGCCCGTTTCCTCCCTGTAAAAGTTTTCAGATATCTTCTCCGCGCTATCAAGCTGTTCAGGATCCAAGTGATCGTTCAACTTGAGTAATATCTTACCTCCTGGTTTTATCACTCTATTGAAGGCGTCTAGTACTTTCCTAGCGTCTTCCGGTTTTACATTGTCTATAATGTTGGAGAGTATTCCGCCGTCGAACTCGTCATCATCGAAGGTTGAAAGAGTTTCAGTTCCACCAACGATGAAGTCGATCTTTTCTTCTACATCGTTATCTTTTGCCAGCTCTCTTGATGTTCTTACCGCTTCAGGACTGATATCTATACCCGTACCTCTCTCCGCACCCTTGGCTAAACATCTGAGAAGGAGTTTACCGGTACCAGATCCAAAATCTATTATCGAGGACCCATCTGAGATCAACCAATCCGATCCTTCTTCCATTTCCTTTATCGATAATGATTCGCGATAATCGAAATCGGTTTCGATGTCTTCAAAGACCTGATCCCAAAACTCCGCCGTTTTTTCGTAGGGTGACATAAAAGAAGAAAAAGAACACTTCTATTTCAATCAATCGATGAGATAGTATTAAATACTCTCTTGAGGATGGAATATTGAGGGATACTTTGAAAATGAAGATTACATCTACTGTGCTTCTACTCATATTGCTCCTTCTATCGACTTCATTCATAGCCCTAGCTCACGTTCCCCGTACAGGAACCGAAAAAGGAGGGTTGAAGGATGCTGAGACGGTTGAGGATCCCACGAAATCCTGGGTCGTCTATTCAGAATTACACGAAAAGAGAGAGGCACATTACTACAAGATGGAGCTCGAAGAGGGTGAAAGGCTTAAACTCCACCTGTTAATCCCGGATGATAGCGTCGTACCGAACCTCGTGATCATGGGACCCGGTATAGAGACCAACGACACTCTGCCGGAATATATGGATAGACCGGAAAATGTTGGATCCAAAGTGATCGAGGGCGAGTTAGGAGAAAGAGACTACGAGCCTTTCACTCCAGGAAGCTACTACTATCCAGCAGAATACGAAGAAGAGGTAGAAGAAACCGGTACTTACTACGCAGTCGTATATTCGAACGAGAGTAAAGGCAAGTACGGACTCGCCGTCGGGTATGAAGAAAGATATGGACTCGTAGAATGGATCCAAGTTCCCGTAGATGTTGTCAATATTCATATGTGGGAAGGACAACCGATCTGGTTAATCTTCTCTCCGATGATCCTTGTTTTGGGAGGAGGGTTGACCGGTTCGATTTGGAGGAAATACCAATATGAAAAGGGTCCGGAAGATGTGAAAGAATGGGGTCTTCTTACCGCAAGCTTCCTTTACATAGGCAGCGGAGCGATGCTTTTCATGCAGATGGGGCTGGCAGCGAGTAAAAGCAGTCCCGGCGCAGGTCTGATGTTAACGTTCATCTTTGCTCTCCTGCCGATCGTATTCGGTATCCTGCTGTGGAGAAATTCGGATGACTTTAAAGAGCCTGAGGAGTGGACGAGAGTCAAGGTGACGGCCTACGGCATAATCGGATTGTTCGTCTGGGCCGGCTTGATAATCGGTCCTGTGATAATCATAATATCCGCTTTATTACCTACTGAACTGTTTAAACCTACAGAGGTTTCCCGTAAATAGAACAAGGGTTCCCTTCGTCCCAGCCGGGATAGGATTCTATAGTTTCTAAATGAACAAAGTCCATCTTTTCATAAAATCTTCTTGTTTCTTCATAGGGTTCGTAATCGGCATCTTCCGAGAGCGTTTTCACTTCCAGTATCTGTATTCCTTTTCTACGCAGATATTCCTCAGAGTGGAGGATAAGTTTTTTCCCGTATCCTGAACCTCTTTTGTCCTTTTTGACCGCCAACCAAGAGATATCAGCACAGTCTTCATTTTTGATATCTAAAGAGATAAAGCCTACTGTTTCGTTTTCCTCCTCAACTACGAAAAACTGGTGATCTTTAAGATCTTTTTCCATATTTTCTAAAGCATCTTCAGTAAAATATTCTTCGAGATTATCAGCTATATCAAGGCAATCTTCGATATCTTCCTCATTTCCTTCTCTCAAATCCATCGAACGTCTTAATTTCTAATTCGTTATTAAAATTATCGGAAGTCTTTTTAATACTCAAGAGAATTATTAACCATGAGGCTGAAAGATAAGGTCATCGTGGTTACGGGTTCAAGCTCTGGTATAGGGAGTTCTACTGCAAAATTGCTCGCGGAAAGAGGGAGTAAAGTAGTTGTGACGTGTGACATCCTCTCCGCCCTGAAGGACGGAGCTTCCAGCCTTTCAAAGGTTCTCCTC
>CAYWYD010000067.1:0-6910 GCA_964462425.1 uncultured Thermoplasmata archaeon
GTTTTGAAGATGAGAGTGGAAACCGCTTCAAAAAATATTACATCCCTTTACCGCAGCTGACACGTCTCGAAGAGTGATGAATGGCCACCTTCACAGCCCGGCCTTATCAAACTCGTCCTGGCACGCCGGAAGGTTGTCGAAATCTTCTCTTAGACCCTCGATCAGATCATCCCAATCTTCTTTTTCGTAGATGCCCTTAATCTTCACCAGGTATTCTGCGGCTCTGCGGTAGTTCTTTCTACCCCGTCTGCTGATCAGACCGTAGACCCTATCCAGGTAAAAATCGACCGCCCGATCGGGTTTTTCTTCTTTCCCTGCTTCGACGATCTTTTCTTTCAACCGATTGCAGTTTCCGAATTTTTTACTTTCTTCATATCTTTCGGCGTATTTCCAGGCTTTCTCTAGTTCGTCTTCTTCGAGATGTATTTCTGCTACGATGTCAAATTTTTCTTTTTCCTTCAATTCATCGATCAATTCAGATCTATATTCCTCACCCTTACCGAGCTCCTCAGCGCAGCGGATCACCTGTTTGAACTTGGAGGAACTGGGTCTTGATCTAAAAAGCTCAACCTCCATCTCTAGAGCGCTTTCGAAGCCCCCGTTTCTCTTATCGAACTCTACGAGCCATTCTTTCAGCCTCTTATCCCCGTCTGCCTCAACAAAATCGGAGACGAGTTCTCTAGCATCTTCTCCGTATCCGCGTTCACAGAGCTGGTCCGCTACCCTCTTTATATCAAGAGAGCCGTCGATCTTCCGTGCGCTTTCCACCGCTTCATCTTTTTGCCCGAGTTCGAGAAAAGTGAGCGCCTCGATCTTTGGAAGTTTGACTTCAGATTCCTCCAGCTTTTCGAGAAAATCTTCTCGGCTCCCGTCCAACTCACAGAGTTCTAGGAGGAACGTCCCGTATCTGTTCTTTCTCCATCCTGATTCATCCGAGCTTTTTAGAGCCTCGATCACCTTTTTCCGCAGTCTTTCCCTGTCCTCGGTGTCGGTCGATTCCAACAATGCTTTTCTAGGTCGATTCATGATGTCGATCCCGCCGAAATCTATATCCCACTCGATCACCCAGAAGAGGGTATCTACGACTTCCCTCCGGACCTCAGTTTTTTTAGGACTTGCCTTCAAGCACTCGATCAGCTCATCGATAGCGTTATCGATGGCCCCGTAGATATCTCCGCTTTCGTGCCCGTATATCTGCCCGTAAAGATCGAGAGTTTCTTTGATGACCATTTCGAATATCGCTTCAGCTTCTCCCAGTTCCTTGTTATCTAGATGCCTTTTTCCCTTTTCGACCAAGCTTTCCAGTGAAGAGGCGACATCCCATTCGCCTCCCCTTCCGTTATATCTTTCTAGTATGTTCCTCACGTCCTGCCGGTAAAGGGAGCGATCTACAGTTTCTGTATTTCCCTGCGATCCGGAAGAACCCGGCAGCGGCTCGTCTAATAACCTTTTTAATGAAGGCTCTCTTTCCAGCATCTCCCGGATAAGGAGCGTCAGTTCCTCCTTGGATCTTCCTTTTAAGGTTTTTTCGACAGGTTCTACCTCTTCGAACGCATCATCGTTGTCAAGCCAATCGAGCAGTACCGCGATCACGTGCTTGCAGTCGCCGTAGTAGTCGTCTGGACATGAGCAACTCGTACTCTTTATCCTATCATCAGAAAAAGAGACCGAGACCCTGTAAGGTTGAGGATAAGACCCCTTAACGCCTGCCTCTAAGTTTCCTTCCCGACAGACCCGATCCTTTACCGCACCTTCCCGTTGGTACTCTTTTCCTCTCTTGAATCTGCCTTCATCGGTCCTTTCCCGTATATCGGATCCGGTGATCTCTACCATATTATCATGAGCTTTCTACATCATCGAACACTTCTTCTAACCATTTTAACTCATCTTCACACCAGTACTCTCCGAAGGCTTTCCAGTACTCGTAGGCTTGATCCCATCCTCCGAAGGATATCATGCCAGGCATCGGGCGGTCAGGTTCTTCGTGTTCGTTCTTCAAAAGTTCTTTTGCGACCTTTGGAAGGTCTTCTACCGCATCTTTCAGCTCTTCTGTGGCCTTTTCCCTCTCCCCTTTTTTGAAGAGAGCCAGCGCGTTACCGTATCTGGGGCCTGGCATGGCATCATTAGGGAACTTCTTTCGTATCTTTATTACCTCGTCCAAAAGACCCTTCTCTAGGTAGACTTCGATGAGTAAGTCCCTGACACCCTGGTTATCGCTTGGATTGTATGAAAAGTTTTCTTCAAAGATGGAGTGTGCTTTATCCACGTCGCCGTGATCGAGATGAACGATCCCCAGTTGCTTCAATGCTCTCAGGAAAGGCCTGTTCTGGATGAAACCCCACGGCAGTTCATCTTCTTCACCGAAATCTTTAGGTAGAGCTTCTCTCCCGATGTCAACGTTTTCCTTTCTAAGTTCTAGTGCATTTTCTTGATCTCCTTCTTCGTCGTAAAGGACTGCAAGATGATTTCTCGCTTCTATATGATTTGGGCAGAGATCGAGCAATCTTTCCAAACAACTCTTACCAGTTTGGTATTCCTCCTCGTTCAGATGTTCCACACACCTGTTGAACATCTCGTTGTTGGACTTGATACTCTTCGGTTCCACAAGATACCATACCCCATCTTGGTTCTCCCTAGCTCTCCATCCGTTTTTTGTATTCATCTTTTCACTCACCGCCCATATCTTACGCTTCATATATAAGTGATTAGTCCATCAACATCTGTCATAAAAATTCATCTAGAGTTTTTTCTTTCCTCTCTTCTTTCTCCTCACTTTTCTTCTGCTTTTGCGGTCTAGATACATCGGAAGACCTGGTGAAATCAGTTCCTTCGTATGAGTCTTCAAGCCCTTTCAAAACGTCTCTCCTCGATCTTTCGGCATTTTCATACCATCTTTCCCAGTCTTCGTCGCCGATCACTCTGAGGATCTCGGCTTTGAGGGAAAGGTATTCGAAGGGTAACATCGATACTGCATCATCTCCTTTTTCTTCGATCACGGATATACACTCATCTATACGCTGGCGAGCCTCCTCCATATCACCTTTCAGATAGGGGACCTGTGCTGAGTAGTAAAGATATAATGTATCTTTGGGTTCACTTTCCAACTCATTGGCCACCTTCTCTTCGACTTCGTCTAACTCACCCTCTCTCAAGAGGATATCGAGTTCCACCCTGTTTATCGTTTCCTCGATAGCTTCTAACTCGAAAGGAGCCTCCTCGATCTCAGAGATCAACTCCCTAGCTTTTTCCGTCTCACCCGATTGTACCAGGGATTCGAGCCGCTGAAGCTTCAAGGATCGTGGACTCCCGCACTCTTTTTCTTCTCCAACATAGTCCGTTAGCCAACACCCATCTAAGAACATCTCAGTCTGTTCCTCGTCGAGCTCTTTAGCTTTCTCTACCGCGCCTTCGGCTCTTTCATCATCTAGAAAGTCCAACAACTGAGCCTTCATTTCCACCGCGTCGTAAAGTTCCGGTTCTATTTCCAAAGCTTCATCCACTTCTTTAAGAGCTGACAGGAAATCCATCTTCATGATACAGAGCAGTGCTCGATGCAGGAAAATATAGGGATCCTCGCTGTAGATGTTTTCCCATCTATCGAGAATTTTTTCTGTCCGATCAAGATCGCCCTCCATCATCTTAGATTGTGTCGAAATCTGAAGAGCCATTTTATTTTCAGGGTCTTGCTCGAGAACCTCATCGGCGATCTCTCCAGCCTTGGTGAATTCTTCTCGTCCGATGCAGGCATTTGCCTTTTTTAACCTCTCAGTGGCAGGTTCCTCCCGCTCCAATGCGAACTTCATGTCCATATCCTCGGGAGTCATCCCTGAGTTGGACTGCTCCCTCTCGGTGTTGTACCACTGGTTGAACTCTTCCTGCTGTTTCAGTGATTCCTCTTCGCTTTCCGGTTCAGGTTTATCTTCGAAAAAATCATCCCAGGCCTTTTCGAACTCCTCTATCTGTTCCCTGTAAAACTGATCGATTTTATCTTCTTCTTCGCCTATACTTCCACACTCCGGATCGAGGATGTATGTTCGTTGGCGGAGATAAATTTTTCCATGTAAAGTGACTTTTCTAAGGAGCAAAAACTACAAAAATAGTTATGACTTTCTGTATCCGATGAGCGAAGAGCCGTTGGAAGTGGATCTGGACGAACTTTGTGAAGTCTATGAGTATAACGGTGATATTAACTCGCACTATCTTGATACGGAAACAGGCGGGATCCTGCTCGTCGTGCATCAGGAGGGCGTGGCCGAACAGAATGAGAAAAACAAGGAGAAGATCGAACGGGACGACGAAGGCCGGTATGTGAAGATCCCTAGTACGGATTCAAGAGAAGGTTATAAAGACATGCAGGATTTTATCCAGACCGTTGACGATGAAGATCTGAGAGAGAAGCTCTGGATAGCTATAGACGGAAAAGGAGCCTTCCGCAGGTTCAAAGACGTTCTTGTTTGGTATCCGGAGGAAAGGGAGAGGTGGTTCAAGTTCAAGGACGAGAGGATCGAGGAGAGAGTGGTCGACTGGCTGGAGTGGGAAGGGATCGAATTCGAAACCTCTCAGAGGTAGTACATTTTAAAAATTTTCAGGATCAGCTCGATAATTAGTGAAAATTTTTCGATTTTAGTAGAGTTATGAAATATTTGAAGAGATGTTTTTTGTTGCTATTTGAGAGATCTATTGTAGTAACAACAACATAATCCTAAAACATATATGTTCTTTGAAATAGGAAATAACTATTTCTTGCACATATTATTCTGATAGAGGTTATTAAGGTGATATAATTGAGATCTTGGTTTTCTGGATGATGTGTGATCCACCGTGTTTGATAATTGGGCCGGAACGAGTTCCGTCTTTCGCTCGGCAAGTGTGTCTCGTGATCCGTAGAGCTTTGCTCGAGGATCGACTGGATGTAATCCAGTAGATATGACGTGCAGTGGACGGTGGGGTAACTGGCTTCAAGAAGTTAAGCGGGTTCAAACCCCCATATACCCCCGAACATTTCAATCGTGAGCGTGGTTTTCTATCAAAACAAGTCCATGAGGATTAATATCCCGCCAAAAATTATCAATCCAAATCCGATCAATTTAGTCAGGATCACTTTCCAACCGGCAGGCTCTACTTCGGACCAGGATCTCTTGCTCCCTATCGCATCGACTTGTTCACCGAACCTGGCAATCTTGTAGGGCCAAATCGCTTGCGGTAGCCCGAACAGGATCAAGAAAGTGCCGAATACAAACCCGAACATAGTCAAAAGAAAAAATTAAGGAAATATAAAAATTTGTCGTCTCTGACGATAGAAAAGATTGAGATAAGGTTCCCAGAAGTTCTTTGGAGGACCACAAAATCTGAGCCCTTAAGCTGAATTCTGTAGCCCGATTTCGACCTTTAGCCTACTGCTCTTTTCTCTCCTCGTAAGAGCCTGTCCGAGTAATACAAAAGATGGGGAAAAATACTCCATAAATAGAAAAATATCTTTCTAAATTGCCGTGTTAGGGAGATAAATACCTATCTATAGAGTGATAAAACAATACTCGGACAGCCTCTATACTAAAGCAATCCTAGGAGAAAGTTTTTATCCTATATGGTTAGTATATATAAGTGCCGAAAGGTGATCTTATTATGAAAGACGAGCAAGCCAAAGACGATGAAAGGGTTATCGTAGACCCTGATATAATGGTCGGAAAACCCGTGATCAAGGGCACTCGGATACCAGTGTATGTGATCTTAGAATTTTTTGAATCCGGACACTCGATCGAAGATATTTTGGATATGTACCCAGATCTTGATAAAAAGGACGTAAAAGCAGCCTTGCGTTATGCTACGGATATTCTGAAAAGAGAGGAAACTCACGTAAGATCGGCGGTGTAAATTTTTGGAACTTCTTATCGACGAGAACGTACCGCCAGTGATATCAAAATTCTTAAAGAAAGATGGGCATGATGTACTCGAAGTTAGAGAGATCGCAAAAGGAACTGACGATAAAGATATTGTTAAAATTGCGCTTGAAAGGAATAGAGATATATTGACGTTAGATCTGGATTTTGGAGACATCTATTTTTTCTCAAAAAGAGGCGAATTGAATATATATGTTCTCAGACCTGGCACACTCAACATCTCGAATCTAAAAACGATACTAGAAGAAAATCTTAAAGAAATCGAAAAAAGTGATAAAAACGGTCTATACATACTGAGAGAGACTGGTTATAGAGTCCTTCATTGAGATGTACTCGAGGATGGATATGAAAGGATCGAAGAGAGATCGGGAGCATAAATTTTGGTGAAGGCCGATTTGGTTATGAAAGATGATGCAAAACTGACGTACATTGCGTGCGATTTGTGTGCAGGACTCTGTCCTTACATCCTCGGTACCCCTGCGGATGTCAGTTAACTTCAGGATTTTATCCTTCGTTCCCTCTTCAGGATTTCATCCGTTCGATCCTCGGATGTAATCCTGCGGATCGGTCAAAGACACTCGGGATCTGACGTAAATTGCGAAGGTTTCACCTGACGTAGCTTGCGAAGAATCGGGGGAAACATTTGTGGAACTCTGTTCCACATGTCATAGGAATTCAAAATTCCTATTTAGTAGGAATCAAGATTCCTACGGTCTTTGGAATGTAATTCCGAAAGAACTGACACAAATTTGAAGGAATGAAATTCCTTCGCTCGACAGATCGTAGATGCTGTCGATTGCGAAGATTATAGGGGTGAGTGTGAAAAAATAGGCGGAGGAGCTGATTTTCGCAGATGATATTTCTGGGTGATCGGAGAGGTGACGTAAATTGCGTGCGAAATGTGTCAGTTAACTACAGGATTTTATCCTTCGTTCCCTCGGTCATAGACACTCAGGACCTGACGTAGGTTGCGAAAATTGACCTGGGGGTGGACCTGAAGGGGTGGAAACCCT
>CAYWYD010000068.1:0-6190 GCA_964462425.1 uncultured Thermoplasmata archaeon
TCTCGACGCTTTTTTCCTCGGTTATCTCCTTGATCCTATCCAAGTCAGTTTCCATCCCTATCTT
This sequence comes from uncultured Thermoplasmata archaeon, assembly GCA_964462425.1. Classification (GTDB taxonomy): domain Archaea; phylum Thermoplasmatota; class Thermoplasmata; order Halarchaeoplasmatales; family Halarchaeoplasmataceae; genus Natronoplasma. The sequence continues at coordinate 65 of CAYWYD010000068.1, forward strand.
CTGCCGGGTAGATGAGAGAAAACGGATAAATAATTTACTGCTTGTACTCTTAGTTCTGATAAGGAAACCCTTTCAATTGAACATCTCTCCACGAGAGATCGCCTCTTCTAGTTCGTCCTGGAAAGCAGTATGATGTGGATATTTTTGTCTATATCTCTCGATCAGTTCAGAACCCTTCTTTTTCTTATCCGATGACGCCAACACTTCCGCCATAGATACTAAAAGAGCGGCCGCCTTATTGTAGCTCTTACGGTGTGTTCCTCCAACGATCGCATCTATCCTCTTACCCGTCTCCTCGATACACCAATCCAAATATCGGTCCTTTTCCTCTTCTTTCAAGCGGACGGACTCTAAGGCCTCTTCCATCACTTGGTTGAAAGAATCTTCATAACTCTCGGTATAGGTTTTAGCGGTCCTTCTCACCATCTTTTCCCAGATCCATTTCAAGTTCGGTGCCCTTTTTAGATCACCTTCGACAAGGAGCATCCTAAGGAAAAAAGGTACGACCTGCCCTTTGAGATTGTTTCCATAGTTCCACCCCAACGGTCCTTCGTCTTTACAGAGTGCCAAAGCCCTCTCGTATTTTCCTCCGCAGAGGTAGATAGTGCAGAGCAGCTCCTTCGAGGCGGAGCACAATCTAGGTTTTCTCTCTCTCGGGAAACGAGTGTTCAGATCCTCTTCCAACAAACTTTGGATCCTTTCGATCATAAACGTGATCTCATCTTCACGTTTACCTTGCTCCTCAGCGGTGGATAAGAGCGGCAGTCCGTGCTTTAAAGATGGATGTGAACGGAAGGCTTCACGATACCCCTGATGAATTAGCTCCGTTGAATCGAGGTATTCTCCCGCTCTCACGAGAGCCTCGGCGACCTCACTCCTGACCACGTAATCATCGGGAATCTCTTTCAGACCCTCTTCCGCTGCATCACGCATCGCCGGGTAATCTTCTTCCTCCTTAAGGGCGCAAATCCAATCGACATAGGCTTCAGGATGTTCTTCTGGTTTATTCCGGGCTAGTTCAGCTATCCCTTCGACCCCTTCAGAAAGGCGAAGTACTTCGCGCAAGAGTTCTTCGGCGAAGTCGCCTTCTTTTTCACGCAGCATCTCTTTCCATCGGCTCAAGAAAACGTCGAGATCAGCCGGTTCGGATAAAGTGGTCTCGATGATTTTCTTTAAATCTAGATCGTAGATATAATATGTCCACCTATCCATCTCGTCGAACAACCTTTCCGGGCGTTCATCCAAAGAAGTTACCTCATAAACCGCCCGAAGATAACACGCCATGGCTTCATCGAGATTCGTATCGACCATAAGATTAGGGGACTTAGGACCCGGTAAATGTCCCGGTTCTTCCCCCATCTCCAATATGTCGAACATGACCCTGTATATCTCTTCAGCCAGCTCATAACGTCCAGCGTGAAAAGCATCGTAGGCTGTATCCAAAAATCCATCGACCTCGACCGTCCAGCTTTCATCCCCGAATTCCCTTTTCTTCTCTAGTTCATCATCCCATCCCCACCCAAGGCTGTATTCACCACTTTCAACACGTTCCTTCAGCTCATTTATCTCTTCTAGTATAGCCCTTTTTGATCGATCTTTTTCCTCTTCATCCGACTCTACAGCTTTCAACTTCTGCAAAAACTCATCTCTCTTCAGAGAAGGGGTATTATGTGCCCAGTCCTTCAGCAGTTCCCTCAATTGTTCAGGAGAATATTCCTTTAACTGGACTTCCACCTCTTCCATGAACTCTTTGTAACTCATCGAAGCCATCCTTATCGTTATTGGAAATCTACCAAACAAAATAAACTTTATCTCCAAACGAACTTGTCAATTTTTGAAGAATCCTTTCCTTTTTTCATTCTTCCATGTTGATTTTCTAGATCTCGTTTATGGTGATCATAGTCCTTATCACATGTAAGAAAAAACCTCTACCAGCCTCCTCATAAGTCCGAGTTTGAACGATTTACTAACACTTCATGAAGAAAATCGTATATCTTTTCTTCATCCAACAGCTGACTGATCTTCTCTTCTTTCGTTTTTCTTTCATTACCTTCACGATCGATCCCTGCGATATCTTCTAGATTTGGTTTCAAACCGATCACTAGAAATCCCCCTCTACAAGAGCCCCTTAAGTAACAATAAGCCTCCGAAACTACAAGATATTCATTAGTTTTCATCGGCTCCTTTATTTGTGCTTCCAAACCACTTCCTTGATGTCTATCTTCTATTTTATCCGATAACTTTTCCCTAAGATTTTCAAGACCTTCTTCATCATCACTATCCAAATCGACGACCATGATGACTTCATCTATATTCTCGATAAGATGATGGATCTGAGTTGAAAGAAAGGTCAGCAAATAGTTTTTAGAACCTTCTGATTTTATCAGAACATCATCAGGGCACCTGGGTTCTATAAAGCTTCGTATAGTATTTGTCTGCTGATTTTCCGGATCACTTTTCTTTTGAACTTCTTCCTTTAGAAAAGTATCAACCGATTTGTTGAACTCCTTATAAAACTGCTCGAGTAAAAATACGTCATACTTCCCTTCACTAATTAGGATCTGTTTCATCAAATACCTCTCAGATCCATCATTAAGTCGTCCTTTTGAGATTTTGACTTCTCATAATCGTAAGCATTAAAACCATGTTTGGATAAATTGAGTATCAAAAATTCTTTCTCCAAATAGTCCTTCTCATTTTCAGTTAAGTTCTTTCCAAAGAAGCCCTCGATGAAATCTCTATTATGAGTAGTTATAAAGAACTGCGTATCATGTTTTTGCGAGATATCCGTCAGAAAATATACTAATTCTCTAGTATATCCAGGATGCATATGATTTTCTGGCTCTTCGATTAGAACTATATCTTCCTCATATTCGCCCTCCATCAGATGCCATAGTATACCAACTATCGTTTTGAATCCGTCACCCATGAATTCAAAAGGAACTCCATATTTTTTTCCATTTTTCTTAAAGACCAGTTGATTCAGGCTAAAGCTTTTCAGATTGTCAAGCAATTCTTTTTCCTTGATATACTCCTCTATATCATCTTCCTTCACGGCCACTTTTTCGTCATCCTCATCTTCTGCTAGTTTTCTAGGATCTAAGTCTTCTATCAAACCGATCGATTCTGAACCCTCAGGAACATCTCTTATGAATCCGCGAGAAGGAACACGGTAAGGATAAGTAGATAGAAACTCCATAATCTCTTTCTCTATTTCGTCCCTCTTTTCGATCTCAGTTATTAACCTTTTAAAGAGGCTCTGACTATCAATAAATTTACTGACATTAGATTTAACAAAAGGGTACTCTTTTCCGTCCTTGATCACCATAATCGGTTCACTTAAAACATTGTTTGGTGAAATATTATCTAATTGCTCTTCAAGCCCTTCATAAAGGGTTTCTTTAAGCTCCTCTAATTCTAGTTCCGATTCTTCCGTATTTTTTATCCGTTTTATCCCTCTCTTTAGATTTCTTGTAACACTATTAGCATATCTATCCTTAAAATAAATAATATAATCTTCCCAAACTTTTTGCTGATCTAATTCTTCTAATCTTAGTGTTGTTGAAGAGTTTTTTAACCCAGCAGATATCTCGCAAGAGTCATAATTTTCTCTGATAAGATGAACATAATTAGAGCCATAATTTTTGATGCCTTTAGGGTTGAAAAGTAGATTTACAGCTTCTAGAAGAGAAGTTTTTCCAGTGTTATTTCTACCAGTTATCAGGTTGACCCCTTTAGGCTTGAATTCCAATGATTCTAATCCTTTGAAATTTTCTACGGATAGTTTTTCTATTTTCAACAATATTACCTCGTATTGTTCTCCTTTCTTTGCTCTTTTAGGCTAGGTAATGTATATAATTTTTTGCTTATAGTCTAGATCATGACTACTATCGTTTGTTCTGAGCTGACTTTATCTCGCCCAAAACCCCCCTTTTGAAAAATACACTTCATCTAACTTTTCCTGATGTTTAGGTGTGGTTTTGTCATGTCCTAACCACGACTGATCCGCTTGATAAAGCATTTTTTTGAGCTTCCCGATAACCTAGCAAACAAATCCTTTCCTTCCCGAGCCGGCTTTTCGGGAGCGGAAAAGCCAGCGAGGGAAGGCAGGGCGGGGAAAGTTGGTAGTCCCACCTCCAAAATCTTTCTTTAAAAAGATCATTTTCTAAACCTCACCCTTCAAGTTCTCCACTCTCTTCTCGTCAGATGGATGCAGGACGTTCTTCAACAGCACTTTCTTGATGCCCCCTGAAGATTTCTGTCCTCTATAATTCCTGATGAGTTTCTCCAGCACTTCCCACGGTTCCTTCTCGAACTTATCGATGCTTTTGAACTTAGAGGCCGCGTATTCGTCCGCCCTGTACTCGTCCTCGTGAAACTTTGTAGAGAAAACTCTCAAGGAAAACAAAGTAAAGAGAACCGCTGCGATAGAAACGAAAACATCTGCCATCATCGAACTGTAACCGAAAAGATATTTGGTAAAGTAAAGAAGCCCAAGAAAAACACAGAGGAATGCGAAGTACTTTTGTGAGTTCTTTGGGCCCTCTTCGTGCCCCTGCTCGTGCAGCAGGATGAAGTAAAGAGAATCCTCGTCAAATTCGTACTCCGGGTTGAAGTAAGTCTTATCGGAGAAAAGAGAGCCTTTGAAATTCTTCACGCTTTCGCTCTCGCACAGCCTACCGTCTACCATTCCACGCTCTTTCAGGTCTAGGAAGACCTTTTTCACCTTACCAGGATGATCCCCGCTCATATTTTAGAAATCGACCAGCCAGCGACCGACGTCCTCCGCCTTATCTCCCAGTTGCTTACCGAGCTTGAACAGGGGATCATATTTTTCTTCATCTTCCGACATCCATATCACCTTCAATCTTCTTCATCGTCAGCGGTGTTGTAGCCGCAGTTCATACATATAAGAACCTCGTCGTTCCCGATCATCTTGTAACCACATTTTGGACACTGCTCATTCCTCATCTTCTCATATCACATATAGATAAAAGTGTTATTTAACATTTATCTTAGTAATATTACGAAAATATCCGTAATAACTAAATAACCCATGACACATTGTCTAAGATGCACAGGAGGAACGCCGGATGGAAAGGAAAAAAGTTCCTATTTCGAACCAACGCGCTCTTATTCATCCAGATTTGACTTCTGTGCTATTGAGGTGAAAATGAATGATGAAATATATTTCGATCAGGGCAGCCTATCGCTCCATCTTTGAAAAGACGGTTCAAGAGGTGAGTTCAAGATGAGCAGGAGATCAAAAGAGATGTACATGCACGATATCAACAAGCTAAAGCTGTATCAGCTCGGATACTACCTAAAAATGGAAGAGGTCGATCACTTTGAGGATAACGATCAGTACCTTAAAGCTGCGATCACCCTCTTCAACGAGATAATTAGCGATGCGAACTACTTCCGGAATAACCCATCGGCCGAGATATTTGAAAAGAAAAGTGAACGATACGGCGAGAAGATAAAGGAACTAGAAAGGAAAAGGAAAAAAGGTGAAGAGAAAGCTGACAAAAAATTCCGCTCAACCGAATTTTCTGATGAATTCGATCTTTCAGACGAAGAAAAGACGGTGGTTTTACTCCTGCTCACCAAGAGAGGTGTAGGCATCAAACCGGAGTATCCTACGCTCGGAGGCGAGATGATAATCCACGCCCTCAAGCTCACTCACGATACACCTCCTGAAAGAGCGAGGGATATACTGGGTCAAGGTTCTAGCCTCAGAGATTCGGACGTGATCACCACTAGGGAATCGAGAAGGATGAGACCCGGTAAGAGAGAGAGGAGAAGTGGAGATAACCCCATCGAACCCACTTCATTCTATCTCAAATCCAGACCAGCTAAAGCCATCCTCGGGACCGGAGAGATGGAACTGGAAGAAGAAGACGAGTCAAAACACAGATCACGCAGAGGAGAAAAGATGAAAGAGGACTTGATGGAAAGCATCGATCCCGACGTCTCCTTCTCGGACGTCGTGCTTCCGGGAGAACTGAAAGATTCGATCCTCTCGCTCCTGGCGCAGGAAAGCTCGAAGGACAAGTTCCTGAAGGAGTGGAACATGAAATCGGTCGTAGGAGGAAGGGAAGGTATCAACCTACTTTTCTCGGGACC
>CAYWYD010000069.1:0-5726 GCA_964462425.1 uncultured Thermoplasmata archaeon
TATTTAAATATTGTAATCATCACTGGGAATACAACCTCTCCTTACCAAATACCCCTTGACTTTTAGGCGAACGGAGGAGGGCGGGCGGGTCAGAGTTCTTACAGTCAAACGTCAAGCCACTCTCTATTTATATCTTCTATATCGTCGAAATCATCGTCTTCTGAAACAACGGTATAGATCCCATGGATCATCGCCGTACTGGCATGGATAGCATCTCTGGGATCGAGCCCTTTCTCCGAGATCAGTTGATGTGTTTCCCAGATCACTTCATTATCGACTTCGAAGAATCTCAAATTAGGCATCGTCAAAATAGTTTCCGTCGCTTCGAGCGCCTTCTCCTTTGAAGTTGAATTATCTATCTTCCAGAACACCTCATCATAGGTCAGATAGGAAGATCCGCCTTTCTCTTCACCTTCTTCTATCCTCTCCAACTTATCTCTGCACCACTCTCCTTTTTCTCCACTATCTAAAGTAGCGTAAATCAATACATTAGAATCGATATATTTCATCCCATCCGCTCCTTCATCCTTCGATCGTAATCTTTGTCTGAATCAACTTCAACCTCATCAACACTTTCCGCTATCTTCCTCAATTTATCCACACCGCCCTTTTCAGCTCTCTTGATAATCAACCTATCGCCATCTGATTCAAATAGAACTTTATCACCTGATCTAATATTGAAGTTCTTCCTGAGTACGGAAGGGATCACGACTTGACCTTTAGGTCCTACTTTCATCTCGACTTCGATCATGGTTAATACATAAGTATTACGTGTATTTATACTTTTACTATACTCAGGGTATAACGGAGCTCGTAGGGAGATCTACAAACAAGGTTCGATCAGTATTTTCCATGACCATATACACAAAGTATCTTGAAACTTCCGCTTCGATCTCTCCTTAGACCATCTTCACCCGATCTTGACTCAAAAACCGACCGAAATAGAGATCCCGCCTCTTATAAACATCAAAGTTCCACCCTCTCCCCAATCACCCTATCAAACACCTTATCAGATGATATCATTTTATCATCGCCGCAGAACGAGGCATGGAAGGCGTCGAAAACGTTCAGACCGTCTTTTTCCATATGCTCTATAGCCCTGAATACGATCTCATGCTCCACACCCTTGAGTTCAGCTATCTGGAGTACATCCACCATAGCTCTTTCGATATCGATCTCCTCCCGTTTACATAAAAGGGAGATTTCTAACACCGTCACTATCGAAGTCCAGATATCGTCCTCATGTTTCTCCAAAATCTTTCTAGCATCGCTCTTCAACCAGTCCTCGTCTTTCACCAGCGCCAAAAAGAAATCGGTATCAGCGTAAGCCATGTTTTCAACCCAAAGACTCCAAAGCTTCTTCTTTGATCTCCTTTTTCATCTCTTCTATCGATTTACCTTTTAGGTCATCCGTCACTTCTCTAAGATCTTTTACAGGATCTTCGGGTATCGGTATAAGTTTGATCTCGTCTTCCAGCTCGATCTCAAGGAATCTTTGGCCGTATTTCTCCCTGGTATCTTTGGGAAGATACAGCCTCCCTTTCTTATCTGTTTCCACTACTTTAGACATTTTCCCACTATAATGTTATTGTCCCCACTGATATAAAATTTTACGGGAAAAACCTTCAACATTTTATTATCACTACAAGGATCCTCTCTCTTTCAAAAACTTATCGACAGCCCTCTCGCCCATATGCGATTTCTCTGATATCTTTTCCCCTAATTCGAGCAATCTCTCGTGAGCTTGAGGATCTTTTTCTACACCCTCTTCAAGACTATCCATCATACTAATCACCTTTCTTGTTTCTATTATTTTTTAACGAGTTGAACTTCTCAAAACCCACGCCACCACAGACCCCACTCTCATCCCGCCGACTCTATCCTCATCGCCTTAACGGCTCGGTTCAGGTTGGCGGAACAACCAAGGATTAAGTTCCTCTTATCCACACTCAAGATATTTCTAATATTTAAACTTTGCAAATTTGATATATAAAAACCACAACTCACGGCCATTATAAGTGCCTTATAGGGAGATAAAGTAAGCGGTTGGAGTTTTAAACCTATATAGATCAAACGGCATCTTAATGATAATACGCGTAAGGGCCTATCCCGAAGAAAAGATTTAGATAATCCATCCCGATTAGATGAAGATAGACAGAAGCCCTCCTCCGTTCAGGGAGGGGGATGAATGTCGTGAGGTAGAATGTGGGATTTTCAAGGGAAACACTAAATACTTTGTACACCTATTATGGTATAATGAAGAAAACACGGTATTCACGGTATAAAATAAACTATCACTTTGTCTGGATACCTAAATACAGGAGAGATGTTCTGACGGGCGAAATCAAGGATTCTCTCGATGATATAATAAGAGGTATTATAGATAGAATGGACGGTGAAGTCCTATCTATTGAGATACAGCCAGACCATGTTCATTTATTTGTGTCCATGAGACCAAAGTATTCGCCAGCTAAGATAATCAACGCCGTAAAAGGTGCTTCTTCGAGGAAGTTAAGAAACAGACATCCTGAGTTGAAAGAGCTGGGAGACAAACTATGGACAAGGACATACTATGTTGGCACTGCTGGTAAAGTATCTGACAAAACTATAAGGAGGTATATCGAAGAATGTCTGGGTACGTGAAAACAGTAAAGATACCGATTCACTACGATACAACCAATAAGAAACTATCGTATCTTGACAACCTCACAGCCAGACAGACTTACGCTGTACAACTGTTCTGTGAGAAGTTGAACGAAGAAGGTATAGTGCCGAAGTACAGGTCTGAAGTACGAGAGTTTTCTGACTATGTGAAGAAGGAAACAGGACTATCTGCTGGTTTTGTACAGCAAGCAGAGGACAAGGTTCTATGGATGTACAAGCAGTACAAGGAAAGTCACGACAAGTGGGAGTGGTTGCTTTCAAAGGCTAAAGAAGGTACGAGATGGTACAGGAAATTGAAAGAACGTGAACCGTCTGTACCGAATCCAAAGAAGAGCAACAGTAAAGTACCTACACCCTTTGATAACCGGACTGGTGAGGTTCAAAGGACGGATGACCTTGACCTGACAGATTGGGTTGTACACATCTCCACGCTGAAAAAAGGGGATACTATTGATATACTGCTCAACCCATCTGACTGGCACGAAGAACAGTTCGAAGAGGCTAAAAACTTAAAGACTTTCGAGATTGTCCATCATCCTGAAAGAGAATGTGAGTATATGGTTCATATAGTTTGTGAGTATCAATCTGACACCGTTCAGACAGATTCTGTATGTGGTGTGGACTTGGGAATCAAGCGAGACCTATCAGCCGTGCTGATAGATGATGACGGTGTAGAACAGTTCGCCATATTGCAGAACAACAAGTCTGAACGGCTTAAAGAACTCTACGACAGGATAGCTCATCTGCGTAGGAAAGAGAAGTACGAGGTCTTGAAGAAACTTCGCAATAAGCGTGAAAGAGTCGCCGAAGACTACGATAGAAAACTGGCTAAACAGTTCGCCGAACTGTTGCCAGAAGGTACGACAGTGTTCTTCGGCAATCCAAAGGATATACGATACAACAAGTACAAAGGAAACGGCGACAAAGCAGGTAGAAAACTCCTACATCACTGGTCTTTCAGTAGGATAATCGACCAGTGTGTGCTGAAATTGAATGAAACTGGTAAAATTGGTGAGAAGATAACTGAATGGAACACTTCAAGACTTCACTATAAGTGTGGTAAACAGGTCGAAAGACCGTATGATAATTCTTTCCAACGTATCAGATGCTCTACGTGTGATGATGAACTTGACGCCGAGTTCAATGCGTCAGTCAACATCGCTGTGAAGGGTATATCCCAGCACAGTGACAAGTCCATTGAGCCAGATAAATTCTGGCAAAACATGGCGGGGGCTACAGATGACATAGCCCAAACTGGAGATGATTTGGAGGCAAAAATCCAATGAGTCCAGAACCTTCTGAAACGCTGAAGGGAGCCCAACGTCTTCAGGCGTTTGGGAGGATGTCACAGTACGTGAATCTGAAAATCATAAAAGAGACGATCGAAAGAAGGAAGTTTCATATTCTGATCCTCGCAACCAGCGTATTCATTCTTTTACTGACAGCCGTCCTTTCAAATCCCGGAGCGCCGGAGGCATCGGTCTACTGGTACGCTTCAAGCCTCTACTGGACTTTCTGGCCCGGCTTGAGCTTAGCATTCTTCGGCATCGTCCTCTCAATAATCCATAAAAGAAAATATCTGTCCCTCGTCAGCGTCCTGATCCCAGTATTTTACCTCTACGCCCTTCCACCTCTCGTCCACGACATGCTGCCGGTTTTCGACGTTTACCACGTGATCCCTCCGGTGCGATCTATCATAGAAAGCGGTACCTGGAACATGGACCTGATAGCTTTCCCAGCTTCACACATCTATCAAGCTACGAGCGTGATGATCCTGGGTCAAGATGTGATGACCTACGCAAAACTATTCCCGACGATACTAGCCTTCTCCATAGTGATCTTCATATTCGCTATAGCGAGAAATATCTCAAAAAAATGGGCACCGGTCGCTCCTCTCGTGTTCTTGGCGCTCAACTGGTACATGGAGTATCACATGGCGAGGCAGGGTTTCGGCATAATGATATGGGCGGCTTTCTGGCTCGCCCTCTTCTTATGCATCGACAAAAGAAATTATCGGATAGGAGCTGTAGCTGGAATCATCCTTTTCGCTTTGGTTCCGGCACATCCCGGGATGCTGATAATGATCTCTTTCAATATCGCCGCTTTAACATTGGTAACTTTCATATCCTTCCGGGATCGGGAGGAATGGAACTACTTCCAACCCTTTGTGCCGATACTCCTAGTCTTTGGGATAGCCGCGTCCCTTTTCTACGCCTCCGTGCCCGCGATAGGAGAATACATGAACGAGGTATACGAGCAGTTCACGGCGGGCGCGGGGATCGGGGCTTTAGAGATCTCTCTCGGTGGACCCGCCGCCACGAGCTTCCGATACGAGTTCGTAAACCGACTGAGGATGCTGGCTGGAGGACTGCACGGTCTACTCGGACTTTTAGGTTTCATCGCGCTCTACAAAAAAGTATCCAAAAAGGCTCTACTCCTCGGTGCCTGGTTCTTTTCTATCTTTCTCTGGCTGGTCTATCCTCTCACCCAAGATGGTCATTTGATAGAAAGACCTCTTCTCGCATCTCTCGTCCCAGCTTCTATTCTGGCGGTAGCTCTCCTCGAACACTGCTGGTCGAACAACTTCGACCTCAGAAACTTCTTCCAAGTTTCCATAATAGTCATCCTCGCCGCTTTCCTCATAACCGTGCCGATAACCAAGAACAGTATAGATGCGATAGAGACGCCTTCACGTTCCTCATACAAAGCGGGGAACTTCGCCCAAGAGAACTTCGAAGGCCGTGTCTACGTCACCGAAACGCACGAGGGGATGTTCAGGTACATCGAGTCAAGCCAAACAAACGATTCCTCTCCAACCTACCAGTTCCGCTCGAGGAGCAAACCCGCATCAAACCAACCCTACGGTTACCGCATCCCTAGAACGGACACACACCTCTCTCCCATCCTCTTCACCGATTACTTCAACAATTACATCGAGATACGCTACGGAAACACCACCGCAGTAAAAGAGATCCAAGCCTACGAATCTGACATCTCAACCAGCTCGAACCGCATCTACGATTCCGGGGGAAGCCGGATCTACCTCGATTCTTGACCATCCA
>CAYWYD010000070.1:0-4878 GCA_964462425.1 uncultured Thermoplasmata archaeon
GTTCAACACCGTCGTAGGAACATCCCGCAACAAGGGTGTTGTCGCCGATGTCGAGTCCGACCGAAGTGGTACACTCACTTGGATTACTGACCTCAACCTCGTATTTCACAACTATGTGAACATAAAATTCGTCATCCTTCTTAACAACTTGAACTTCTCCCATATCCACCTTACCATCCAGCAACTGATGATAGAACTTCTCTTGGTCTGGATTTATACTGACAGGACACCAATATCCGCCTCTCTGCCAAGTCGATGGTAAGTTTATATAGAACTGGTGATAGTTATCTGGTTGATGATCCAATTTTACCCCTTTATTAGTTATTTTAAGAGCATTATCCTCACTCACTTCTCCTCCACCATTCTTAATAACTTTAGGAATATGCTTCTTCAAAGCGTTCTTTATATACCCTGAAAGGTCGTACTGAACAACAAGGTCATTAGCATCTGTCATAGTGTCTATTTCTCTACTAACACCCTCTTCTAACGCCTGTTGATATGCTTTGAAGGCACGGTCGAGCAATTCTTCCTTCCTTGCGTTAGGCCTGAAGAGTTTAGCCCTCAATGTTCTCGTCTGTTCAGTTTTCAATTCTTTTGCCTCCTGATGTATTCTTGAATGGTCGCACTGCTGACCTCGCCAGCAGTACCAACATAATACCCTCTCGCCCATTCTAACTTATCTTCAAAGTCGAAATTATGATTGAATTGACGGGAACTTATACCCTTAAACCAGTTTACCAACAAACTTGGTGAGTGCTTCGGTGGAGAAGATACAAACAGATGTATGTGGTCTGGCTGTATCTCCAAATCGATTATATCTAATCCTTTATCTTCACCAATTTCCCTCAACACACTATCTAAACACTCCTTAACTTCTCCGACCAGTTTTGGATACCTGTACTTGTGTATCCAAACAATGTGGTAATTTATGTTATATGTAGCGTGCCTTGTCGTTTTCATTGTTACACACTATGTTGTTTAACCTATTTATATTTTCCTACACGCCCTAACCTCCGCCTGAATTACGAGGAATTGAAAATTCCTCTCATGACGAGCAAGCTCCGCTTCCTCAGAAAGACGGAGGTATGCGGGCTTTAAACAGCATCATCTCCTTCCCGGATATCCTTGATATAACTCCTGGCCTTCTCTCCTTTTTCGTCATCGTTCAAAGCGGCATAGATGAAAAGATTAGTAATCGATGTAGCTCAATTCCTTTACTCTAGTTCGGATTCATATGCTTCAGGGGATGGATATCTCCTGTGACCTTTTCTCCACTTTTAGCTATCCTTTCAAAGACTTTTTCTGTTTCCTCATCTTCTTTTTTGATCACGATCCCATCCTCAGTAAACCTGAATTCAACTTTACTCCCGGGATGTATACCCATCTCCTCTCGAAAGTCCTTAGGGATGACGACCTGACCTTTAGGGCCAACTTTTCTCTCTTTTGTAAACATTCTAACCACAGGTTATAATACAGTATAACTCTCATTTATCACTGTGGAGGTGAGGAGAAGAGGATCAGAATAGTCAAAAAGGAAATCATACCTACAAGTATAAGTTGCCACCTGGATTGAGACGTAAAGATCATGAAGACATAGAAAACCCTCCCACCTGTCCTGTTTAAACATCCAACTATATCCACTAGATGATGAAAAAAGCGTGACCTGACATGTACAGCTTGTATATCTAGGAATTATGTTGTTCTTACTACATTACATAATATCAAGATGTTGTTGTTACTACAATATGACCTAAAGATCTAGAAAAAGATATCGGATCAGATAGGACCCTATAATTTTTCCCTCATAAAGATGAAGGAATAGAGAAGCTCTTACAATGAAGTGGAAGTTACCGATATTTTTCGGCTCGGCACAAATTCAACGAGCAAACCCCTACCAATCCGGATAATCCTGTTTTAACCGACACTCGATCGCCTACCGAAACCGCGATGATCTAAACAAAAAAGGCGAACCGCCGAACTATCATTCTGTCTTATCTTCCACCGCCTCTAGGATGATATCGCTGAGAGGATATACGATCCCTTCGACCTCTTCTAATTCTTCTTTTGATACCTCTTTCATATCTTCGATCGACCTGTAACCATCCTCGTACAGATTTTCAGCTATCGATCTATCGACGCCTATCAGCTGCTTCAGTTCTTCAACAGCTTTTTCTTTTTCTGAATCCTCTTTTCGCTTCTCTTCCGCTTCTTCAGCCCCTTCTACACTCGCTTCTATTTCCTTCAACTCCTTGACGAGTTCCTCCTTTGTTACTTCCTCGGTTTCTTCTTCGCTCACTAGTTCCTTTGATTCTTCCAATATCTTCGTCGCCCTTTCAAAACCGATATGAGTCACTCCCGCTAATCCTCCACGTCCTCTTTCAATTATGTCCTTAGGAGATTCGAAACCGTTCTCATAGAGACTTTCAGCTATTTTGTCCCCTACGATGGAGATCCGTTTGAGTCTCTTGATCACTTTTTCTTCTTCGGTCATCTCTTCTTTTAGTCCTTCGATCAGCGGTTCTCCGCAGGCCGGGCACACTTTTTTATCCACTGGAACCTCGGCCCTACAGATGGGACATTCCTCCATCTTCTCTTCCGGTTCTTCGACTAGATTTTCATCACAGAACGGGCAGACTTCGGCATCTATAGGAACTTTAGCCTCGCAGATGGGACACTCTTGAAGTTCCTTCTCTTCAAATTCTTCGCCAAGTGGTTCCCCGCAGACCGAGCAGACCTTCGCATCCACGGGAACGTCGGCCCCACAGATGGGACATTCTTCCATCTTCACTTCTTCCTCTATCTCCTCTTCCTTTATCCCCTCTTCGGGCTCTTCAACAAGAGGTTCGCCGCATTCGGGACATTCTTCCGCATCTACGGAAACTTCGGCCCCACAGATGGGACATTCTTCCATCTCCACTTCTTCCTCTATCTCCTCTTCCTTTATCCCCTCTTCGGGCTCTTCAACAAGAGGTTCGCCGCATTCGGGACATTCTTCAGCATCTACGGAAACTTCGGCTTCACAGATGGGACATTCTTCCGTCTCGGCCTTTTCAACTTCCTTATCCATCTGGTCGAGAGTTTCCTGCACCGACTCGAAGTTCGTCTCGGTGGTTTCAGCTCTTTCAAATGATATCTTTTTCAGCGATCTTAGCGCTTCGATGCTGTAATTCGAAACCTGAACGTGTTCGATAAAGGATTCGAAGAGTATCAAGAAGAACGCGTAGGTGATAATGTTAGACAATTCTAGAGGTATAATACTGATGTAGAGGCCGAGAGAAGCTAGTGAAACGAGATAGAAAGGTAGAAGTAAGTAGGAATCCGAACGGTTGAACTTCAGGCTGTTCTCCTCCTTGACGTAGACTCTCTGTCTAAGAACTAGGAAAAGTCCGAGGAAAAGCAAGGCGGAAGCGAAGAAACTGACCAACGCTTCACCGAAGATGAAACCGACCGGAGTGAAGTAGAACATGAAGGTGGACGGAGCGAGTGTCGAGAGGAAAGAAAGCGAGAGAGCGAACTCCGCGAAGACGAATATCGAGAGGAAAGTAACGGTTAAATAGACAAGCCAGTGTTTCCAGTGCTCCGCCGCCTTTTTGAACTTCTCAGGAGGCATCGACCTCACCTCCGGTGTCTTTTACCGTCTTGTAGATCATTATAGCGATCAAAAGTATGAGGAAAGGCAGCAGGTATATGGTCATCGGTCTTCCAGTTGTTACGCCGTGGAAATTTATGGTCGATTTTGAAGTTCCGCCTGAATGATCTCGAGCCCTGATCGTTAGCTTGTCGTAGTTGATACCGCTGAACTGGAAATGGAGGCTGAGAGTACACCTCTGTTCAACTGTCTCCCTTTTTGCGGAACTGTTGCTCTCGAAGTTTACCAGTCCATCTCCTTTCCTGACTTCGATCCTCCTTTCCAGATCTTCGGTCTGGTTGAAAACGTAATGTCTTACGAGCTCGCCCCCTCGATAGAACTCCACACTAGCTTCACTCACGTGCTTCCAGCTGTTGAGATCGAATATCTCGAAGCGGAGATGTTGAGTGCCGAAGTTGTGTTTAAGCTCGACGTCGGTGATCCTAGGTCTGACCGGTAGGACCCCTACACCGGCGCCGTCATCCGCCGAAACATTGGTTGAATAGAGAGGCGTCAGGACGAATATCAGTAAGGTGAATATCACGATTAGGGTGAAAATCTTGACATAAATAGAACTCACTCTACTCTGCATCAGATCACCCCCGTGCAGGCAGAGGGGATGACTGGAATTTCTCTGAGTGTACACCTATACTTCCTCATCTGCTGCTCTCCTTGATTAATGGGTTTTAGATTGATATCGACTAAATACGAACTATCGTAAGGATCAGGTAACTTGCTCGTTACCTAATAGTTCAGTCTTCTCCCTCTTCTTTCTTGCCCAGCCAGATCCTTGCCGCACCAAAAACGACCACGCCGCCTATAAGGAAAACTCCAAGTGTTATCGTCTCGGATTCTTCCTCTACGAACGAGACTTTTTCATTGCCGGGTTCGGGTGCTTTTTCGCTTAGCTGTACCTCAGTGGTGTATCTGTCTCCTTCTACCAAGAGTTCTATATATCCGTCGTTTTGACGGTTGGATTTGAACTCCACTGTGATCTCGACTTCCTCATAGCCTGAACTGATCCGTTCATTCTGACCAAAATCTATGTCTTCGATCTCCTCGCCGTCAGAGTTTCGAGCTGTGATAGTGACGTTCTCATCTTCGAAGGTGACATTCTCGTCGTTGAAGTTTATGGAGACTTCTTCGTTGGGGTAGAGGTAAAAGGTTACCTGATTGTAGGTGTTGCCCTCCAAGCTTATCGATCTTTTGTATTGAACTGAATAACTTTCGATATTCTCCTGTTCGTAATC
>CAYWYD010000071.1:0-4451 GCA_964462425.1 uncultured Thermoplasmata archaeon
CCCATGTAAAGTTCCGCGAACACCTCCGGATCGACTTCGTTTGAAAATTTTCCCTCTTTTATACCTCGTTCTACGACGTCGATGATAACCCCTTCATTTTTTTCTCTGTGACTATCGAACTGTTCTTTGACCGAGTCGTATTCTCTGAATAGTTCGTCCTGAAATAAAACAGCGGTAAAATATGGATTCTCTTCCAAGACTTTGAATTTTTCTCTTATGATTTGTTTTAAAACTTCGAACTCATCACTTTTTTCTTCTTCATCGACTTCGATCTGATTTTTCTCGAATATCCAAGTGGCAAGATCGTTGAGTATCTCTTCTTTGGAGTTGAAGTGTTTATATATCGCAGCTTCGGAGACGCCGATCTCGTTCGAGATCCTCCTGATGGTTAAGTCTGTATAACCCTCTTCTTGTATTATCTTCAGCGCTGCCTCGAGCACGTCTCTTTGCCTCTCATCCGAAGGTAAACGCTCCCGGCTCATAGTTAGTTAACGTTTACTAACCTAATTAAACTTTACCCTAGAAACCCTTTTACTGAACAAAAATCTAAATTTCAAATTCTTCTTTTATCTTCTCGATCAAATTATCAAATTTTCTCTTCCCGAAGATATCCCTATAAACGTTCAAGAATCCTAATACCATATCCTGGGACTGGATACCCACCTTTTCTATCTCTTTTTCTCTTTCTCTCAGTTCCTTTTCCCCCTTATCCGTCAACTGATAATATTTTCTGTCCTCGTCTTCCTTCTCCGTCCTTTCTATGAACCCGTTATCTTCCATTCTGTTCAAGGCCCCATAAACGGTTCCGTAGCTTGGGTCCCAGTGGTCATTAGATTTCTCCTCGAGCCTCTTTATGAGTTCATACCCGTAACTAGGTCCTTCCTCCATGGCCTTCAGTATCAGGTAGTTTATTAGTTCGGTGGGTATCCTTTTCTGCATGTATCTCATCCTCTAACGCAATTTGTCTCTTAAATACATTCTTATATCATATTGGGGGGCAATATTTATATATTACGTTACGAAGTATTACACTACGTAATAAGATGCCCATCAGAAACGCAATCTTCGAAGATGTACCAAATGGCATATCGGGTCACGCGAAAAAGATCATCGTACTCGTAGTTCTATTCACGCTGGTCATGGGATATTTCGCTTCCAACCTCGATATGGAAGCCGATAAAAGCTCTTTCTATCCAGATACTGAGAAGACAGAAAATTTGGACGAGATAGAGAGTTCCTTCGGCGCAACGGAGGGAAAGGTCCAGGTCGTTACCGTGGCTGATGAGGGGAACGTATTGGACACAGAAGTTTTGGACGACATGTTCGAAATGAAGGAAGGGTTCCGTGACAGCGAAACGGTGAACAGTACGCTCATCACTTCAAACGAAGTTCCAGACGGTGTGGTTACCTTGGCGGACTTGATCCTGAAAGCGGATAGAGCGTTCGAAGTGGAAGAAACGATAATGGAACATTCCAACGAAACGGAGCAGGGTATTGAAACCCTTCAGAACCAGACTGATATGTATCTTAAGCTTAACAAATCCTTGAGCTTGGGAAATATCCTTCTCAACAAAGTCCCTTTTCCTCCCATCCAGGAGAACGCTACTCTTTCTTATAAAGGTATGTCAGTCATCATGTCTGAGCCAGAGAGATGGAAGGTGATGAAGCAAAATCGGCAGGAGTTTAAGGGTCTCATAAAAACACTAACTGATGAAAACAAGACACTAGATGAAAAGATCTCCTTCACTGAAGATCTCATCTCAAAACTTCAAAAAGACGAGTATTACGGATACGAGTCCTTCGTCAACTTATTGGAAGGGACGAAAAACATCCTAAAACACTCAAAAAATTTTCCCGAAGACAAAAGAGAACAGATATCTCAAGTGGCTGTAGGGATGACCGTGAGATTCCTCAGCATCCCGGAAAGCATGCCTGAAGAGGGAACCGAGATGGATCTTTCAAGTGAATTCCCTCCTCTCTCGATGAATGAAAGCGAAAAGAGAGATAGATTGGAGGAGATGAGCGATCCAGATGTCAGGGAGACCGTTCACGACGTTGTAGATTATGATCCCGAACCTTTAAACGAGTCAGTGAATGAGACGCTCTCCAATCTAGATGTCATGAGGGTGAACATAAACGAGTCGATAGATGCTCTAGAGAATTTGAATCACACGGTAGGAAATGTATCTATCGAGAACAACAAATCTCTGAACCGATCCGTTTCAAGGTTTCGGGATGTAATCAAGAGAAATAAAACGGTCCTTAGGAAAAAAGATCAGTTCATCGATGATACTAAGCCAAAGCTGAGATCTGCCGATAAGCTCGGTGCTCGGTTCCAGGAATTAGAAAAAGGCATCGCCAAGATGCTGAGCCAGGATCTCGATGAGGATGCAAAAGTTTCCAATTTATCGGCAAAAAGTGCTCTCTCCGTAGTTCAGATGGATTCGAGCTTGAGTAAAGATAGAAGATTAGAGGCCCAGAAGGAATTGATCGATATAGCGGAAGATGAAAGTGAACATTCCTCCGTGAAGGTATCAGCGAATCAGGTGATGATGGACCAGGTCAACGATAGTGCCCAGGAGAGTTTGTATGTCCTCCTTCCGATAGCTTTTCTTTACGTTATAGTCGTCCTTGTGCTGGTTTACCGCACTATAATCGAGAGTCTGGTCAGTCTTTTATCTCTGATCATCGCTGTTGTCTGGACCTTCGGGGCGGGCGTATTACTTAATTATCAATTCAATCCACTGATAATCGCGGTCCCGATACTGATGACCGGCTTGGCCATAGATTACGGTATCCACATGATAATGAGGATCCGGGAGGAAAAAGGGAAAGGAAAATCTATCGATAGGTCGGTCGTGATGGGGATTTTAAGCGTCGGAGGCGCTATCTTTCTGGTCACTATAACGACAGCAGTAGGATTCTCATCCACCACTCTCAGCAGTCTAGAAGTGATGAGGAACTTCGGGGTCTTGGCCACGGTCGGCGTGATTTCAAGTTTCTTCCTATTCGTGGTTTTCCTTCCGGCGGTGATTCAAGAAGTGGAAAGATGGAGAGTTGACAAAAATGAAAAAGAGGAAAAAGAAAAAACCTCTACCAAAAACGAGGATGGCGAGGATGAAAATTTCATCACCCGGCTTCTATCGTCATCTACAGTATTATCAAATCGATACCCTAAACTGGTTCTCTTGGTCGTGATGCTAATAACGATCGCATCCGCATACGGTGCCCTCCAGGTCGAAACAACTTTCGAGATGCAGGACTTTTTACCCGAAGAGAGCAGTCAATATCAAAATATCGAATATATAGAGGATAATTTCGATGTCAACCAGACCGACGTTTATGTATTGATGAAGGGGGATCTTACCGATCCTGACTTTCTGCATGCACTGGATGAGACACAAGATAATATGGAAGACGACGAAATGGTGGTGCCCGACGATGGTTTGTCTTCTCCCTTGACCGTTATCCAGAGATTCGGGACAGCTAGCCCGTTAAATCCCGATTACAACGAAACGATAGTGAGCGAATTCGAGGAGAGCGATACTGACAATGATGAAATACCTGAACGGAACATGACGAGCCTTTACGACATTCTTTTTGATGCCCCTGAAAGCAGAGACGCCATAGAAAATGTTGTGAAGCGGAATCCTGAAGGTGGCTATGATCCAGCTTCCGCCATCCTACAGGTGAAAGAAGATTCGGATAAGATGGAAGACCTGGATAATTCTGAAGTCATGGAAGAGGAACTGTTGGAAGATTCGAGCCTATTGAGAGAAGAAGGCTACACTACAGAGGTTACCAGCAGTTCTCTAATCGACCAAGAGACGATCAAAGACCTCAGCTCCACCCAGATCAAATCGCTGATCCTCGCTATAATCATCGTCGCTGTCTTCCTTACGCTGGTATTTTATTACCTCCACAGATCTCTCTTATTGGGAGTCATCACGACGTTCCCCGTGTCTTTAGTGACTCTATGGCTCCTCGGTCTTATCTATCTGGTCAACATACCTCTAAATTTTATGACCATCACCGTGACCGCCTTAACGGTAGGTTTAGGGGTCGATTACAGCATCCACGTGACCCACAGGTTTATCGAAGAACGTGAGGATAAAGACAGCCTGTATGATGCGATGCACAAAACTATTCTACATATCGGAAGCGCACATCTTGGAGCACTGTTCACTACTGTCGGCGCTCTCGGTATACTAGCCACATCTGATATCCTGCCTCTCTCACAATTCGGATATATCACTGCAATAGCTATAATTTTCAGCTTCATAGCGTCGGTTTTCGTGCTCCCTTCGGCTCTGATGCTTTGGTCAAGACACGGTCAAGAAGAAAAGAGAAAAGATGATCTACCAGTGTTGAAATCTTGAAAATCGGTGATCCAGTAAAAGCATCAAAAAACTCGTTGAATAGCTGACCACCTGGTGTTCACTGAAATCGAT
>CAYWYD010000072.1:0-3726 GCA_964462425.1 uncultured Thermoplasmata archaeon
GAATTCGAGCAGATGAACGAAGAAAGAGTAGAGGAAGGGAAGAACGCCTTCGCCAATCCAAGAAATGCGGCTGCGGGTACAGTTAGGAATAAAGATCCCTCGGTCGTAGCGGATAGACCTTTAGACATCTTCGTCTACACTTTGAGTTACAACGAAGAGGGTGAATTCGAGACTCACTGGGAGTGCTTGAAAGAGATGAAAGAAGCGGGTCTAAAAGTGAACGAAAACATAACCAAAAAAGAGGGTATCGAGGAAGTCATAGAGTACATCGACCAGTGGGAAGAGAAGAAGGACTCGCTGAATTATGAGATCGACGGGATGGTGGTGAAGGTTAACAAGTTGGATTATCACGATGAGCTGGGTGCGACTTCTAAACACCCTCGTTGGGCTATCGCATATAAATATCCGGCGATGAGAAAGACTTCTACGATCGAAGATATAGAAGTTCAGGTGGGCAGGACCGGGAAGTTGACACCTATAGCGATATTGGAGCCGGTACAGCTTTCTGGAACGACGGTTGAGAGAGCCTCTCTTCACAACGAAGATGAATTGGAGAGGAAGGAAGTGAACGTCGGCGACAAGGTCCTGGTCGAAAAGGCGGGAGAGATCATACCTCAAGTGATCAAAGTGGCGGAAAAACGCAGCGAAGGGATCTTCGACCTGCCCAAGACCTGTCCGGTCTGCGGCAGCGAAGCCAAAAGGATAGGCGATGAAGTGGCGAGGCGGTGCGTGAACGCTCGATGTCCGGCCCAGGTGAAGCAGAAAATCGAGCACTGGGGAAGCAGAGATGCGATGGATATCGAAGGTTTAGGTCCCAAGGTCATAAATAAGCTAGTCGAGAACGATCTGGTGGGGAGTATACCCGACCTGTACAGGTTGGGAAAGTTAGAGCTGGTAGCTCTCGAAAGGTTTGCAGAGAAGTCGGCCCAAAACCTGTTAGATGAGATCGAGGAGAGTAAAGAGCAGGGGCTCGATCGAATTTTGTATGGACTGGGTATCAGATACGTCGGTAGTCACATGGCCGACGTTTTAACGAGGCACTTCGATTCCATGGACGGATTGATGGAGGCCGGCGAAGAACGACTCCTCCAGATAGACGAAATAGGTCCGGAGACCGCTGAAAGTCTGATCAGTTTCTTCGATGATGAGCAGAACCGGGAGATGATCCAAGAGTTGAAAGGACTCGGCGTGAAGATGGAAGCCGAAGAAGAAGAGGAAGTGGCGCAGTTCTTAGATGGTAAGAAATTCGTGTTTACAGGAGCTTTAGACAATTATACGAGAAGCGAAGCTTCCGATCTCGTTGAAAGATACGGGGGAAGGGTCACGTCCAGCGTCAGCGGAGCTACGGACTATCTCGTGGTCGGGGAAAATCCGGGCTCTAAACTCGACGACGCCGAAGAGGAAGGCACCACTATACTCGAAGAAGAGGATTTCCAGGAGATGCTTGACGAAAAAAGTGAGGAAGTTTAGATCTGCGTGAATTTAGCTTTTAATGAGATCTCTAGAGGGGCTTTTTTGATCGATCAATTTTTTAACTTTATCTCTGGTAGTCCTTACTCTCTTCCTTCCCTCTTTAAGCTCCTCACATTTTCCGCCTAATTTTAGTGCTTTTTCGTAGCAATCTAGTGCAACATGGAGCGCTCCGATCCTTTCCGCATCATTGCCGGCTTTCTCGTAGTTCGAAAAAGCTGAAGAAACGATCCCGGCTTTTTCGTAGTGCAGAGCTATATCGAGATAATATTTAGAGGTCTCGTGTGCTTTAGCCTCCTTGATCGCCTCTGCCGTTTTTTCGTGAAGTTTTTTCTTTCTCAATTTATTTATCGAACTGTAGATCACTTCTTTGAACAAAGGATGAGCAAACCTCAATGTCTCTTCTTCTTCCTTTAATAAGTTCTTGTCTAGAAGTATGTCGATCTCATCGAGCATTTCGGATTCTTCAAGCGAAACCACTATAGCGAGGATATCTAGATCTACCTTCTCTCCGATAACGCTGCCTGCCTTCATCACCTGTCTGGATCGTCCAGTGAGGTCATCAAATCTATGCTCTATGATGTCTAAAAGATAAGTCGGTAAAGAAAATTCTTTCCTATCTACGCCCGAAAAAGTGTGCACGGATAACTCGTTTTGCTCCTCCAGATGACACACCATCTCTTTTATGAAGAGGGGGTTTCCATCGGATTTCATGTGGATAAAGTTTACAAATTTCTTGGAAGGATCCTCGGTGGAGGTCAAATCTTCGATCACCCTCTGTGTTTCTTTCAGACCTAGAGGTTCCAATTCCATGGTCTCTACTAAACCCTCTTGTCTCATGTTAAAAAGGAAGTTTTTAAATTCCGGGTTGTTCTGCACTTCGTTGTCATCGTAGGCGCCAGCGAACAGTATATCCTCGTCTTTGAGTTTTAGAGAGAGATAATGAAGCATTTTTAGTGTCAACTCATCGCTCCATTGAAGATCATCTAGAGATATCAAGAGAGGATTTTCTTCAGCCATATCTTTTATTCGATTCATGGTTTCGTAAAATATCGTTTTCTTCTCGGCGCTAAAGATTTCACTTCCTTCATCTTCAACTGATCTCGATAAGATATGAGTGGAGAGAAAAACTGATTCATCCTCTTCCGAGATATTTGGTTTCTCCTCATACTGCTCAAAGGCTTCTCTTAAAGGTAAGTACGGATCAGAATTGGTATCATAGCACTCACCTCTGAGGTAAACAAAACCCGCTTCTTCGATCTCGACTTTCATGTTTTTGAGCAGAGAAGTTTTACCGATACCTCTCTCTCCAGAGAGAAGTAGCATCGTTGGTTCATCCTCTTTTCCCCCCGAAAGAAATTCTCTGAATCTAGCTAGATTCTTTTCCCTTCCTACGAAGGTACCATCATACTCTATCTTGATGTCCCCACCTACCATATATATGGTAGTAGTATCTAATAAACCTATCTAGGGTATAAAAAATGAAAATAATGGGTTTTGAGGAGGTTTCTTACTCGCCTCGGCAGGCTTTTTAGAGGTCTAGGATCTATAGGTACTTTCTGTTGGGGGGGGGTCTTTTCGGTCAGAGTCCTCCCTCAGAATCATCTATGTTCTCTTCTAAGGCCGGTTCTTCTTCCGTCGTTTCCTCTTCATCGAACGACTCCTCTTGTTCTTCGAAGATTTCTTGGTGTTCGCCTTCCTCTAGAGACTCTTCTGTGGTTCCTCTAGAAATCACATACCCTATCAGCAACACTATTATGGCTACTGGTATCAAGATCGCCCACCAATAATCACCTAACTCTTCCATCAGATCTTCTTCTCCATCTTCATCTTCGTACTCAACTTGGACCGTGTCTGAAGCGGATATAGAATCATCGTTTTGACTCGTAGCCGTAAGAGTGACACCCGCAGTATCACCGTCAGAAGCATCGGATGGTACAGTTACTGTTACGTCCACACTTTCGCTTTCGCCGCTTTCGATATGTATCGATTCAGATTCTAGAGTCGCTGACCAAATAGAATCGATAGATAGATCATAGGTATCGTCTTGATCGCCCGTATTTTCGATAGTGAATTGCAACGTGATCTCGTCTTCAGTTGTCTCTTGGTCGGAAGGCGCAGAGACCGACACATCGTAATTCTCTGATTCAGCAGTGGAAAATGACCACGTATCCGACTCGTTGGTCAATGATCCATCGTCGGCTACAGCGTACCACTCATATGTTGTTCCAGCAGATAATTCGGACCACGTGACTT
>CAYWYD010000073.1:0-3508 GCA_964462425.1 uncultured Thermoplasmata archaeon
CGGCATAAGCGAATCCTACGACTACGAACCGGGAGAGGATAACTGGATACATCAGATATCCCCAGAACAGAACGAGGACTTAAAAACCATCCTGCAGACGATGATAGACCAGGACTACCTACCGCCTTATCTGGACGCCGATAACGGCGCGCCGATGCCGATGAGCATGTCTGAACTCGAGACCCAGCTGAACAGCCTTATAGGGTTCATCGACGAATACGATCATTCCTATGTTGGCGCTGGACCGTTCTACATAGAGGAATACACCGAGGACAACGAGCTCATGTTAGAGAGATGGGATCAGTATGGATATCCGTTCGAGGATAGCGAAGACTTCGAGTACGGTTACTGGGCCGCTCAGTTCGAGATCGAAGAGGCTAGAGTCGATACGGTAAATGCTCCAACGACAGTCAATATAGGAGAGGATTTCGATGTCGACGGCACTGGTCAATACGCAAAGCTGTACCCAGTACCTGAAAATACTCCCCTCACCGAGGACAACCTGCAAGATTACAGGTTCACTCTCAGGAAGTCCTTAGGTGGAGAGATCGTGAAAGAGATCCCATCAGGAGAGATCGATCTGACGCCACAGGATACGTTCAGCGAGTTCTTCGCGACCATATCCACTGGAGATATTCAGCGAGGAGGCCACTATACGTTACAGCTTGAAGTTAAAGGCGTAGAAGCCCCCTCCTACCAAGTCGCAAGTACCACGGTCATCCTGACCGATCCTGATGTCAACTTGGTGGCTAACGATTGGACCATACCGGAGGAAGTCGATGAAGGCAGTGATGGCACTATAACGGCCGCGATAGAGAATACCGGCGAGGAAAGTGATATGGCACAGATTTACCTCATAAACGAGGATACTGGCGATGAAATGATGATTTACAATGAAACAGTTCCTGCTGGTGAGACCATAAATGTCGATTACGATCACACCTTCGAAAACTACGGGAACTACATGGTAGAACTGAGAGATAGCGAAGACCGATACATAGAAGAGTTCGGTGCGCTGACAGTTCTAGGCGCAGATATAGAGGCCTTGACCCTCGATGTCTCTCCGGTATACGGAGAAGCGCCTGTTGAGGCGAGCATCACTGTCTCTGCTGAGAACTATGGTACCGACACTGGCGAGATCGCCCTACAGGTCGATGGAGAGACCATAACCGATGGACCGTACGAATTAGGACCTGGAGGATCGACCTACAATACAGTCGGGCACACATTCAACGAAACAGGAACCTACGAAGTCACATTTGGAGACCTTTCTACTACTGTACAAGTGGTAGAAACAGCCATCCTTAGACCGGTCGAACTTGTCGTGCCTGAAGAACCTAAGGTTGGAGACACAAAGACCATCGAAGCTACTGTAGATAGTCAGGTTGAAGATACCACCGCTCACCTGTATGTCGGCGGTGAAGAGGTATACGTAGAAAATATCACAGGGACAGGCGAAGTGACCTTCACCCACGACTACACATTCGACGCAGCAGGAGATATCGACGTGGAAGTGCGCGACGAAGAAGACAGCACGGTCCTAGAAGACACGGTAACCGTTATGGACATGTACAATCTTAATGTGACTACAGAGGGCGAAGGATCAGTTCAGATGGAACCAGAGCAAGAAGAATACGTTGAAGGCACTGAAGTGACTCTCACGGCAGAACCATCCGAAGGTTACGTATTCGACGGATGGACAGGAGATTACGAAGGAGACGAAGACAACATAACGATCACGATGGACGAGGACAAAGAGATAACCGCGAACTTCATAGAAGAAGTAGATATGTACACCTTAACGGTCGACACCGAAGGTGATGGCTCAGTCAGCCTAGATCCCGATCAGGACGAATACGAAAACGGCACTGAAGTGACACTCACCGCTGAACCGGCCGATGGTTACAAATTCAAAGAATGGCAGGGAACCGATGAAACAGGAGAAGAGATAACGATCACGATGGACGAGGACAAAGAAGTCACGGCCGTCTTCGAAGAAGAAGGAGACGGTGGTGGCGGAGGAATACCGGGATTCACGTTGACACTGTTCGTACTCGCTGCGGTCGTAGCAGTGGCGATCTACTACCAGAAGAAAGAGTAAAGCAACGAGTGAATACCAAAACCAAAACCCCTTTCCTTATCTATTATTTTTTTAAAAATATCTGATCGATGATTTCTTTGGATGCTCTTGTCTTAAAAAGAAACAGGTTATTTTTGAGATCGGAAAATTTCCAACTTTGATTCGAGAGAGGATCTATAGTATTTCGAGACAAATCAAAATTTTAGGCTTGAGGAAGTAGTAGATCTTCTTGGGATAGATATCATCTCGTCCGATCCTAGTGACCCTTATAGAGCTTGTCAATTTTTTAGTGATAGTGACGATATAGTCGCTTGCCGATTAGAATTATGAGAGAGAATCTTTGATTGTGATATCATCAACGCCGCTAGGAGGATGAAATCTTGGATCTTTCCTATGATTTTGTGTTTTGACGCTTATTGATTTAATAGAATCATCCTTCACTGTTCTGATTTTAAGAATACGTTAACCCCAGTTAACGGGTGTTCAATCGAAGGTATGTTATTTTGTTGGAATCTATATAACTCATTAGCTAGTAATCTCTTCATTGACCTCGTGCAGGGCTTGATCTTTTGAACTCTCTACAGATATATTCTTAGCTATTTCAAAAGCCCTCTCTTCCTGACCCATTTTCGCTAGAGCAACTGATCCCTTCCTCAAGGCGGTAGCTCTTGCTGCTTTACCGGCGATGCTCTTAGCTTTCTCCAAAGCCTCGTCTAGGATTTCATCAGCCTTTGAGTCCTTTCCATTCTCCATCATGATTATGGTCACTTCGATCAACGAAGTCACTCTCATCGAACGGTCAGAGATGCTGTTCGCCACCTTAACTGCTTTTTGCTCTTCCTTACACTCAGCCATGATGTTTGTTAGTTCCTTTAGAGCTAGATTTTTTTTCGATTGCTTAGAAATAGTCCTTGCGCTTTTCAGCGATTTCTTGAATATCTTCCCAGCTCTGTCTTTTTCTCCATGTTCCTTCAAGGTACTAGCGATATCACCGAGTGTTAAAGCCCTCCGGTAATCAAGAGAAAAATCTTTGGTGATCTTTAGAGCTTTTTGAAGGAGCGGTTTAGCCTTTTCTTCCTCGCCACTCTCCATCATCATACCCGAGACCTCACTGAGAGCAAGAGCTTTCCCTTCTTCGTCGGAGGCATCTTTTTTTCTTTCTAATGCCTTCTCTAGAAGTTTTTTTATCTTCTCGGATTCTTCGATTAAGGGTTCTATCTCTTCCTCAAATAGATCTTTATTTTTCGGATCTTCGGTCAGATTCACGTTCATAATCTGACTCACCTATGCTAATAATACATCGATCCCTCCTATAAAATTTTCACTTGAAGAACCTGTCATCTAGGTTAAGTTCGCCGTAGGTTATTCTAAGTAGATTATAGTGGAACTCGTAACTTTTTGAACTAAGTTACGAGCTCCACTGCTAGT
>CAYWYD010000074.1:0-3355 GCA_964462425.1 uncultured Thermoplasmata archaeon
CTCCCATCAATCCAACCTGAGAAATAGAGTCCGAATTCGCTTCCCATAACTGAAGAACCTTCGCCTCGATAGAGACCCATTCGCCATCTTCATCCAGATCGGCTATATCGTTCTTCTCTAGAGCCATCTCAATGACTTCCTTTAGCTGAGAGGCCATCCGCGTTTTTGATAATAAATGTTACCTTCTACCGAGCTGAGAAGTGAATGGTAGAAAATCGTGAGAAGTGATTTGTCTTTTCCTTTAAGAGATTTTTTTCCTCTCTAATCTCCTAGACCGCGAGCAGGCCGCTGGGGGACGGCAGCGGCCAGCGAAGCGGTCATAGGGCGGGGAAGTGGCTGTCCTAACACCGGCCTACCCCACCTCTTCAAACTCATTCACGACCACATTCTCGTCGAACTCTTCTCCATCCAACCTGATCCTCTTTTATATCTCCCTAGGCGTGTAGACCGCAAATCTTTTAGTATAGTATCGTATTACTTAGTATCATGTTACTAAAGTTCGTGGATAGAGAATCAGAACTTTCGGGTCTGAACGATCAATACAGGAAAGAGAGAACTGGACTTTTCATCCTGTATGGCCGTAGAAGGATCGGCAAAACAACCCTGGCAAAAAAGTTCGCCGAATCGAAACCGAGCTTTTACTTTCTCGCCAAGAGACAAGACCTCTCGCTTGAGCTAGAACGGTTGAGGGAATCGTTTTCCGAGAAATTTGACATTTTTATTGAAAAAAGTGAAGACCTAGATGGATTCTTTAAGAACGTTATCGACAGAATAGAATTTGAAGATAAGTTCGTTTTCATCATCGACGAGTTCCCCTATTGGATAGAAGAGAACAAGAGTATCTTATCGGATATGCAGCACCTGTGGGACGAGAGACTGAAGGACGAAAACATATTCTTGATATTGACAGGTTCTTCCATCGGGATGATGGAGACCGAGGTGTTGAACTATAAGAGCCCTATATATGGAAGAAGGACTGGACAACTGAAATTGAATGAGATGCCCATCTCTGCCCTTGAAAGTTTCCTCCCGTCGTACTCCTGTGAAGACCTTATCAGAACATATGGCGCCTTGGGCGCTGTACCGTTCTATCTGAAGGAATTTGACGATGAAAAGGGGTTCTTCAAAAATATCCAGACGACCTTTTTTAACAACTTGAACATCCTTTATGAGGAAGCTGAGATACTTCTAAGGGAAGAACTGAGAAAGCCAAATGTTTATTTCAATATGATAAAGGCTATAATCGATGGAGCTACGAAATTAGGTGAGATATCTTCCGAGAGTCACGTCTCTGTTACAAATGTGAACAAATACCTGAATGTCCTAGAGCGGTTGGAGATAATAGAAAGAGAATACCCTGTCACCGAGTCGGCAAAGAAAAAGAATTTCCATTACAGGGTGACGGACAATTACTTCAGGTTTTGGCTGTCATTTGTTTATCCCAACCAAGGCAGGATAGAAGAGAAATCCGAGAATATAGTGAAAAAGTTGAAGAAAGACTATGCTCATTTCATGGGGCCTGTTTTCGAAGAGATCTGTAAGATGTATGTGAAAAAAAATCATGACTACGATAAGGTAGGAAAATGGTGGTATAAAGAAAACGAGATCGATATAGTGGGGTTGAACCCTGATCAAAAAAATATCCTCTTCGGAGAGTGTAAATGGTCCGAAGATGTTGACCCCAAATCATTGTACTACAAGCTGAAAGAAAAGAAAGACGAAGTAAGGTGGAACGGTCAAAACAGAAAAGAAGAGTTCGTACTCCTCGCTAAATCCTTCCAAAACGACTTTTCAAAGGAAGATCTTACACTCGTCGACTTAGAAAAGATGGAAAGATCTATGAAATAACTCGGCAAGCCCTCTAGGGGCGGAGAAGCGGCTGTACACAACACTTTTCAACCTTGATATAAAACAGATTAGTCTATTTCAAAATAGTCTATTTTAGATTAGAAAACTTTATTACTCCGCTCCCTGTTCTTACAAACATGAGATTCCTAGATAGAGAGGAGGAACTGAGTTTCCTTGAAGAGGAATGGGAAAAAGATAGAGCCTCGTTCATCCCCATCTACGGGAGAAGAAGGATAGGTAAAACGAGACTGATACAGGAATTTTTAAAAGATAAAGAACACGTCTATCACTTGGCCTCGCAGGAATCGAAGGGAGAACAGGTCAACAGCTTCAAAGAGTCTTTAGCCCAGAGTTTGAAAGACGAATTTTTGGAGCAGACAGAGATGAGAGACTGGAAGGATCTTTTCAGTTATATTAAGAAAAATCTCAATAAGAAAAAGTTAGTGATCGCTATCGACGAAGTCACTTACATAATCAAGAGGAACGATTCTTTTCCCTCTTACCTTCAGGACCTATGGGATAACTTTCTAAAGGAAACGAACGTGACGCTTCTGCTCTGCGGTTCCCTCGTAGGTCTAATGAACGAGAGCGTCCTCTCTCATTCATCGCCTCTTTACGGCAGGAGGACCGGGCAGGTACACCTTAAACCCTTAGAACCTGATACGCTCAACGACATGATAAAAGACCAAGAAAAAACTGTTCGGTTGTATTCGATCTTCGGCGGCATCCCGAAATACTACGAGATGATCGACCACGAAAAGGATTTTCATCAGATCGTTAACTCGATCCTGAAGCCAGAGAGTCTCTTTTTCGAAGAAGGAACCTTTCTCCTCGGCCAGGAGTTCAAGGAATTAGGGAATTACAACTCTATAATGAAGAGCATCAGTAAAGGTAACACGGAACTATCCGATATAGCCAACGAGATAGGTATGGAAACGAGAAAATTGAGCAATTATCTTGATAAACTCTACGGACTCGGATTCGTCAAAAAGGAGAAACCGATCACGGTAACAAAAAAGAGGTACCGTGGATATCACTACCGATTGAAAGACAATTTTTTGGATTTCTGGTTCAAGTTCGTATTTCCGAACCGCAGCCAGATAGAAGAAAGGACATTCACTCACTCCGAGATAGAAGAAAAATTGAAAAAATTCATCAGCAAAAAATTTGAAGACATATGTAGAAAAGAGATCGCAAAGACCTACAAAAAAGTCGGAAAATGGTGGTTTAAAGAGGACGAGATAGACATAGTGGGATTAGATGAAGAGAGCAGAAGTATAGCCTTCGGAGAATGCAAATGGAGTAAAAACAAAGTAGACGAAAACGTTTTGAGAGATCTTAAAAACAAAAGTGAAAAGGTCAGATGGCACAACGACGATAGAGAGGGGAAGTACTATCTATTCTCCAGGTCCGGCTTTACAAAAGAACTTCAAACTATTGGAGAAAAGAAGGAAGTAGTCCTAAATGACCTAAGTTTTTTGAAGAAATATGATTAAACCTTCTTCTC
>CAYWYD010000075.1:0-3027 GCA_964462425.1 uncultured Thermoplasmata archaeon
TGCGTTCACGAGGCTTACTAGCCGAGTGTGAACAGGAATTGTTATTCCTGTGGTTCGCTCCACTAAATCCTCACTGTCGTTGCGGATTCCCCGCTCTTGCTTGTGGAGAAAGATATGGGGGAGGGACTGCCGACTTTCCCCACCCACGCTTCCCTCGAGGAACACAGTTCCTCTACGCCCTCGGAAACCTGACGGTTTTACATGGAATCAAATTCCATGAATCAAAGGAAAGGCGTGCCTTTCCTGTAAGATCCTGCGGACTGCGCTGGCTTTTCCGCTCCCGAAAAGCCGGCTCGGGAAGGAAAGGTTTTTGTTTGCTAGTTCGTTCACAAAAGGTCCGCAGGAGTGATCATCCCGAGGGATTCGCCGTTCTTTTCGACCAGTACCGCCCGGTGGGTATTGAACATCTCGGTAAAGTCTTCTTTCGGAGTGTCGTGCGGGATCCTCGGCAGGGAATGGAGTTTTACCGTTCTTACCGACTTTTTTCTATCGGTTTTAGCCGCTATGTCTGTGCTGGTTATGAGACCTATGTAGCGTTGTTCCTCTTTGACCGGTAATTGAGAGAAATCTTTCTCCTTCATGAGGTCAGCCGCCTTTTTTATCTCATCAGAGGCCTTTATGGACACTATTTCGGCGGTGACGTATTCCTCCGCACTGTTGCTTACCCTTTCCTTCAAAGCCCCATATATCTTCCTCACATTCCTGTAGTTCGGGACGTTGTCCATCCTTTCTAGTTTTCCCACCAGCGATTTGGAGACACCCGCCCTTTTGGCCAGGGTCCTTTGAGACCATCCTAGTTCCTTCCTTTTCGTCTTTATTTCTTCCACTAACGTTTCGTATCTCGGTAACATGGTATCGACTCGAATTCGATTTTTTCTTTCAATTATGTTAATAAGATATGATTCATTTAGTCTTTACCATGAGAGAAAATAAGGGCGAATTCCTGTACGAGATCTTCAGCGAGGAAATCGAGAAGAAGTTAAAGGAAAAGCACGGTGAAGTCAAGAGATCTCTAAAACGGTTGGATATAAAAGAAAGTGTAGAAGAGTTCTACGACTGCGACGCTGAACCTAGGAGTATAAACGGAAAGCACATAGGCGCTCCAGCGGGATATCGAGGTCTTGACAGGAGGGTCAAGAAAGTGGGTTTTTCCGACTATTCCAAGCTCCTCAGCTTTGAGGGAGAAGAGAGGAACGAAAGGATCGAGGAATTCGTTAAACTTTGGGTTGTGTATGTTGGAGAAGAGAAGCTGGAAGAGTTGAAAGAGAGATGTGAAAGTATCGAGTTAGTGGAAAATAACAACTTTTTCGAGGCTTGGGAAGCGAACAAGGATGAATTGAAGGCGCTAAAGGATGAAGTTTTCCGGATCAAAAAGAAATTGTTTGAAAGGGACCGGAGCGGTTACGAAGAACTGAGTGAAAAGGAGCGTGAAGAGGTTGATGAAAGGGCAGAGGAGTTGATCGAAAAGTGGAGTGAGTGATTTATTTTTCTACGTAATTATCCGTTATCATACGGAAAATATTTATTTAGTCACCAATTAATACGTTATATATGGCTGAACCAGCTAAAGGAGTCCATATAGTTGCAGGTGGCTTCGAGTACGACAGGATAATGATACCGATCATGACCGAGTATCCCGTCGAAAGACTGATCATACTCCAGTCCGACACTTCTGAAGAATATCCTGATGCGAATAAGGTTACGAAACACTTCGTGGACAAGATAATGGAAAATCCCATCCCCGTGGAGATAGAGGATACAGACATCTACGATTTCGACAGCGTCTTCCAGAAAACGGTTGAATTGATAAGAGAGTACACTTCCGAGGGAAAACTCGTCTATCTCAACATATCTTCCGCTCCCAAATTGGCTTTGGTCGCGATGATATCGGCGGCCTACTTCACGCCCGACAGGAGCAACGTGAAGATATTTTACGGGGCTCCCGAGGACTACGTGATCCCGGAAGTTGTCGGAGAACTGGGTTTCTTCAAAGAGAGTCGAGAAAAAGAAGACAGGTTGGAAAAGATGGATCAGTTGGGCGAAAGGTTCATGGAGAAGGGTATGGGAGAAGGAGTGAAAGAGTATGAGGAGATACCGGTGTTCCCGATCCAGAAGGTGAAAGACGTTGATAGAAAAGTGATGAGGGTTCTTCGCAGGCACGAGGGTGTCGGATCTATAAAAGAACTCCTTGAAGGTCTGGAGGACGAAGAAAACTGTGATATAGAAAGGTCGAGCTTGCAGTACAGGATGGAGAAGCTCGAAAAGATGAACTTGATAGATAGAGATCCCGATAGCCGTAAAGTGAAGGTCAGGTTGACCAGAACCGGGGAACTCTATTTAGATTCTGAAGCTGGGGTCCATGACTGAGCGGACTTTTTCCGGCGGAACAGGAGAGACAGGTGGGAACAAGATTTAGAGTTGTGAGGATCCTTTTTATCAAAGGAAGAAGCCGGGAGACCCGGTTGGATCCCCCGGCATTTCTCCCTCCCTATAGGAGAGTAGAGCGTTTTTTTTCCAACGCTCCTTTTATCATGATCAGGCGTACCTTCTCGAGTCGTCGCTCTCTTTCTCGCCCAGGTAGTAGTCCATCGCCTCCTCGCCCTCTAGTTCTTTTTCGCACGCGGTTATCAGATCTTCCTGAGTCACCATTTCGTTTTCATCCATCAAAGAGCGGCGGGCCGCGTTCACCACGGCGTTCCTTATCTTCCCTCCCGGGAAATCGTACTTCCTCGCAAGTGTTTCGATATCAACGTCTTCTGCCAATGGAAGTTCATCCGGTAGATGATACCTCCATATCTCTTTTCTCGCTTCCTCGTCGGGAACTGGAAATTTTACCTTCAGGTCCATCCTCCTGTCCAGTGCGGGATCTATGCCCTTCGTGAGGTTGCTCGTCATGATGATTATGCCTGAATGATTTTCAAGTTCCTGCAGTAGAAGGTTGACCATCCTGTTTTCCGTCGCATCAGTTGAAGAATGTGTTCCGCTCCTCATCTTCAGCAGGCCTTCGGCTTCATCTAAAAGTATAAC
>CAYWYD010000076.1:0-2757 GCA_964462425.1 uncultured Thermoplasmata archaeon
AGCAAGTGGAGATTGACGGTAAACCTGAACGAAGAGGAGCTGGAGGAAGTTAGATAAATATGTTGAAAAGAAGGAAAAGATCGGGAGTGCCTGGTCGAAGTCATTGAAACATCAGCTTAAAGAGGTGCCCGACTTCGAGAGATGCTTTCGGGAGGTTCATAAAATCTTGGAAGAACTCGATATTGGATGATCCTTGTTCCCCGCAGGTTTAGAGACCATCACTATCCCCTTTTGCAATTCCTAATAAAAGGCTGACGATGAGTGCAAAACATCTTGCTTTTCATACCAGCGTCACCACAAAAATAGCTGCTCCCACCTGCATCCTACTAGTCCATCGTCACAGATCTACTTACCTAGAGCGCGAGCCCGGGGAAGACGGCAGCGGCTAGCACAGCGCGGATGGGCGAGGAAGCGGCTGTATAACTCGCCCAACAGATGAACCATAAAAATTTTAAACAATAATCATCATTATACTAATCATGATTATTCAAAGGCCGGACCTCGCCAAAAGAATAAAAGAACTAGACAAGTGGACCATGGTCTACGGGAGAAGGAAAACTGGCAAAACTTTTCTGCTGAGAGAGTTCGTGCCTCACGACGAATATTTTTTCGTGAAGAGAGACAGGACCATCTTGACGGAAAGAGATCAAAAGATGGAAAGTATGGTCTACGACACTTTTATAGAGATCCTTCAGCGTGAGCTATCCAACGGAAAAACGCTTGTAGTCGACGAATTTCACCGTCTTGGAGATGATTTTTACGACCTTTTACACAGTATGAAGAAGAACGGAAGACTCATATTGGTCTCTTCAACCCTGTCTCTTTCAAAAAAACTTTTGGACCAAAAATCACCTCTGATGGGACTCTTCGCAGAGGTCCCGGTTCCTATAATAGACCTCTCTAACTCACTCAAAGCTCTAGAATCGAAACATCATTCCAAAAAGGACATGATGGAACTGGCGACTGTACTGAGAGAACCTATAACGATCGAATATGTAGACCAAAACGACAGCGCAAAAAACACACTTTTAACCGTTCTTCAGAGTTCTCTGAAAACTATCCCTGCTTTGGTAGGAGAAATTTTTCAAGAAGAAGAACGCCGCCTTTCAAACATCTACGAAGGAATTTTAAGAGCTATCGCCACAGGTAACACCGTTTCGGGATCCATCGCGGATTATCTTTTTTCTCACAAGCTGATCGATAAAAACGATCCAAGTCTGGTTCAACAGTATCTCGCAAACATGGTCGAATTCGGTATACTCAAAAAAACGAAGATGTACAATAAAAGAAAGAACAGGTACGCCCACGCCTCACACCTGATCCATCTCTATTACTACGCGGACGAGCATTACAACATCTCCGAACGATATCCTTCGAAGCAGGAGATGAAAAGGATAATCGACGAAGTGATACCTCACCTCATAGAGGACGTCGTTCGAGAACGCCTTGCCAAGAAACACGGACTGACTGAAGGTGTGATAGAGACTCCAGACCACGATATCGACGCCTGCCTGTTAAGATTCAAAAAACCCGCTATGATCGGAGAGGTCAAGTGGAAGGATGAGGTCAAGAAAAGAGACGTAACTAGGGCGGAAGAAGTGCTTTCTCAGTATGAAGTGGAAAAACGATTTTTGTTCGTTCCGGACAAAGAAGAAGTGACCTCTGACTCTCTCGAAGTGATAGATGTGAGCGACCTTTCGAAATTAGAATAATCCTCATTATACTAATCGTCGTTATAGTAAAAGAGATAAATTGCAAGGAAATCTTTTCTATCTTTCTCAAGCGCGAATTGGGGAGAAGCGGCTGCGATATGCAAAAAAGACTTTACTCTATACTTCAACTTTTTTTCCCATAGTTGAACCGCTATGATGACCCGCTTGTCAAAAGGACCAAAGTGAACTCCAGTGTATTTTTTCTGTTCGGCCGTGACTTCCTCCTTATCATCTTTAGACTATCAGTAACTCTTCACCCATGATGAGCATTTCTTTATGGAAAAATCTATAAGTTATGTCAATAATGACTATATGATGACAATAAAAGCAAAAGACGGAAGAATTTACCTCCCTAAGGAGATAAGAGAGAAATACGGAAACACATTTCGGATGATCGAGTGTAGAGACCGTATAGTGCTCCTGCCGGTTTCTGAAGACCCTCTGAAGGAACTCAGAGAAGAATGGAAGGACGTGGAGGATACGACGGAGGAGCTGAAAGAAAAGGCCCTGAAAGAGGGCATGGACGAGGCAGGAGGATAAAGATGTACGTCGACCTTGATTTTATACTAGCTCTCATAAAGGATGAGGACTGGTTGTCGGATAACGCGGAGAAGATCTACGAGGAAAAGAAAGAGGAGCTCTGGACTTCTGATTTCACCCTGTTAGAACTCATGCTCGTGGCCTACAGGGAAGAAAAAGACGTGGTGACGACACTCGTCAACGCCGAAGCATTGATAGAGGTGAAAGGAGAACCAGATGATATGTTGGCGGCTGCAAACTACGTTGAACGGGAAGGTTTTACACCTTTCGATGCACTTCACCTGGTGAAGGCCGGAGACGATACTATAGTTTCGAGTGACGATTCTTACGACGGTTTCGCTGAACGACTGAAGTTGGAAGGACCTTGATCTTATCCCTCTGTAGGATGAATCGCCTCTCAAAGACCTTCTATCGGAGCTTCAATATTGAAACATCAGCTTAAAGAGGTGCCCGACTTCGAGAGATGCTTTCGGGAGGTTCATAAAATCTTGGAAGAACTCGATAT
>CAYWYD010000077.1:0-2593 GCA_964462425.1 uncultured Thermoplasmata archaeon
TAAAAAGAATTTCAGGCCCATGTAATTGTCGAATGACTTTTCATCCTCTTTGAATCGGACTAGAATGTCTATATCGCTCTCTTCTTTCGGTTCCCCTTCAAGGTATGATCCGAACAGACCTATCTCTTTGACACCGAACTGGTTGATTTTTTCACTCCGGTTTTCCATCTCCTCGATGATCTTATCTTCTGTGAGCTCCATCACTATGATATTGATGTTTATGGTTTTATTGTTTTCGGAAGGATAACTTTTTGTTGTGAAACTCGTTCTACCCTACATCTTTTTAGAGAAAGTTTTTAGAGTGGGACTGCCAGTTCGGGAAGGTTTTACTCACGAGTAAGTTACTCTAGAGTAAGTATGTAAGTATCTTCTAAAGGTTTATTTTGGGGGTGGGTCTGAATTGTGTGCACATAAGTAGTATGAACGTGTGAATACTATTCGAGGATGAGAGTCTAGGCCGAGTGCAGACTTGATTCTGATTCCGGTCGATGGAGTTATGACCTCTTTTTATTCCAACTATAACGATATCTTTAAATATCTTTTCGTTATAGTTAGAATATATGCGAAGAAGCGAGATAAGGATAATAAAGTTGCTGGCCGAAGAAAGTACGCCTTTAGGGCGTCTAGCAGAAAAGATAGGGATGAGCCAGAGTTGGACCTCTAGACTCGTTGATGACCTAGAAAGCGATAACCTCGTTGAAAAAGGGGTCTCGATAAAATTGGCGGACACTTACGAAGCACATCTTTTGGTTTCACTCTCAAAAAGATTCAGTCTTGAGAAGGTGCTCGCGGGTAAAAGAGAAGAAATATTGAAGTCGCTCTTTTCCTCTCCCAAAACTATTACGGAATTGGAAAATGAGAACTTCTCAAAGTCCACTATTTACGACGCCATGAACGATCTGCGAGAGATAGGCGTGGTTTCTAAAGAAAACGGTGAGTACAGAATAACAGACGAAGAGCTTCGAGAAGTTTTAAAGGTCCGAAGCCGCCGACAATTTTTGAAAAGTTACAGTGCTGGAGATGAAAAGATAATAAAGACTAGAAAAACTGATCTAGAAGGTGAACCCACGGCTTTCTCCGCCTTTACAAGGTATGGTGTTCTGTACCGCCCCTCTGAAACTTATCTATATCGAGGGGGGTTAGAACTCGGCATAGAAAAAGTTCTGATCCACGCGATGAAGTTCACCGAGAACAAAAAGCAGATGGCCGTATGTGCCGTATTCTATCTAAAACACAGATCTTCTTTGAAACCGAACATCCTCTGGAAAGAGGCCGGCCGTTGGGACTGCTTGAAAAAATTCGCGGACATGTTAGCATATCTCGACAGGAGGGAGGTGAAGGAGTCCGAATTGTTCCTTCCCTGGGACGAATTCATAGAGTTCTGTGAGGATTACGATGTTTATCCGAACAGTAAATATCCCGGAGACGTTTTGGTCGACGATTTCAAACTTATAGGAGATGTATTATCCGAGGAGATGGAAGTTTATCTGATAGGCGG
This sequence comes from uncultured Thermoplasmata archaeon, assembly GCA_964462425.1. Lineage (GTDB taxonomy): Archaea > Thermoplasmatota > Thermoplasmata > Halarchaeoplasmatales > Halarchaeoplasmataceae > Natronoplasma. The sequence continues at coordinate 1,499 of CAYWYD010000077.1, forward strand.
GGGAAACCTGATTCTGAGAGGGTTGAAAGATTCCACGAAAGATATAGACATAGTTTTGGAAGACGATGAAGACCTGAATAAATTCGTCAGTATCCTTGGAGAAAAAGGATATGAAGAGAAAACCGATCTTGGAAATATGTATGAAAGGCTCGGTGCTAGATTGGTGATGGAAAAGACGGGCCATCCCAGATGGGATATCTTCGTTGAACAGGTTGCCGGCTCATTATATCTTACCGAAGGCATGAAAAGTCGGGTATCGGAAACAAGAAATTTCGGGGATTTAAAGGTACATCTCATCTCCCTGACCGATATACTCCTCCTCAAAGCGGTAACCGATCGGGAAGGCGACATCGAAGACGCGGCCCTTATAATGGAACAGGGAGAAGTGGAGTGGGATCGTCTTTTAGAAGAGATCAAAAGGCAGGAGAAGATGACTGAGCGATATTTTTCTTTCACCGTTTTAACCGCTCTAGACATCTTAAAAGAACGATATAACAAAGAAGCGCCCATGTTGAGAAAATTGTCCTCCTACTGTCTAGAGAAAGCTCTGCTGCTGAGCTTGGAAGAGGAGAAAACCATAAAGGGATTGAAAGACGAGCTTGATTTCCCATCTCATCAGATCTATAACAAACTCAGAAAATTTGAGGATGAAGGGTATATCGAGGTCGATAGAGAAGGGAAACTGAACAAGTACCGCAGAACTTATCCTGAAGATTGATTTTCGAGTTCTTCGCTGATTTTTGCTGTATGAGGCTATTGAGAACTTTAATCTTATCGGTGTTGCTGTAGAGTTTTGTATGTGTTACCGTTCTTGTCGAGTCCTACAGTGCTGTTGGTAGGTACTTCTCTTGCGGCTATGATGAACGGTATGTCTTCCTCTATCTCCTCTATCGGCAGTACTTCCGGGTTGTCGTAGATGTATTCCTGTAGGTTGGCTTCCGCTTCGAACTTCGATTGATCTATCTTTCTTGTTTGTTTTTCTGTTGAGACTATCGTTTTTGGTTAAGAAGGAGGAGGGACCGCCGGCTAGCCCCGCCCATGCTTCCCTCGCTGGCTTTTCCGCTCCCGAAAAGCCGGCTCGGGAAGGAAAGGTTT
>CAYWYD010000078.1:0-2507 GCA_964462425.1 uncultured Thermoplasmata archaeon
AGTGATATTGCGGGTCCGAGAGGATAGTAGACATCGATCTAGGTCAACATCTATTATATCATTATCATCTACAGGGGGTTAAAGACTTATAAAAACAGAATCGGAATTATTGGATGCAGTAGGATACGGATGTTAGCCGTCAGCGTGAGTATTGGTCAATCGCGCTCGTGGCGTGACGAGTCGAAGACGCTTGGGATGTGCGTGAAAGGCGGCGCTCCCACGACAGCGCTAGGAGGCGGGCTTTTCTCCTTCACGCTGTCAAGCATTTTACAATCAAAATCTACCGAAAATCAAGTTGTAGGATTTCCAGGATAATATTTTCTCAATCGATCTCTAAGATGCCTTTTTTGAAATCCAAGCGGACTTCAAAATTTCGAAGAAAGCTAAGCCCGAGAAGACCGTCGACATAACTCCTTTCCGGGAGATCATGTACCACAGTTGGTACTTCCTTCCCCTGTTTTTCTAGTACTTCCATAGATTTGACCTTGATAACCGGGGCCTTTTCTACACCAGAAGCCGTGATTAGAGATGTACTGTTCTTTGATAACTGAGTTTCATAACCTAGTACCTCAACAACTTCCCAGGGAATCATCGTGTAAGACGCCCCTGTGTCGAGTGCCATCTTGATCTTTCTTTTCTCTTTTACTCCTTCAATTGTAACATATAGATCGATAACCGACGTTTCTGGGTCGAATCTATAGTTCATTGAAAGCCACCGCATAACCCTTTTTAGGGATCTCACCCGTATAGAACTGACAGGTGTATTCACCTTTCGTATCTTTCAAAGCAGCGTATATCTCGTCCCGGCATTTACTGTGCGCGATTAGTTCGACCTTCGTTGGCTCTCCCTGTTCGTTCTCTTCGATGACCTCGGCAAGGATCCACTCGTCTTCGTACTCTTCCTTGATCTCTTCTACGGTCTTCATCTTTCTCACTCCATTTATTTCTAATCTAAATTCGATTTAAAATAGTTTTCGTTCCATTTGGCAGGGAGATGCGGTGGGTAGGCTTTTTCAACGAGTCTTTAATAGCCCAAACAAAACCTCTCAATTTGAGCGAAATCGAAAGTATTTTATCATTCAACTCCTATACCCTAGCATCCACAGGAGGCAGTGAATGCTGGCCGTCAGCGTGAGCATAGCTACGCTCGTGGCGTGACGAGTCAGACTAACTGAAAGAACCATCTTTCGATTGCAATTATAATTTCTTTAAATATCTTTCCTTTTTTTCGAAAGATTTATAATGGCAGAGTGCTATGAATCAAAAGATGCGAAAATCAGTGATCGTTTGTAGTTGGCTGATGGATCACGAGAAGACCAGTCAGGCAGAGATATCTAGAGAACTAGATATATCTTTGAGTACGGTGAACAGGACGGTGAAGAAACTAGAAAAGATGGGTGCCGTCGAGATATCTAGTAGGAGTCTGAAGACTAGAGACAAGGAGAAGATACTGATGTTCATGGCTAGTATAAGAAATACTGAGAGAGATATAGTGTATGAAACAAGAGTTAATGAAAAAGTTAGAGAGATAGAGAGGTCTATGCCGGGTGGTGTAGAATTCACCGCATATACCGCATACAAATTCAGATATGGAGAAGTACCAGCAGATTATTCCGAAGTTTATGTCTATGCTGAAGAGTCGGGCCTCGAAGAGATCAAAAAACGTTTTCCTGAAAGGAAAGGTCCTCCAAACCTATTCGTAATGAAAAAAGAGACCACAGTCAATGAAGCCCTGATCTTTGCTGATCTGTGGAATATGAAAGAATGGTATGCTAAGGAATTTACGAGGGAGATGCATGACAGAATTTTGGAATGAATCATTGACGAAAGCCAGCTGGAAAAGCCTGCAGGAATTCTCTAAAAAATACGAGTTTATCCTAATCGGTGGTTGGGCCGTTTACTTATGGTCTAAGAATCAAAAATCTAAGGATATAGATATCGTGATCGATTTTGACACTCTTGGCCAATTGAGGCAGGATTATGACGTGTCGAAAAACGACCGTTTAAAAAAGTACGAGATCCAGCAGGATAAATTCGATGTTGATATATACGTTAAATATTATTCAGAACTCGGCTTTCCTCTAGAAGAATTGGAAGTCACACGGATAGAGGGGTTTACAGTCCCGGTATTGGAGGACTTAGTCATCCTAAAACAGAATGCGGAGCTCGATAGAAAAGGTAGTGTAAAAGGAAAAAAAGATGCCACCGATATCCTCTCCATGCTGATCTACTGTGACTTCGACCTTGGTAAATATAAGGAAAGACTGGAAGAACATGGGCTCGATTTTGAGCAGGAACTTGTCAGAGTTGTAAAAAAATTCGATGCTGACGAATCCAAGTATCTCGATATGGGTTTCAAAGAATTTAAAGATTGGCAGAACGAATTCTTAGAAGAGTTAGGAGTACGATAGCGATTTAGATCTAGCCGGACACGGACTTATTTTACTACATCCCGAAAGTATTTTATTCTCTAACTCTAATACCCCGCTGTACATAGGAGGCTGTGA
>CAYWYD010000079.1:0-2359 GCA_964462425.1 uncultured Thermoplasmata archaeon
TTCTTATGGAAATTCTAATGATAGAGGAATAATTATTCCTCTAATCACAGGAAAGGCACGCCTTCCCTGTTAGATCCTGCGGACTCGCTGGCTTTTCCGCGTTGGAACTGGTTCCACTGGGTCGTGAGGTCTATGACCAATCGAGTGTGAGAACGTAGTTCTTACTAATCGCAAACTGTGAGTTTGTTCCCACTCCCTTCTCACCTGCTCGGGGATAACTAAATAGTGAAAAAATAAAAATAACTTATTTTTTAATAATCTCCCAATGTCCTCCTTTGGGAGGTCCAACTCTTTTTAGAAGATCCTTTTCCTTTAGTTTCTTGATATTATTCTCTACTGCCGTTGTGCTTATCTGAAGTTCCTCAGAAAGTTGTTTAATCGTTATATGTGGATCACTTGATATTGACTCCAATATTCTAATATCATTTTCTCCCAACTTTTCTCCCAACCTTTCACCCAACCTTTCTCCAATTTGATCCTCTTCAGTCTCTGTTGATCTCTCAAATTTTACTGTGAATCACGAGTTCTTGGAACGAGTGAGAGGGGGAAAACATTCATGTTTTCCGAAAAAGAAAGAATCTGTTTCGAAGGTCGGTTCCGGTAAATCAGCATCTGATATCAGCTTTTTTATCCTGTTTATTCATCGCTAATTTAAACAAAATATCTGTTGATCTATCTAGTTTCTTTCCTTTTACATTGAAGTTTACCCTGAAGTTTTCTGTGAAGTTTACCCTGAACTCATTATCTATATCTTCTGCACCCAGTACCTCCGTAGGGGAGGATGTTCTATCGAATTTTACTGTGAATCACGAGCGTCTCTGACCGGGTGAGCGTGGGAAAAATCGGATAAGATGGTTGAGAGGGGCAAAACCAGCGGAACATCCCTGTCGATAGTTTCATATACCCCTAACTAATTTCACTAGTGAAACGATCATTTCATAAGTGAAATTTAATATGTATCTCCCAAAAAGCGAGAATGAACTAAAAGTGATCAAGGCCCTCATGGAATTCCCCGATAGGAACTGGTCTCTGAGAGATATATCTGACGAATCTGGCGTTCCAAAAACCACGGTGTGGAGAGCCGTTAATAGGCTGGAAGAAAGGAACTTCGTCTCCACCTCTGAAGTCGGTAAATCAAAGATGGTCGAAGTGAAGAACAGGGATGTTTTGAAGAAGATCCTCAAACTCTCTAGGGCCGAGATCGATGAGCTCGAGGAAGTTGCAAAGAGATTCGTGGAGGAGATAAAAGAGCTCGAGGGGGTTAAGAGATGCGTACTTTTTGGATCCGTGGCGAGAGGAACGGCGGATCTCAACAGCGATATCGATATCTTGATCCTGCTTCGAGAAGAAGTTAAAAAAATAGAAGAGGAGATATCACAGATCGCTGAAAGGATAAATTCGGAAGAATCGGTAAGGATAATGCCCGATATCATGGAAGAGGAAAGGTTTGAATTGATGGAAAAGCATGACGAGAGCTTTGCTGAGAATATCGAGAAAGAAGGTATAAAACTATATGAGGAATGACGATCTAAAAGATGCGGAAACATGGTTTAGTAAGTTTAGACTAACTTAGTTTAGACTATGTAATCGAGTGGGTGAGAGAGGAGGGACTGCCGACTTTCAAGGGAAGAAACCTACGGTTTGTGATGTACCGAAGGAAAAAAGATATCTGTAGATAAGAATTGACCTGAATTCAAGGTATATAAAAAATAGTATCTTGGAATTCCTCTTTCGTGTATTGATCTACGTGCCTCACGACTTCCCTGACCACGTCCCCTATAGGAGCATACTGGGAAGTTATGTATAAAATACCGGGATGAAGGTCCACCTCAAGAAAATCGCTGTCGTTGGTTAGGATGACTCTATTCTCTTTCTCTGCAAATTGGAGGAGGTCTTCATCGCTTTCTCCCTTTATCTTTTCCTCCTCAACAGTGTAGAGTTCAACTCCTCTCCTTTTTATCCCGTCAGAGATGGCTTTCTTGATATGTTCGTCTGCCTGGATAGTGATCGACATTCGTTCAACCGTCCATTTTTTCTTTTACCTTCTGCTCCCGTTCCTGGATCTCTTCTCGGATCTCCTTCTTATTTCTATGATGGTATTCTAGAGCTGAATAGACGTCTGAGAGAGATATGGTGGGGTATTGTTCCGCTATCTCCTCGGGACTCCAATCCCTGTATTCGTAGTCTACAACGATATCACTCACTCGGATCCGGGTTCCGTCTATCCTTGATGAACCCCCCATGATATCCGGGTCTTTCACTATCTTGTTTTCCTCTTCATCAGAGGATCTCTTTTCTACAGCTGTCGGCATCGGAACACCTATTAAAGGATGATATCCAATCTATTTAAACCTTGACC
>CAYWYD010000080.1:0-2357 GCA_964462425.1 uncultured Thermoplasmata archaeon
TTCTCGTCTATGTCTTTCATGGTCTCATAAGCTTCTTCCATCTCATCCTTATACTCGGAAGAAGGCACAACTATCAAAGGTGTGAAGAGTTCAGATAAAAGATACTCGTACTCATCTTCACAATCTCTTGAGTTCAATTTTTCTTGGATCATCTCTTCGTATTTTTCAAGCTCGTCTACAGCGAGCTCGGGAACTAAAAATACTATATCTTCGATATCCAACACTTTCCAAACTACTGATTCTGGGTTTATAGAGGAAATTCAAAATTTCCACTGCTAGCTCATAAAAAATAATATTTTTTAATCGCTATATCAAAGAAGAGATGAGAACATTCGTATCTACAACAATTCGTTTTTCCTTTCCCGCCATGCCTCTTTCCTCGCATCTTCGAATTTTTCTATATCTTCCTCTGACAGGTCCAGCTTATCTATCGAGGATTTTATGGACTTGAGCCTCCAGCTCTTCTTGGTCAGCTCTCTCTCCAGCTCAAATTTTGCGATCTTTTCAGATAATCCTGGCGGGAGCTTAACATTCACTTCGGACATCGTCTCACATTAAAGATTATCCCTTTATCGAATATTAAAAGGTTTGGTCAGACAGTTTCTATGACATCCTCCCCCAAAACCTTCCCACTAACCCCATTCAAAATCTTTATTACGTAGTATTATACTACGATAAAGATGTCGAAAGCTTCCATAACGAAGGTGACTAGAAAGTACCAGATCACCGTACCGAAGGAGATAAGGGAATCTCTATCCATAGACAAGGGAGATCACCTGGCGGTCATAACCAACGGAGATGAATTGATCGTCAAAAAACTGGAACTGCCGGAATGGGACGAGATATTCCAGAAAGGAGAAAAGAGTGCAGAGGAAAAGAGATTAACGAAAGAAGATGTCATCGAAGCCGTCAGAGAGGAGCGAAAGGAAGAATGAAGATATTCTTTGACACCAACGTGATCATCTCCGTAGAAATACATCGATCGACAATAGTTAAAAGTAAACCTACCTGACATATTTAAAATATAAATACCATTGGTAACCATACGTTACCATGGTAACGAAAGATAACCATAACCCGAACGAAGGCATGAACATCTCTTTATCCATCCCTATCCAGGAACCTGAACTGTTCCGACACGAAACCACTGATAGGATACTCCACATCCTCTCGGATAATCCTTACACGGAATACACGCTTAGAAGACTCGCCCGCCTTACAGGATTCAGCCATCCAGCGATAAAAAAAGCGGTAGATGTGCTGGAAAAGAACGACCTCGTAAAGGTAGATGCGGAGGGCAACAAGAAAAATGTTTCTATCAACCGTTCACGGTTGACTAAACCGGACGATAGGATCCTCCAGATACCTCAAAAGGAATTTCATGAACCGGTAAAGAATGCAGTCGATCGATTGAAAAAAGAGCTAGATGATGTATTAGGAATCCTTAGCTTCGGCAGCGTAGCTAGAGGTCAAGCCGATCGACAGAGCGATATCGATCTATGGGTTTTAGTTCCATCCGACAAAGGAACCAACCAGAGAAAGGCGAATGAAATAGCCAAGGATCTAGGTAAAAAAAGATTTGAAGAAAACCGGTACGAATTTCAGATCTTGGTCGAGTCTTCACGCTCCGCAACGAGCTACGACGAAAGACTTCAGGAAGTCCTCTCATCCAGCATAACCCTTTACGAGACAGAAACACTCCAGCGCTTTAAAAAAGAGGTGAATCTAGATGGCAAATGATCCAAATCCTGTGACTGACGCATTACAAGAAGTTGAAGAGGCTTTCTCTCACTACTCTCAAGACTCACAGCTCGAAGAAGGTTTAGATCCACATAACCAAGTTAAGACACAACACCATAAAGCATGTAGATTGATCAAGGCATGTCGTACACTGCGGAATAACAACGGATACTACACTAGTGTTATGGAGATGTCCTTTGCGGCGATAGAACGCTCATTAGAATGGTACGTTCTAGCCCAATCAACTGATGAAGTTCATGACTTTCAAAACCACAGGTATGCCTATGATAGAGCAGCAGAACTTGGGTTGTTTTCTCAAACTCTATGTGATGATCTATTTCAGATCTACAGTAACAATCGTTCAGCCGAATATTACAGAGATACGGTAGCCACGAAAGAACAGGCCGATAAACTCTTTCACTTAGCGACAACCCTTCATGAGTTTATATCTAACCACTTGCAGGCCTCTCACGAGTGTATATGTAGGTCTAGATGATCTTTGAATATATCTAAGAATCATTTCCTCCCTGAGCAGGCAGTCCCTCCTCTCTCACCCACTCAATTACATAGTCTAAACTAAGTTAGTTCAAACTAAGTTAGTCTAAACTTACTAAACC
>CAYWYD010000081.1:146-2191 GCA_964462425.1 uncultured Thermoplasmata archaeon
GTTCGTTCTGCGGAAATAAATCTCCACTTACTCACAAACAGTGCTTGTTCGTTCTGCGGAAATAAATCTCCACTTACTCACAAACAGTGCTTGTTCGTTCTAGGGAACAAATCCCCTTTCATCCGTAGCGTCAGCGAGGATAGTTGGGATGATAGTCCCACACTCTTCCTCGTATTCACCAGGTCCATCATGAATTCCACGTCATCCAAGGTCTGTTTTACTTCATCGAGGTATTCGTCTATATCCTCTAGAGCTGAGTTCGCCTATAAATCTTAAAAAGATGTTGGATCGGGTCAGTGAACCAACGGTAATACCCGAAAAGGATGGTAATATTTACAACAATAATAACAATAGTAAAGTTTATAATACCTGAAATGTATGATAATGACCGAAAGAGGCGAATATACCATGGAATTCAAAACCGATCCGTTCTATCTTTACCCCATAAAGAGATCACAAATAGACACACTTTTCATCGATAGAGAAAAAGAATGTGAGAGGATAAATTCCATCCTAGAAACGGGGTTTGAAGAGATATGCCCGATCATCGGAGGTATAGGAACAGGGAAGAGCAGCATGCTGAATTATGCGTACAGCAGAGCTCAAAGGCTGGATGAAAAGGTGGTCCTTCTCGAAGGTATAGACGATTTTGAAAAAACTCTTGAAGAAGGGTTGGAAGAAACCACTATGATCATGATAGATGATATCGACAAGACCAGTGACGAAGAAGTTTCCCGATTCTTCAAAGAACTCGAGTCATCCTTTGAGGAGGGGGTCACTCTATTCTACACTGATACTTACCAACGAGACAAGAAGATGTCCGATCTGAGGGAATTCACTTCCTCTCAATACATAACATTGCCAAGAAAGCTCAATAAGGATAGTTTAAACGTTTTCCTCAAAGAACGGATGAAGAACTGTACAAAGAACGATGACTTCAGTTATCCCTTCAACGAAAAAGCGATAGAGATGGCGTCTACTCGCTCCTTAGGTAACATCCGCAGGTTCTTTACTTACACGAAACATGCGTGGACCACATACCAAGGAAAGGAAAAATCGTGCGTGGATGAAGACGACATGAAAGAAGGGATGATAAACGTGGACCGTGCTTTACTCGGTAGATTGGACCTTACAGACCTGAAGATAATATGGAACAGTACCATCGGTAATCCAAATAAATCGTTATTGGCTCATCAATCGAACATACACCCCAAAACTTTAGATTCCCACATAAAGGAAGACCTCTCTGGATTGATAACAGAGGAAAGGGAAGGTCAAGACATATTTGTATCTTCGATATATACCAGGTTACCGGATGGAAAATATATACTAGAAGAAATCCTGAATGACCTAGAACGCTACGACGACGTTGTTTCTTGAGGCAGCCGTTGGTAGGTTCTGGATTGTCGGCTTTTTTGTGGAAAGAAGTTTCACTCTACATCTTTTTAGAGAAAGGTTTTGGAGGTGGGACCGCCAACTTGATCGCGGATTTTCATTCCTTTTCCATCAATCCATCTATCTTATCTTCCAATTCCGGTATCTTGTTTTGGATGATGTCCCAAACGATCTCATCGTCGATCCCAAAATAGGCATGCGAGAGGATGTCTCTGAGACCAGAAATACCTTTCCAATCGATATCAGGATTATCCTCTTTTATCTCATCAGGAAGGTTTTTGACAGCTTCACCTATATAGTCAATGACCCGACTTTTTGTACTCACGAGGAATTAGATAAATTCCTCTTGGTCACAAAAGTGAATTTTGTTCCTATGGAGGGTCTTTGACTAGCAGTGGATGGCGAAACTTTAGTTCAAAAAGTTTCGACTTCCACTATAACTTCGAGGTTTCTTAGTACCGCGTCTCTCGTTTTCTCGTCGGCTGTGAACTCCTCGAAAGTCATGTTTCTAGTGAACGCCTTTATCTTCCTGATCGAGTCGGAGATGTCTTCTAAGTAATCTCTATACTCTCGCGGCATACTTTGTACTCCTCAATATTTCATCTTTCAGGTGATCTTTCAAGGTATTTTTGATGACCAGGTCTACCTCT
>CAYWYD010000082.1:0-1998 GCA_964462425.1 uncultured Thermoplasmata archaeon
GCAATAAACGTTTGGTCAAATATAATCCAGAGGCTCCTTTTTCTCTATCTCACTTCAAAGTCCTCCACTCGCTCTACCTAACGTAAAATCCCTGCAAAAGACATTAGGTAACCCCTGTTTTTTCGCAAAGGACGTTAGGTATCTCGCCCGCGAAAGACGTTAGGTGCTCCCTTAAAGCAAGACGATCGTCTGACAGATTTTACTTTTCCTTAAACCACCTTCACTTTCCTTCCCCTTCACTTTCTCCTTCTCCTTTTCCTTCTCCTTCTCCTAATTCCATTCATCCCAATCCTTTTAATATATCTATTTATCTCTCAAATTTCATGAAATGCCCCAACTGCGGAGAAAAAGAAAACACGATCAAACACGGGATCAGGAAGACAGCTAAAGGCAGCGTCCAAAAATACTACTGCAAAAACTGTGAAAATTACTTCAGCAGTTCTAAGAGAGATTACACCCAATACCCCGAACACGTCATCCTTTACACCTTAGAGCAGTACAACCTTGGTCATCCAGTTAAAGAAGCTAAGACCCTCACCGGTAAAAAATACAGTCACTCACCTCCCACAAGGACCATCTATTCCTGGATCGAAAGATACGAGGAAACACTGAGCTTTCTCCGACTGAGAAAGAGATTCGATGTCCATCCGGACAACGTGATCTCGACCACCCTTCTAGATCATCTACAGGTCTATCCCTTCAAGTATCACGACCTCAAGATGCATCTCTCCGCCAAAAAGCTCCCGCAGCTCCGACGCTACATAAGTTGGACCGAACGCTCTTTACCGGATAAGATATTCCTGAAAGGGCCTAGAGCATCTTCCACAAAGATCGAAAAAGAGAAAGATATCACTCCCAAGGAAAAGGACAACATCGCCCCTGAACTGGCAAAACTCGCCCTCACCGCGAGGACTGACGAAGAATCTCCACACGAAGCTGTAGAGAGGTTCTTCATCAGGAACGATTCGAAGACGGTCTGCTCAGAACTTCCAGTCTTCATTGATCCGAAAGAAACAAACCTGATCGATATAGAAACGCCTCTCACAGGTCACATAGACCTGATCCAGGAGCGTTTCGGAACCATATACATCATGGATTACAAGACCAATCTGAACAGACCAGAGAATCACGTCTCCCAACTTCTCCTATACAAAGAGGCGCTACATCAGCGCACCTCGATCCCGAAAGATAAGATCATACCAGCGGTGTTCAACGAGCACGGTTACTACGAATTTGGGTGAGGAACTTTTAATAGTAGTGCGTGCTACATTAGTGATAGAAGGTGTTGACATACTCCCCCGCCTAAAGTCAAAGGAATAAAATTCCTTTTTTCTTTTGGCAAGTATGCCTCAAGATCTACATGAATACAGAGTATTCATTCGATATTTGGAAATCCAAAGGGATTTCCGAAACAGTCGGAGGAATCCTGTTGGTTTCAAGACGCATACGACACCTCCTCATCGGTATGGGTGACCTCCGAAGTGCTGTCTTGTGGCACGGTCAAATGTGCCCCGTGCGAGGTCAAGTCATCGCCTTCCGTTTTCTTAAGAAGGCTCTCTCGACCACGCTTTGCTATAGAGATTGAGGCTGACAGGTCTGCGTGATATTCGTTGATAGGACAGTCATTGTTCGTGCATCGGAACAGGTTGCCTTTACGGACACCTTTCTGCCCGCAGTGATGACACTCTTTTGAAGTATTCTCTGAGTTCACATATACTACAGGTATGCCTTCGTCAGAGGCTTTGTATTCTATCTGTTCCTGTAACTTTCTGAAAGCCCAAGAGTGCAACCTCTCGTTCATCCACTCGCCGTAGTCCATATTCTCCCGTATATACTTCAAATCTTCCAGCACGATAACTGGTTCATCGAACTGCTTCACATATTCGACCACTTCACGAGTGGTCTTGTGGATGATGTCATCTATCCTGTTCCAGATTCTATCGCCTATATCGTCAAGCACTTTTTCACTACCTCTCGATTGTAGTCTCTTTTTCACTG
>CAYWYD010000083.1:0-1829 GCA_964462425.1 uncultured Thermoplasmata archaeon
AGAAAATGAGCGCGCTATATAAAAGGATGAACGGTAGGGAGGGGGGTCGGTGAAAGTAGCTGGGTCTTCGAGGATGTCACTTGTTCTCTCTATCCATCTCTAGGGCGTTCTTGAACCATACTTCTTGTTGATTGAACGGCACCTGGATACCGTTCTTTTCAAGTTCTTTTTTTATCTTCCAGAGTAGTTCCATCCTCAATTCGTACCAGTCCGTAGCAGGGGCCCAAACCCTGACTTTGAGTTCCACGGCACTGCTACCGAGTGTGTCCACGAACACCTGCGGTGGTGGATTTTTTAGAGCTAAAGGTTGATCCTCTATCAACGATTCTATGACCTTCATCGCCTCGTCGGCATCGTCTTTGTATCTTATCCCTACATTATATTCAAATCGTCTAGCTACATTTTCTAGATAATTCACGATATTACCCGTGAACACTTTTTCATTCGGAACTCTCACATAAACCCCGTCAAAAGTCCGCATGGTGGTCGAGATGATCTTTATGTCTTCAACCACACCCAAAGTTCCACCTTCACCTCCCAGTTTCACGACGTCGTCGACTCTAAAGGGTCTCTCAAAGGTCAGAAACACGCCAGATATCAGATTAGTGACGATGCTCTGGCTGGCAAAACCTATGATTATACCCAGGATCCCTCCGGCCACGAGGATGCCGGATAGGTTGAACTGGAGTATAGGCAAAACGATCAAAAAACCGATAAAAACGAAAATGGAATATATTATCTTGGAAAGAGTGTTCAATCTGTCCTTCGAGACTTTATCTTTTAGAGATTTTCGTAGTCTCAAAGATATGATTTTCCCAAGAAGAACAGCGATGAGGAGGATGATCCCGCTTATCAGAAGATCATAGACCGTCACGGCATCATACACAACCCTATCAAGCATCAGATCCCACTCTCCATCACGAATTTGGATCCTATATCTATTGCAGTTCTCTTTTTCCTGTAGATCTCTCTTGCTTTAGCCATATCCTCAGATATAGGTTCGCTAGAAAATCCGGTCTCCGAAGAATCTTCGCCTTTTATGTAAAGTCTTCCTTTCATCCCGACTTTTTCTTCGTCAAAATATATCTTCATCCCGTAAGCATTGAAGACCACTTTCGTGACTTCTTTCCATTCTTCGGTTCGATTCACTATCGTCAGTTCCAATAAGCCCTCAATTATCGGGTCTATCTCTTCAGGAGGGTGCGTCGATTGAGTGGCAGACCAGTATTTACAGATAGTCCCGGTCTTTACGTCTCCGTATAGAGTGTATTTAGATCTTGAGAGGGAGAATATGTCCAATGGTCTCTCCGTATCGGTGCCCTCGAAAAAGGTAGCGATCTCAACAGGGAAGGTAGTATAGAGCCTTTTTTTCATCTTTGAGTCTATCACGATAGGATTTTCGAATTCGATGAGTAGAGAAGAAGTGAGTTCTTTAGGCAGGTTTAAAGGCTCGACAGGATGTAGAGTGATCTTTCCTTCCTTGGAAACGAGGGTTCTTTCAAACTCCTCTTCTCCTACAACCCTTGAATATTCAATAGACCTGTCACCCTTGATCAATCTTAAAGATAAACCCTCTCTTTCGAACTCAAATGGAGGTGAATGAGTCCCATAGATAGTCATGATCCGTTCAAGGAAAACGTACAATTACTATTTTAAAGTTGTCAAGGATATCGGTATGTAGAGGATCATCTCTTAAAAATCGAATCTTTATTTGAAGAAAACGAGAGTATAGGGGGAAAGGTAGGCTTGATAAAAGGCCATCCTATATTGGTTAGATATGTACGGCGGGATCGATCTTGCTGCGAAAGTAGAGAACGAGACGGGCGTTT
>CAYWYD010000084.1:0-1733 GCA_964462425.1 uncultured Thermoplasmata archaeon
ATGATCCTCCTGGGATTCGCGATATATTACCTTCTGCTGGGAGCGCACCTTCACTCCGCTATCTTCTTGGGATCCATCATACCCCTATTCATCTTCATGATCTTGAAAGGGAAAAAGATGAAGGAAGAGTACCCGGAGGAGTACGAGTAAAGAAGAGAGAGCTGAGTTTTAAGGAAAAAGATAGATGACCACACGATATTCCTACGACTGCATATTACTAGGAAAATGAACTTTCACTTATATCGGTTGTCCCGAGGAAATATAACTCTCTAACAAAAATGAGTAAAGCTTATATGATGCCCATTAAATATTTAACTCCCTAAAAAGGTGGGAAAAATATGGCTAAAGAAGGTTTAACGGACGAAGAAGAAGAGTTGATCGGTAGACTGATAAAAGCAGGCCTACAGAAGGACGTAGCCCGCACATTGGTATTCGTTGCCGGCCAAGACGAAACAAAGAGCAGAGAGATAGAGGACGCTACGGATCTAAGGCAGCCGGAGGTATCCATAGCGATGCAGGAATTGAGAAACCGCGGGTGGGTCACCAAACGAAAGATAAAGAAAGAAGGAAAAGGAAGGCCTGTCCACGGTTATTACCTGGATAAAACGATAGACGAGATAATCGAAGAGATAGAGGAAAAAGAGAGGGAACGTATAGCCGAGACCGAGGAAAATTTAGAAGAGATCAAGGAACTCGCTGAGTCTTGTTTATAGTTCCGAGCGTCAGCCTCAATTAGAGAATATTAAAGCTGTCTTAAACCTCGATATCTATATCGAGTTTTTCAACGAGTTCTTTGTACCTGTTCCGTACAGTTACCTCAGTGACGGCGGCGACATCGGCGACTTCACGTTGAGTCTTTCTCTCACCACCGTTTATGGACGCTATGTAGAGCGCAGCGGCGGCCAATCCAGTCGGCCCCTTTCCGGATATGAGTTCCTGCTCTTCGGCTTGATCGATTATATTTCTTGCTATTTTTTTGACCTTGCCGCTCAGATCGAGTTCACTGCAGAAACGATCGAGGTAATCCTGAGGCCTGGTAGGCTCGAGTTTCAAGAGAAGTTCACGACTCAAAAATCGATAAGTCCTTCCGATGTTCTTTCTACCCGAAGATGTAGGTTCCGATATCTCATCTAGGGTTCTTGGAACGCCAGCTTTCCTACAGGCGGCGTATAATGATGCAGCTACCACGCTCTTTATGCTCCTGCCTCTGATAAGATTCTTTTCGACAGCTTTCCTGTAAATCACCGCTGCGGTCTCCCTGATATTTTTAGGCAATCCAATGGTCGAAGCCAATCTACCCATCTCAGTCAACGCGCGGGCCAGGTTTCTTTCCGTCGAGTCGGATACCCTTATCCTTCTCTGCCATTTTCTTAAACGATATACATGTGCCTTCTTCTTGCTCGAGATCGCTCTTCCGTAGGAATCACGGTTGGATGAATCTATATTTGTGGATAGCCCTTTATCATGTATCAACTCATTCATGGGAGCGCCGGTTCTAGCCCTATTCTCTTCCTGCTTCATATCGAAAGCCCGCCACTCCGGACCTTCGTCGATATATTGATTGTCGATGACCAGCCCACAATCTTCACAGATCAATTCCCCTCTATCATAATCCTGGGCAAGGTGGCTGCTGCTACATTCAGGGCATTCTGTTACTTTCTCTACGGAGCTGGAATCCTCCTCTTCGACTTCTGTATTTTCATCCATCTCCATCTCCTCCACATAGATCTTCT